>DAOULF010000186.1:0-14555 GCA_034420555.1 Dehalococcoidia bacterium
TGGGGCGCCTGGGTTTCTCCGTCGGGCAATGGCATACCGTCCGTTTCGGGGTAGATTATGGCTGCCGGGGCTTGGGTGACCATGGCTTCTCCTTGCTGGAAGCAATTATATCATGGAAATGATCGAGCGCCCTCACCGACCAAGCTGATATGAGCGTCCGACGACCCGCCGCTGCAATCCCGCCCCTCACCCTTAAGGGAGCTCACAAGGGTAGGCAAAAGTCCCTTCCCCCTTGATGGGGGAAGGTTAGAGCCTGCCCCGTACTCGATACGGGGATGGGGGTGACTCCGTCAATCTAAGTTCAATACCTACCCCTCTCAGCCCTCCTCAGGGCTCACAAGGGTAGGTAAAAGTCCCTTCCCCCTTAAGGGAGCTCACAAGGGTAGGCAAAAGTCCCTTCCCCCTTAAGGGAGCTCACAAGGGTAGGCAAAAGTCCCTTCCCCTTGATGGGCTCACAAGGGTAGGCAAAAGTCCCTTCCCCCTTGATGGGGGAAGGTTAGGATGGGGGTGACTCCGCCAATTCAACTTCAATGACTACCCCTCTCAGCCCTCAAGGGAGAGGGAACTTTATTCGGTTGGCACGGTTACGGCCTGTACTGGTCTATGCCGACGGTGGCCGCGCCCTCGCCGGTGGGCATGACCAGGGTCTTGGCGCGGTCGGCGCCGACTACGACGATGTACCAGCGGTCAACGCTCTCGAGGACGGGGACGGTTATGTCCAGCCGCTCCTGTTCGGTGAGGCCCTCAAGCCATTTCCACTGCGCTCCGACGCGGGCGTCGTCTATGGGCATGTACTGGATCATCTTGCCCAGGCTGTCGTTGGCATGGAAGTGGATGAACTGCTTGGTCTCCTGCTTGGAAAAGCCCTCCCCTCCGACGGGCCGGGCAACGTCCGGGGGCATGAAGATCAGCCGCTCGGAGCCGTGGCTCGCGCCCAGTCCACGCGTTCCGAAGGTGGAGCCGTAGGCGATGGTCTTGAGCAGGCCCTCGGCTGAGGTGTTGCCCTGGTCCTGGACGTCGAGTTCGCCGTCGGTGATGAAGACGCTGACGGTACTTTCGTCGGCGCGGAAGCCCTGGTCAACGTGGAAGGGCTGCCAAGGGGACATGTCCTCGTTTTCGGCGACGCAGTGGACGAACTTTCGGGTGGTGCCGATGGTGTCCATGTCCATCTGGCCCGGATACCAGTAGCCGAGGTTACGCAGGCATAGTGAGAATGCCCTGCCGATGGTTATGTTGACGCGGTTGTCGCGTCCCGGGCCCAGGCCGGAGCGCGGGTTGATGCCGAGTTCTTTGGCGATTGGGCCGTTGACGACGAGCATCGGGGCGTGTGGGCTGGTGGACATGAGCAGCGACTTGCCGCCGTGCGAACCGACCTCGGAGAGCGCCTTGACCGCGGCGATTATGACGGGCATCTGCTCGGGCGTAGCGCCGGCCATGGCGGCGTTGATGGCTATCTTCTCTACGGTGGCGAGTCCGAAGCCGGGTGGCATATCGCACACCAGGTCGTCGCGGTCGAGTCCTGTTCCGGCGACCAGTTCGGCGACGGCTTCCGGCGTGGGCGGGTGCATGACCAGGGAGTCGCCCCAGTCGCGCAGGAGCCACTGTTCGTTCATCTTGAGAATGGCGTCCCAGCGGTCTTCGCCCTCGAAGCGCTCGGTGGGGGTTGTGGTGTCGCGCTCCCGGCGTTCGTGCGCCTGGTCAACGGTGAGTACCTCTACTATGTCGTCTATCACGGCCTCGGTCTGGCTTATGCAGAGTTCGGGGGCCAGGTTGCGGTAGATGCGCGGCACTATGACGAACTGGAGGTCCGGCATGGCGAATGCGCGGGAGCTGGCTATGGCGTCTTCCTCGAAGCGCCCGGATACAATCGGGATTGCGGGCTTGCCCGTCTTCTCGATTTCGATCATGTCGTGGACCATCCACGACGCGCACGTCCCTCAATCGGCTGTGGCGCCGATGACGACGTCACACTCCCTCGCTGCCTGCTGGACGATGGGCGGCGGCGCGGGATAGTTGCCGCCGGTGTAGAAGTTGACGGTTACGTTGTCGAAGCGCTCCTGGAGCATCTCGCCGGTCCGCCTCAGGGCGAGGTCGCCGCCGTGGGTGCCGCTCCACAGCAGACCGACGGTCTTGTCGTCCAGTGATTGGGGCCTGTCGCTTATGGTCATGGCGTTCAGCAGTCCGCGCTGCTGTCCGATGGGGTTTAGGACTTCTAGCAGGTGCATTGAAGGGTCTCCTTTCGGTTCAATTTGCAATTTTCGGTCGTTAGTTTACAGGATTTTGTCAGGATTGGGGTTTATCCGGAGGTGATTAGCAGGGTCTTTTCGTTTTCAGGAAACAGGTCAGTCAACAGCCCCCTCAGGGCTCACAACGGTAGGCAAAAGTCCCTTCCCCCTTGATGGGGGAAGGTTAGGATGGGGGTGACTCCGCCAATCCAACTTCAATGCCTACCCCTACCAGCTCCCCCAGGGAGAGGGTTGGGGTGAGGGTGATTACGCTGCCTTGAATATACGAACATTGGATAATGAAAAGGCCCTAGCCTCCCCTTGTTACACTATTCACAATTGGCGTTCAAGATTATATACTCTATTAAATATATCAATGAGAGATTCGATGCAATCGAGCGAAGTCCCTGAAGTTGTCGTACTGCGACTGCCCCTGTACATAAGGGCGTTGCTCCAACTCCAGCGCGAGGGGGTCGAGGTAGTCAGTTCCCAGCAGATTGGGGAGCGGCTTCACATGACGCCCGCGCAGATCAGGAAAGACTTGAGCTACTTCGGCAAGTTCGGAAAGCAGGGGCGCGGCTACTGTCTGCGGGTACTGCTCGATGAACTCCGCGACATCCTGGGCCTTACCGAGGACTGGGCCGCGTGCCTGGTGGGAGTCGGCAGGCTCGGACGCGCCATCATAAACTACACCGGCTTCGCCCCAGAGGGATTCACCATAGTCGCGGCCTTCGACAGCTCCGAAGACCAGGTAGGGAACAGCGTCGGGGAATTCACCGTGCGGCCCATGAGAGAACTCGCCGACGTGGTCAACAACATGGGCGTGTCAATTGGTATCGTCGCCGTCCCATCCGAGCAGGCCCAGACGGTTATAGACCAACTGGTGGACAACGGCATCAAGGGCATCCTCAACTACGCCCCAATCGCGCCCTACGTACCCCAGGGAATCGTGGTGCGAAACATAGACCCGGTGCTCTCACTCCAGTCAATGACCTTCTACCTGAAGGCCAGATAGAAGCCCGACCCTACTGCGGCGGCTGATCTCCACGCCTCGCTCTTCTGCGACGCCGCGCCACGCCCAGCCTCGCAGCCGACCGCCGCATCGAGGCCAGAGCCCGTTCCAGGTCCATGTCCGCCGGCGCCGAAGCGATACGCTCCTGCGCCCGCTGCAACGCGATCTCGGCGCGCTCTTCGTCAATCTCGTCCACCTGTTCCGCTGCGTTGGCCAGGATAGTCACCCTGTTGCCCAGCACCTCCAGGAAGCCGCCGCTGACGAACATATAGGTCTCTTCGCCGTCCACCGTCACCCGTATCTCTCCGGGGTCCAGCGTGGTCAGCAGAGGGGCGTGCCTGGGCAGTACCCCAAGCTCGCCATCCGAGCCGGGCGCCACGAGGAAGTCAATCTCCTCTGAGTACACCACCCTCTCGGCAGTTACGATTTCCAGTGTCATATCGGGCATGGTAAAGCCTCTTGGTTATCTGTCACCCTCTAAGGCTCACAAGGAGGTAGGCAAAAATCCCTTCCCCCTTGATGGGGGAAGGTTAGGATGGGGGTGAAATCCCAAACGTAAGTGCGATCACTTTCAACACTACCCCTCTAGTTCTCCGCCTGCATCCTCTCCGCCTTCTCCACCGCCTCCTCAATCGGGCCGACCATGTAGAAAGCCTGCTCCGGCAGATCGTCGTGCTCGCCGTCCAGGATTTCCTTGAAGCCGCGCACCGTGTCCCGGATGGCCACGTAGCGGCCTTCCTGACCCGTGAACTGCTCCGCCACGAACATCGGCTGAGAGAGGAACCTCTGCACCTTCCTGGCGCGGGACACCGTGAGCCTGTCCTCTTCGGATAGCTCCTCGATGCCCAGAATCGCGATGATGTCCTGCAAGTCGCTGTAACGCTGGAGCACCTGCTGAACTCCGCGAGCCACGTCGTAGTGCTCCTGGCCCACGACCGCAGGCTCCAGGATCCTGGAGAAGCTCGAAAGCGGGTCAACCGCCGGGTACAGCCCCTGCTCGGAGATCGCGCGGTCCAGCGACACCACCGCGTCCAGGTGTCCGAACGTGGTAACGATGCCCGGGTCGGTGTAGTCGTCAGCAGGCACGTATATCGCCTGGAACGACGTGATCGAGCCGCTCCTGGAGGATGTGATCCTCTCTTCGAGGGCGCCCATCTCCGTCGCCAGAGTGGGCTGGTAGCCCACCGCCGAAGGCATACGACCCAGCAGAGCCGACACCTCCATGCCCGCCAGGATGTAGCGGTACACGTTGTCAATGAACATAAGCACGTCCTGGCCGCGCTCTTCCTTGAAGTACTCGGCCATCGTGAGACCGGTGAGCGCGACGCGCGCGCGAATTCCCGGAGGCTCGTTCATCTGGCCGAAGACAAGCACCGTGTTGCTCAGAACGCCGGACTCCTGCATCTCATGCCACAGGTCGTTGCCCTCGCGCGAGCGTTCGCCCACGCCCGCGAACACCGACACCCCCTGGTGAACGGTGCCGATATTGCGGATGAGCTCCTGGATGACGACCGTCTTTCCGACGCCCGCGCCTCCGTATGCGCCGACCTTTCCGCCCCTGGTGAACGGCGTTATCAGGTCCATGACCTTCAGGCCCGTTTCGAGCATCTCGATCTCGGTCGCCTGCTCCTCGAAGCTCGGCGGCTTGCGGTGGATCGGCCAGTTGTCTCCGCCGTCTATCTCTTCCAGGTTGTCCAGCGTCTGCCCCAGGCAGTTGAACAGCCGACCCAGCGTCGGGTCGCCCACTGGCACCGCCACCGGCGCGCCCGTATCCACTACGTCAACGCCGCGAATCAGCCCCTCGGTCGGCCCGAGCGCAAGACAGCGCGCCCAGTTGTTCCCGACGTGCTGTTCGACCTCGAGCACCAGCTTGTCGTCGCCTATCTCGGTCTCGAGCGCGTTGAAGATCGAGGGCATATCTTCGGGCGGGAATTCGACGTCCACGACTGTTCCGATAACCTGGGTGATCTTTCCGTTTGCCATATTGTTCAACTCTCCCGTTTCAGGGCGATTACCGCTCTTCATCAAAGTCCCTTCCCCCTTGACGGGGGAAGGCTAGGATGGGGGTGAAACCCTCACTCGTCATTCCCACACTCTTTCATAGAAGTATGCAAACGTACCACTAAAGTCCCTTCCCCCTTGATGGGGGAAGGTTAGGATGGGGGTGAAACCCCAAACATTACAATCTACGCCTCCACCGCCGCCGCTCCGCCAACAATATCCAGAAGTTCAGTCGTAATAGATTCCTGCCGCGCCTTGTTCATCACCAGCGTCAGGTCATCTATCATCGCGTTCGCGTTGTCCGTCGCGCTCCTCATGGCGACCATCCTGGCCGACTGCTCGCTGGCGATGCCTTCCAGCAGCGCGTGAAATATCTGCATCTCCATGTAGCGCGGCAGAAGTTCCGTTAGCACCTCTGCCGGACTCGGTTCATATATATACCCGACTTGCTCCTGCGGACGCAGTTCCGACGGCTGCACTGGCAGAAGCTGTTCCACCACCGCGTTCTGCGAGGTCGTGTTGATGAACTTCGCGTATGCCACATACACCGCGTCAACCTCTTCCGACTCGTATGACTCCACCGCCAGGTGCGCGATTGGCGTTACGTCCAGGATGGACGGCCTGTCGCTGATATCCGTAAACACCGCGCGGACGTTCACGCCGTACCTGACCATGAAGTCCCGACCCTTCTTGCCCACCGCGATGACCCGCGCGTTGTCGCCATAGTCCGAAATGAACTGGCCCGCCGCGCGATTGATATTGGAATTCAGCCCGCCCGTCAGACCCCTGTCCGGCGTGATGACGATAACCTCCACCCTCTCGACCCCGCGCGTCTTGAGCAGCGGATGGATATTGTCCTCATCCTCCACCGGCTGCGCCGCCAGGTGAGCCAGCATCATATTCAGGTCATCCGAATACGGCCTGCCGCTCAGCGCCGACTCCTGCGCGCGCCGCATCTTCGACGCCGCTATCATAGACATAGCCTTGGTTATCTTCGCCGTGTTCTCCACACTGCGAATCCGCCGTCTCAACTGCCTTACGCTGGCGACCATAGTTCTCGGTCCTGTCCTTATACCATTTCATTCTGACTATGACATGAATCTCGGCGGTAGCCTGTATATCACCATTCCCGCACTCCCCACCGTCATTCCCGCTTTCGCGGGAATCCATTCCGCCTAAGCCGAGCCAATCTCGACAATTTCCATCTTTATCTTTGAACAGGGAATAGGCGGAATTTCCCATCCCATTTGCAGCGCTATGAGTACATTGCCTTCTATCGCGTCCGCCAGCATCTCTTTCGCGTCTTCGTAGTCTTCGCCCTGAGTGAATGCCCCCTGCAACCCGGGCACCCTAGCGACTATCATCCCTTCGTCCGGTTCGTACTCGGCTATTTCCAGCGCGGCGTCTATATACTTGGCCAGGCAGAGTGACTGCAACCTGATAGGGAAACCAGGAAGGTCCTTCCAGTCTTTGACATGGTTCTTCTTCGCGTGCTTTAGATAGAAATCGTACTCTTCCCTATGCGCCTCCCTCAGCTTGGCAAGCGCGATAGACTCACTCGTTGTCGTCATCTCAGCGCCTCCTGCCGACGCGCTTCACAGCGCTTTCTAAACTGCAAACTCCATCTACACCGCAGGGGCGTCCCTTGTGGGCGCCCTTATCCCTATTCCTCAACAGGCTCACAAGGGTGGTAGGCCAAAGTCCCTTCCCCCTTAATGGGGGAAGGCTAGGATGGGGGTGCCCCTTGATACGAGATAACCCCTAATAATACCACTCCTAATACGGAACCGTGTCCTTAAAATCCTGGACCGCCGCGTTCAGCGCCTCCCCTGACTCGTCGCTTATGATCCTCTCTTCCCGTATCGTCGCCAGAAGATCGGCGTGATTCGCGTCCATATAGCTGTGGAACGCCTCCTCGAACGGTATGACCCTGGCTATCTCAACGTCGTCCAGCGCCCCGTTCACCAGCGCGTGCATGATAGCGACCTGCTTCTCCATGGGAAGCGGAACACTCTGCCCCTGCTTCAGCACCTCAGTCGCCCGCTGACCGCGCTCTAGCTGCCTTCGCGTCGCAGGATCCAGGTCCGCCGTCCCGAACTGCGCGAACGTAACGAGCTCGCGGTACTGAGCCAAGTCCAGCCTCAGCGTTCCCGCGACCGCTCTCATCGCCCGCGTCTGCGCCGAGCTTCCCACACGCGACACCGACAACCCCGCATTCACCGCAGGCCGTATGCCGGAGTTGAAAAGCTCCGTCTCAAGATATATCTGGCCGTCAGTAATTGATATGACGTTCGTCGGGACATAGGCCGAAACGTCGCCCGCCTGAGTCTCGATAATCGGCAATGCCGTGATCGAGCCTCCGCCGTGTTCATCATCCAGCTTGGCCGCGCGCTCCAGCAGTCTGCTGTGCAGGTAGAAGACGTCGCCGGGGTAGGCTTCACGTCCGGGAGGACGCCTCAGCAGAAGCGACATCTCGCGGTACGCCCAGGCGTGCTTGGAGAGGTCGTCATACACGATCAGCGCGTCCTGCCCCTGGTCCATGAAATACTCCGCCATCGCGCAGCCCGCGTATGGCGCAAGGTACTGGAGCGGAGCCGGGTCCGCCGAGTTCGCCGCCACCACGATGGTATGGTCCATCGCGCCGTTCTGTTCCAGCATGGCGACCGTTTGCGCCACCTTGCTCGCCTTCTGGCCGATGGCCACGTATATGCAGATCAGGTCGCCGCCGCGCTGGTTGATGATAGTGTCCAGCGCGATAGCCGACTTCCCGGTCGAGCGGTCGCCGATGATGAGCTCGCGCTGACCGCGCCCAATCGGAATCATCGCGTCAACCGCCTTGATTCCCGTCTGCACCGGCGTGTCAACCGACATTCGCGTCGAAACGTCGGGAGCGACCACCTCAACAGGCTTCGTCCCTGCGGACTCTATCGGCCCCTTGCCGTCCATCGGCTCGCCCAGCGCGCTGACCACGCGGTTCAGAAGCCCGTCGCCAACCGGCACCTCCACGATGCGGCCCGTGCTGCGAACCCTGGAGCCTTCCTTGACCGCCAGCGGGTCGCCCATGATGACCGTGCCGACCGAGTCCTCTTCCAGGTTCAGCGCCATTCCCATGACGCCGCCCTCGAACTCCAGCAACTCGGTGTAGGCCGCGCCCGAAAGCCCGTGGACCTGGGCAACTCCGTCGCCCACCTCTATCACGGTGCCTTCATTGACCGACTCGAGCTGCTGTTCCCAGTTCTCGATCTGGCTCCGTATGACCGAAGCTATATCCTGACCTCTGACCGCCATTTCGGCCTCCCCTGGAACGTTATCTATTGACTATAAGACGATTGCAAAAGTCCCTTCCCCCTTGACGGGGAAGTGTCGCTTCTATAAATCCCTTCCCCCTTGACGGGGGAAGGTTAGGATGGGGGTGATCAGGTTCGATACCCCTCCACTCCCAAGAAATAGAATAATCAGACTTATGCAACTGTCTCTTGACCATCTGCGCTATGCCATTCAGCCTTCGCGCGCTTCATCTTTGAAGACGATTGTGCGGAAGTCCCATTCCTAAGCTTTTTCGTCATTCCCGCGAAAGCGGGAATCCACAGGTTGACGGACTTCCGACTTTTGCGGTTTCACTTATGTAATTTTTCTAATCTTTCGTAGGGGCCGCCCCTCGTGGGCGTCCATCATAGTATGCGGATATACACTATCTTTCTTTGTGTAACTTCGTGTCCTTCGTGGATATGCCCATGCCCACCACCTCACCGCCTCTGCGCCATCTCCCGGCGCATGGACTGAAGCCGCGTCCGCGCGCTCCCGTCCATCACCCTGTCCCCCACTCGAATCACCATTCCGCCCAGTATCTCGGGATCAACCCGCGTCGAGAGCCGGATCTCCTTGCCCGACGTCCGCGCCAGCATATCCGCCACGCTGTCCCGATGACCGTCGTCCAGTGGCACCGCCGACACCACCTCGGCGCGCTCGATGCCCCTGTGAGCATCCAGCATCTCCTGGTACCTATCCGCGATCTCCGGGAGCCGATGAACGGCCCCCCTGCTCGTGAGCAGGAACATCAGGTTCAGCGCCAACGGCCCGACCGACGAACCCAGCGCCTCGCGCACTATCTGCTCCTTCTGCTCCGACGACACACGCGGAGCGGACAGAATCTCGCTGAACTCCTGGTTCGTTATCGAATCCGCGAGTTGGGTAAGGTCCTCCAGCCAGTTCTCCAGTTCGTCCCGCTCGACGGCCAACTGAAACACTGCCTTCGCGTACCTTATTGCCGATGCCGTAGGCATTTACTCTACCTTCTCTTTAGATGATTCCCAAAGCCCCTTCCCCCTCGATGGAGGAAATGTCGCTTCCATAAGTCCCTTCCCCCTTGATGGGGGAAGGTTAGGATGGGGGTGATCAGGTTCGACCACTAATTCCGCCTATTCGTCTGCGCGCCCTCTTCCAACACCTGTTCTATCAATTCATTATGGTCCGACTCATCCAGCGACCGCCGTATCACGCGCTCCGCTGCCACTATCGCCAGACCCGAAAACTCGCGCCGCAGGTCCTCGATGGCCGCGTCACGCTCGCGCTGGATGTTCGCCTCCGCCCGCGTGCGCTCCGCCGCGATGTCCTCGCGGGCCTTCGCAAGCTCCTCCTCACGGAACCTGTCCGCCACCTCTCGCGCCTGCGCGATTAGCTGCTGGCCCTCGGCTCTCGCCTCGTCCAACTGCCGCTGCGTCTCCTCGCGCGAACTCGCCGCCTCCGCCTGCGCCCTCTCCGACGCCTCCAGGCTCTCCCTTATCCGCTCCGAACGCTCATCCAGCATCCTGACGACCGGCTTGTACAGCAAAGCCGAGAGGACACCGAACAGAATCCCAAAGCTGATTAGCTGCGTAACCAGGCCCGTTACGTTGATTCCTATGGCTTCCATGCCTTCACCTGACCTTCTTCCGACTTCCGATATTTCTACGCTCAGCCGGCTTATCGGCGCTTGAAAAACAGGATATAGAGCAGGGCGAAGACCAGGCCGCCTAGAATCCCGAAACTGATTAACTGCGTAATCAGGCCGGGCAAGTTGACTCCCAGGGCCTCCATGCCTTCACCTCTGACCCCTCCCCAATCCGGCGGGCGCCCCCTCGCGCTCGCCTAATGCTGCATCCATATGAAGATGACATACTCCAACCGCTAACTGTCATTCCCGCGAAAGCGGGAACCCAGGGGTGGGGGGCTGGTTGCTATACGCCAGAATCATACGGAAATGGTACTAGACGAACTTGATGATGATCGCGACGACCAGGGCGTAGATGGCGATGGCCTCCGTGAACGCGATGGCCAGAATCATGTTCTGCTGGATGGGACCGGCGGCGTCCGGGTTCCTGCCCAGGGCCTCCATTGCCTTCGAAGCCAGTATCCCAATGCCGATACCCGGGCCTATGGCGCCGACTCCAATGGCAAGTCCCGCCCCTATGTTCAGAATATCGCCTTCCATTCCTCTACTCCTTTTATTGTCTATGTCTGAAAGAGCCTCGACTCTTACCGCTGCATAAGTCCCTTCCTTTTGATGGGGAAAGGTCGCTTCCATAAGTCCCTTCCCCCTCGACGGGGGAAGGCTAGGATGGGGGTGTCTAACTCGAATACCATCCATTTTCAATCTTCTCAATGATGATCGCCCCCGTGCGCCGTGGTCGCAGCTGTGGCGAACACCAGCGTCAGCATGGCGAATATGAACGCCTGGATCATCCCTACGAATAGCTCCAGGCCCAGGAACGGGATGATGCCGATAAGTGGTATCAGGAAGATCATCGCCGCCAGCAGCACCTCGCCCGCGAATATGTTTCCAAACAGGCGGAACGTGAAGCTGATAAGCCTCGCGATCTCCGAAATCCCTTCCAGGATTCCCACGAAGAAGCCAATCGGCCCCTCCCTGAAATTGATGTACTTGCCCAGGTGACCGAACCCCAGCGCGCTGAATCCCCACACATGCACCATCACCATAGCGACGACCGCTATCGCCAGCGTCATATTGAGGTCCGTGTTCGCGCCGCGGAAGTACGGGACCAGGATCCCGGCGGTCTTGCCGTCCTCCGGATCCTTCTCCCACTCCTTGACAGTGACCTTGTCTGCGATGGAACCGGGCATAGCCAGGGCAACGGGACCCTCGCCTTGGAAGACCTGGATCTCTTTCTTCTCTAATTTCGCCGTGTTGACGTTGCCGTCCGCGTCCGTGTAGTAATGGTCGGCAATATAATCGGTGCTCTCTATCCAGCCGATAGTACCGGCCCCGGGCAGAATCCCTATCCAGTTCGCCGTAACGATGAACAGGAAAATCGTCATCACCAGGGGGAAGAATCGGCGGGCGCGCTCACGCCCTGCTATGCTCTCCGCCAGGTTCAAAAAAAATTCCAGAACCACTTCCACGAGGCCCTGGAATCTGCCGGGTACTTGAGTGAGCTTGCTTCTCACCACGAGAGCGACGACAAGCAGGACGACAATCGTGATCCAAGTCGCGACCATCGTATTGGTAATCGGGACGTCCGGATACATCGGCTCGGCGGGAATCGCGATAGCCGCCAGCGGCGTCCCCAGAAAACCAAGACCGAAAGCCTTGCCCAGCGCCCCGCCAAGTATGGCGACTATAAAGACTACCAACCCTATCGCCAGTATCAGCAACGTTCTTGGGTTACGCAGCAACTTTAATGTCCCCCATCTCTTGTCTGTGTCCGACGGCCCGCATAGGCAAGCTAGACTGTGTTGACATTTACCGTCATTCCCACACCCACCACCGTCATTCCCGCGAAAGCGGGAACCCCGAAGGGCTCGCCGCTCGGCAATCCATAGGTTCGGAGTGTAGCCGATATTGTTTCTACAATGACCCTTTAGATACCTGAATCATAAGAATATCAACAGAACCTACTCGTCATCCGATCCACTCAGAATAGCCATCAGCATCCGGTACATACCGACGACCGCGACTGCTATTCCGATAAACAGCCCCGTCAGGGTAAGAGCCGGGCTAAGCCCGAACTGCCGGTCAAGCAAAAACCCTCCGGCAGCCCCGCCGCCTATACACATAGCGACGAACCAGCCTACGCCCAGAAGTTGAAAGGCCAAGGCCAGTTTCCGCCCTCCCATCAAGGGCCTCCTCAATAGCTTGCGCATTATATCACAAGCCAAAAAACACGGTCAACGAACACCCCGAAGCCGATTGCCAAAGTCCCTCCAACCTCGACGAACTCACAAGGATAGGCAAATGAGCAAATCAGCCATGAATGCCAGCAGAAAGTCCCCTCTCCCTTTGGGCTCACAAGGGTAGGCAAAGCCCCTTCCCCCTTGATGGGGGAAGGTTAGGATGGGGGTGACTCCGCCAATCCAACTTCAATACCTACCCCTCTCAACTCCCTTTGGGTGAGGGTGAGGGTAAAATATACCTACCCCTATCAGCGCTTGACGGGGGAAGGTTAGGATGGGGGTGAAAACACGCCATTCCCACTAAAGGTGTGTTGATGTTTACGAGACAGTCCCTAGTTGCGCTCTATCACCCCACACGCGATACGCGCCCCCGTGTCCGTCTCCTCCTCACCGTATTCGGACGGCTTTTCAGAGATGACTACTGACGAACCGTCAGCGTCGAATACCGAACCCCTTACGTTGGTGTCCAGGATGATGCCGTTTGTGAAGAAATCAGCCCGGGCCTGGCCGTCCGGGGACGCATAGATATTCGGCAGGTCGCCGCCATGCTGTCCAATGTGACTTCCCTTGCCCCAGCTAGGACTCACAAGGCCGCTGAGACTGATAAACCCGCTTTTAGAATTGCTGGGATCAAAGTGGTCCCCCGCGGCCGAGAAGTCGGGATCACACACGCCAACCTCGTTAATACTCACAGAGTGCCCTCCTTCCGCCAGTCCCCGAACATCCACCGCTACCACAACCCCCGACTCCAACTGCGTCAGCTTTACGCTTCCAATCGAAACTCCATCCGGCGACTTCAGCGCGGCGCTGGCCGCCATACCTATATCCGGCTCATTCCACCTGAAGAACCCAATGACCAACATCAAGAAAAGAATGAGCAGCGCGCTCGCAGGGATGATAGCCACCAAAAGAATAACCGGATGAAATCTCCCTCTCATTGGAGTACCTCCCGGAACGTGTGAATCCCCACAAAGAGAACCCTCACAGATAAATAAACCTCAGCATATATATAAATTTTAATAATATGTATCTTGGATTATTATAGTAATACATAATGAAACGCAAGATGTCAACCCGCGCCCACCCCCGGACAGGGTCTTTCCGTTTTCAGGAAATAGGTCAGTCAACAACCCCCTCTCCCTCGACGCCACCCTCGTCCGTCGCCTCGAAAAGGCCGACCCCAACTGGAAAACCCGCGTCAACGACATCCTCCGCAAAACCCTCACCACCCCCTGAACTAATTCCTATACAATACACCCATGCCATACGAATGGGACGAAGCCAAACAGCGTTCAAACGTCATCCAACACAAAGTTGACTTCGAAGACATATACAGATTCGAGTGGGACGGCGCAGTGTACGAATACGATGACCGCCATGACGAGCCGCGCATAAAAGCCACTGGTTTCATCGGAGTAGTCCTCTACGCCGTCATCTATACCGAGCGCGGCGATACCATCCGCATAATCAGTCTCCGCAAGGCATCCAGAGAGGACATAAGGAAATATGCCCAAGCTTAAACCAGGCACGATCTGGCCCGCGCCCGCGAAAGTTGAACTGACAGAAGATCAACTCAACAAGATTGCCGCGACCGACATGACCTTCGACCAGATAGAAGAAAAGTACGGCGAAGACATTGCCATACAAGTCGGCGTACTTAGAGACCCCGACGCCTCGGAGTGGACCGACGGAGACCGGGACCGCGCCCGCCCCGTCGTAGAGATTGACCCCGATTTCGTCGAAAGACACGTCGCCCAAAAAACAGCCGAAAAACTTCGGAGCGAAGGCCTCGACGTCTCGACACAAGTCCCCCTCGACTTCTTCCCCGGCTTCCGCGCCGACCTCATCGTCCGCGAAAACGGCAAAACCAGGGTCATCGAGGTCAAGACCCGCTCCTCAATCGCCGCCGACCGCAGAATCTCCGAGCTCGCCTACATCATAAACTCCAAGCCTGGCTGGACTTTCGAGCTAATCCTCGTCGGCGACCCACCCAGCCGCGACACCCCGTTCGAGGACACTCCCCCCGACCGCCGGAAAATCCTGAAACGAATCGAGCAGGCCCGCAAAGCCCTCGAATCCGACCTTCCCGAGGCCGCCCTCATGCTCGCCCTGTCCGCTTGCGAGGCCACCCTCAGAACATCCATGGC
>DAOULF010000187.1:0-7643 GCA_034420555.1 Dehalococcoidia bacterium
GTGAGCCTATGTGGGTTCTGCCGGTGAGCTTGGCTGACGGGCGAACAGAATGACGAACGTTCCTATGAGACCCATGATGGCGAAGGTGATGAACGGTATGAAGTAGCTCTGCCTGAGGTCGAACATGAACCCGGCGAACAGCGGCGCGAAGATCATAGCGATGTTGGACGGGACCATGTTGATGCCGAGTATCGAGCCGAAGTGTCTTCTGCCGAAGAAGTCTCCGATTATCGCGGTCAGCAGCGGCACCCGCCCACCGAATCCCGCGCCCCACAGGACGGCGAACACTATCGCCATTGGCAGAGTGTCCGAAACGGCCAGTATGCCCATCGCCAGCGCCTGCAAGAGCATACATACGAACAGAACGAGTATCTTGGAGGTCCTGTCAGCCAGGTATCCGGCGACGAAGCCGCTGAAGAAGGCTACCACGGTGTAGAGGGTGAGGATGAAATTGGCGGTGATGAGGGAGATGCCCGAATCGGTCAGCTTGGGTATCAGGTGGACCGACAGCGTTATGATGGAGACGACTGAGGTGAGGCGCGCGACCGCGATTACCCAGAAGGCGACGGTCCGGAGCGCCTGCTTGGGCGTCATGTCGAACACCTCTTCGGACGGGGACCCGGAGGTCGGGCGGCCGGCGCGGAGCGCGACCTCTCCGTCCGGCAGCAGGCCCATATCCTCCGGCGTATTTCGCATGACGCGCGAGGCAGGAACCGCGACCAGAATCAGGACGACTCCTATGCCCAGCGAGGTCATTCGGAAGTCGTGGGTCTCCACTCCCCAGGCCATCAGCGGAACGAGCAGCCCGCCAAGCTGAACGCCGGACACGGCCAGCGACATCGCGAAGGCGCGGCGGCGCGAAAACCAGTTGTTTATCAGCGTCACTATCGCTATCCAGCCGCCCACTCCCGAACCGAGCGAGATGGCGAGATAGGCGACATAGAAGTGCCACACTTCCTGTATCTGGGAGTAGAAGATGAAGCCCAGACCCATTATGAAGTAGCCGATCACGACCATCCGACGCGTGCCGAGACGGTCAACCAGGAATCCCTCTATGGGACCGAGAAGAGCGCCCTCGGCACGGGATAGGGCGAACGCGCCGGAAAGAGTGGTGCGACTCCAGCCGAAGTTGCGCTCGAGGGCTACGAAGAAAGTGCCGACGCCCTGGAACACGGTGGTTGACATCAGCATCAGCACGAAACTGGAGACGCCTACCAGGTACCAGCCGTAGAATATGTTTCGGGGACGTCGAAGGTTGGGCAAGTCGGTGGACGTGACGCTTTCAGACTAGGGAGCTAGACTAGAGTCTAACAGACCCGATACAGCCAATGCGACTGGGGTCTTTAGTCCGATTTTAGGGCCTTTGCAAAGTTCCTCCAGGACTCTGGACCGTCATTCCCGCGAAAGCGGGAATCCAGGGGGGAGGCGTGGTCGCCCCCAGGACAGCGCTGACTTTGCAAAGGCCCTGCGTCCGATTTCATTCCCCTATCTATACACCTCTCCGACATGTTACAGTGCGAACATACAAACTAAAGACTTGAAACACGAACTTACTGCCGATAACATAAATGAAAGCTGGAGAAACGGAACATGACCCGAAGATCTGCAAACGTAGTAGTCATCGGCGGCGGCGTCAATGGGACCAGCATCGCCATGCACCTGTCCCGGCTGGGCGCGGGCAAGGTCATCCTCGCCGAAAGAGGCCACCTCGCGGGAGGCGCAAGCGGCAGGTCCGGCGCGATGGTGCGCGAACACTACCTCCATCCCACGCTGGTCAAGATGGCAATGGAAGCCAGCGACATCTTCCACAACTTCGCCGACGCCATAGGCGGCGACGCCCGCTTCATCCAGACTGGCAGGGCACTATTCTTCGGAGAGCGCGACGCCGACGCCGCGCGCGCCAACGTCGAAATGAACCGCGAGCTTGGCGTCGAGATCCAGACTCTCTCCCCGTCCGAGCTCGCCCGGATAGTCCCCCAGGCATCCCTCGACGGCATCGCGCTCGGCGTCTATGAGCCCAACTCCGGCTACGCCGACCCCATGGCCACCACCTACGCCTACGCAGACCAGGCCCGCAACCGCGGCGCCGAAATCCTGACAGGCTGCGCCGTGACCGGCATCAACATCTCAGGCGGGCGCGTGACCGGCGTGGACACCGAACAAGGCGCCATAGACGCCGACGCGGTTGTGGCCGCCATAGGCCCCTGGGTCAACAAGCTCGCAGCCCCCATCGGGGAGTTCCTTCCGGTAACGCCGATCAGGGTGCAGATGGTACACCTGCGCCGTCCGCCGTCCATGGAGTCGCTGGGCGTCAACGTCATTGACTACACCACCGGCGCCTACTTCCGCGTTGACGCCGGACACAGCACCCTCGTCGGCGGCGAGGAGTGGGACGACCTCAGCGAGGTCGTCAACCCCGACGCCTTCGGACTCAACGCCGACCACGACACCATCACCCGCTTCTGGGACCGCGCCAGGCTGCGCTTCCCCGACTTCGACGCCGCCACACAGCGGGGCGGCTACGGCTCGCTCTACGACATGACCCCCGACGGCAACCCCATCCTGGACAGGTCGCCCAACGTCGAGGGACTCTACTGGGCCACCGGCTTCAGCGGACACGGCTTCAAGCTCTCCCCCGTCGTTGGCCGCATGGTCGCCGAGTTCGTCATGCACGGCGACAGCAGCGACCACCCCATACGGGAATTCCGCGCGAGCCGCTTCGACGAAGGCGACCTCATCGAAGCCGAACACCCATACCAGGCCCGCAGACACCAGTGAACCCATACATTTATCCGTCATTCCCGCGAAAGCGGGAACCCCGAAGGGCTCGCCGCTCGGCAATCCATCTGGCGATGCGCCGCACAACTTGGACAATAGAGTGAACCCGCAATCCTGGACATTCTACTACGACGCCGACTGCGGAATGTGCTCCGCCGTCGTCCGCTGGCTGCGCCGCTTCGACACCCGCAAGCGAATCATCTGGACTCCGATTCAGTCTCTCGACACGCCACCCCGCGGATTGACCCACGCCGACCTCGAAGCGGCGGCCTACCTCGCCTGCGCCCCGGGCGACAACCACGAGGGCTTCTTCGCGTTCCGCAAACTTCTGCTCAGGCTGCCCCTGCTCTCCCCGCTCGGCGCGCTCATGTGGATTCCCGGCGCCAGGCTGATAGGCGTCCCCGCCTACCGCTGGGTCGCCCGCAACAGGTACAGGATCTCCGGCTGCCGAGTGCCCGGCATCGGACGGCATACCAGAACCGGACTGGACTAAGACTTCTCACGTCCCTGCGCTTCACAAAAGTCTGTCTCGCTTCGCCCAAGCAGTTTCAATTCCGTTAGGCTATAATGCCGCTGTTTGGCGCAGTTAAGTGGAAGGGGCGCTCTCTCCGATATGCAAGGAACACAGGTATCTCCCGAAGTCAGGCGGGGCCGCAACCAGCTTGCAGTCACCGTCGTACTCGGACACACCGTAAAGCACATCTACAACTCCGGCCTCAACTCGGTCATCATGGCCGCCATCAAGGACGACATGGGCCTGACCGGAGCGCAGTTCGGACTGCTTTCTACCTCCCAGCGCATTACCAGCGGCACGACCACCATGCTTGCGGGCTACCTGGGAGACCGGTTCGCCAACCGCTCCGGCCTGATGCTTCTGGTCTCGCTCGGCATGATGGGCATATCCTTCTACCTGCTCGGCAGCGCGCCAAACTACTGGCTGCTCATGGCCGTGATGCTGCTGGTCGGCATCGGCCCGTCCCTGTACCACTCCCCCGCCATAGCCTCCCTCTCGCGCAAATTCCCCGTCAGGCGCGGCCTCGCTATTTCGCTGCACGGGACGGGCGGCAGCGTGGGCGAAGTCGTAGGCCCTGTGCTGGTCGGCGGCCTGATAAGCGGCACTTACCTTGTCGCCTTCACATGGCGGGACGTGCTTCACATCAGCGTCGGACCCGCCCTCTTCTTCGCCGTCCTCATATACCTGATGATGCGCAACATACCCACCGCCGCCACCGACATCGAGTCCGTCGGCGAATACTTCAACTCGCTCCGCACCCTTCTGCGCCGACCCGCAATGATCTCCCTGGTCGCCGTCACCGCCCTCAGAAGCACGGGCCAGTCCGCTGTCATGGCCTTCCTGCCCGTCTATCTCAACGAAGAACTAGGCTACGAATTCGTCGTCATCGGCCTGTTCATGTCCGGCGCGCAGGTCACCGGCATCGTCGTCCAGCCCATCATGGGCTGGCTGTCCGATAAGTTCGGTCGGAAGGTCGTTCTCGTCCCATGCACCACCGCTATGGGACTGCTCATAGCCGCGCTCAAGTTCGCCGACTCCGAAGCGCTGCTGATTCTGACCATACTCGCCATGGGAGCGTTCCTCTACTCCCTGCACACCATCTACATAGCCAGCGCGATGGACGTAGCGCAGGGACAGGCGCAGTCCACCGTCGTATCGCTTATATACGGGGCCAGTTTCCTCGGCGCATTCTCCCCCTGGGTCGCGGGCGTAATAGTTGACCGCACCGCAATATCCAACGCCTTTATCTACGGCGGCGTTATGGTTATCATAGGCGCAATCATCCTGGCTCTAACGAAACTTCCTCAGACAGTGAATCAGGAGAACGCCGGATGAACTTCAAGCATATCAGGACAGACCTATGGGAACGTTCAGCGTCAACATCCAAATAGGAAATACCCTGGGGAGCGAGCTCGAGGAACTGGAAGCGCTCGTTGACACCGGAGCGACCACAACCGTCATACCCGCTTCAGTCCTCAGACGCATGGGCGTAACGCCTACCACGTACCAGACATTCGAGTACGCGAGCGGCGAGGAAGTGGAGTTGGGCATGGCCGAAGTGCGAGTGCGCGTGGAAGCCAGGGAAACCTCGACGTGGGTGGTCTTCGGAAGCGACGACGCGGGCGCGCTGCTTGGCGCGTACACCCTAGAGGGAGTATTCCTCAGCGTTGACCCCTACAACCGCCGCCTGATACCCGTCCAGGGAATCCTGAAGTAGCTACGCCTCGATCAACACAACATCCCGCTGCATCTGCGTCGTCACCTGTGGGCCGTCCTCCGACATGAACACGTCTATCTCCGAGCGCACGCCGAACTCCGGGATGTAGATCCCCGGCTCGATAGTCACCGCGATGCCCGGTATCAACTGCCGCGTGTCGTGCGTCTCCCACGAATCCAGGTTCACCGCGTTGGAATGAACCTCCCGCCCCAAGCTGTGCCCCAGCCGGTGATTGAAGTACTCGCCATAGCCCGCCTCTTCGATGTAGTCCCGCGCCACCTTATCCAACTCCCATCCTTCCAGGACTCGCCCTTCCTTAAACGCATTCTCCATCTCGGCCAGCGCAGCGTCCCGCGAACCCAGCACGATGTCGAAAACCTCGCGCTGCTTGGCCGGAACCTCGCTGCCTACGTAGGCAGTCCAGGTTATATCCCCGAACATATCGTCCTCGCCGGGCAGCCGCGTCCACAGGTCTATCAATACCCAGTCGCCGCGCTTTATCTCAACCGAGTTCTCCGGCGTCGGGTCGAAGTGCGGGTCTGATGCATGCTCGTTCACCGCGACCGCCGGGCCGTCCGTCACGATCATGCCCTCATCGAGGAAGCGGTTGTTGATGAACTCCTTCACGTCGTACTCGGTCACACCTGAGTCAATACTGTCCCCGATGTACCTGAACGCCTCCTGCACGATCACGCTCAGCTTCTCCGCAGCGTACACGTGCGACTCGAACTGCTCTGCATTCCAACGCTGCGTGGCATACTGGAGCAGGTCCGCCGACGGCACGATCTCCACTCCCAGACCCTTCACCAGTTCCAGTGTCCCGCCGTCCACGTTCGACACCCGCGGCAGTGCGCCCTCCGGCGTGTACTCCATCGCCACCCTGACTCGCCTCGTCCCCAGTTCGCGGCGCAACTCGGCTATCGCGGCGACGTCTCCGGCCAGAGCGTCCCCTGACGCTCGCTCCAAGACAGCGCCACCGGACGACATACCCACTATCTCACCCAGCTTTTCGATCATGTCTCTGCGATTGATGAACAGCGTCGTATCCAGGTCCAAGTGGTCGAACCGACTCTGGTCCACGAAGCTGAGCAGCAGGCGTGGACTCCCGCTCGCCGGTATCCACAGCCACACGGGTCGGGTAACGTGTCCGACTCTGCCCACCGTGTCCGCGAATATCGGATTCAGGCCCCGATAGTCATACAGCAGCCAGCCGTTGACGCCGTGCTCCGCCATATACTCCTGCGCCTGCTCGATGACATCTTGTATAGCCATAGGTTAGTTCCCTCGAAAGATACGCGCTTACGAGCGCGACGATGTTTACAAGTCGTCCGTGCTAACAGACATCCAGGGGTTCCAAATCTTCTTCAGCCCCCGCGTAGTTCCCCCGGAACCGGCCAAGATCGTCATGCTGCCGCCTGTACATTCTGTGCAGCGCGCGGATATCCTCCCGAATCTCGCTCTGACCTTCCAGCATCTCATTCTGAGTCTTCAGCATCTCGTTCTGGGTCTTCTGCATCTCGGCGAACTGCCCGGGCAGGGCCAGAACCTCGTCGGTCATGACCGCCCTGCGCACCTGGTCGAGTAACTCAGAGTCTTCCCGAAGCGCGCGGATGATGTCTTCTGAAGTATGTATGGCTACCATGATTTCCTTCCCTCTCCATTTTCACATAACCAGGTTGATTCGGACAACCAGCCGGCTTCTAACCCGATTGACAATCACAAACCCCTATGCTACCAATCAAATAACCAACAATCAGGAAACCAAACATGACCGACGCCTGCTGCGCCCCCTCAGCCGAGGGACGCAATGAAATCCCGACGACCGGCCTTGCCCGCACCGCCGTCCCGCGCCGTCCGCCTAAAGACATGGCATACATCCCTGGCGGCCCCTTCCTCATGGGGACCGACGACCCCATCGGCTTCCCAGCCGACGGCGAGGGCCCCGCGCGAGAAGTCGAAGTCTCGCCCTTCTACATTGACGAGACCTCTGTCACCAACGCGCAGTTCGCCAGGTTTGCCAGGGCCGCTAAGTACAGGACCGAGGCCGAGAGATACGGCTGGTCATTCGTATTTCACCTGTTCGTTCATCCCAGGCTCGCCCGCAAAGTCACCCAGGCCGTCGCCAACGCCCAGTGGTGGTGGAGGATAGACGGCGCGAGCTGGCGGCGGCCCGAGGGCCCGGGCTCCGGCATCAGCCGGCGCATGGACCACCCCGTCATCCACATCTCATGGAACGACGCGCAGGCGTACTGTCGCTGGGCGGGCAAGCGTCTGCCGACCGAGGCCGAATGGGAGATGGCCGCGCGCGGCGGCCTGGACGCCAAGCGCTACGCTTGGGGCGACGACCTCACACCCGGCGGCAGGCACATGTGCAACATCTGGCAGGGCGACTTCCCCAACGCCAACACCGAGGACGACGGCTACGCATCCACAGCCCCGGCCAAGTCCTTCGACCCCAACGGCTTCGGACTCTACAACATGAGCGGCAACGTCTGGGAGTGGCAGTCCGACTGGTTCAGCCCCAGCTACCACGTAAGCGGCCCCAGGCGCGATCCGGCGGGTCCGCCCACCGGCATGAGCCGTGTCATCAAGGGTGGCTCCTACCTCTGTCACGACTCCTACTGCAACCGCTAC
>DAOULF010000188.1:0-7738 GCA_034420555.1 Dehalococcoidia bacterium
GGCTATGCCCAGCCCGGCAGTTTCCAGCATCGGCCCGTCGTTGAAGCTGTCGCCTACCGCTATCGTCTGTGATGGAGCTATGCCGGTCATTTCGCACAGGACTCGCAGCGTACTTCCTTTGTGAACTCCGCTTCGGGTGAAGTCCACTGCCCACAGCCGGTTGTATGGGAGCCAGACCTTGACCATGTCCAGCCCATCTTGGTCGGACATTTCGGCGATCATTGCGTCCGCGTCCGCCTCGTCCAGGTCGAGCGCGGAGACCCTGGTGAGTTCCCATGTGTCCAGGTTCGCCAGGTCGGTTACCGCACCGCCCGCGTGGGTGACGAAGAACTCGCAGCCGCTCTCGATGATGGGCTGCATGGCTCTGCGCGATAGCTCTTCGCCCAGCGGCGCGCTCCACAGGCTGTCGCCGCTGACGGGGTCAATTACTTGCGCGCCGTTGTCGGAGATCTGCGGCCTGGTCAGGCCGAGTTCCCGCCCGTATTTCAGAACGTCGCCGGTCTCGCGGCCCGTCGCTATGGAGACTCCGATTTTCGACGCGACCTGGCGGACCGCATTCGCCACCCTGGGAGATATGAGTTCGTCCGGCCCGATTAAAGTGCCGTCCAAGTCGAGTATGAGGGCCTTGTATTCAGGCATTGGTTTCCGATCCCTCGCTTGCCCAGCTACTGACTGAGCGGACCGAGTCCAGCCCTTGCAGCGCGGCCATCCTGTCCAGTCCTACGCTGATGTCTCGCGCTATTCCGGGGCCCCTGTAAACGAAGCCGGTCATTACCTGTACGCTGTCCGCTCCCGCAATCAACGCCTGCCATGCGTCCCAAGCAGTGAATATCCCACCTGATGCGTTTATATTCGTGTTATTACCAATTATTTCTTTCACATCATGCACCATTCTGAGCATCTGGCCGAAGATGGGCCTGCCGCTCAGTCCTCCAGTACCGACGCCCAGCCGTTCGTCCTGCACGGGCTGGGTGTTGGCTACGGTGAGCGCATCAACATATTTGGAAGCGCAGACGTCCGCGAGGGAGAGCGCGAGGTCGTGACGCTTGGGATCGTCCTCATGCGACGGGAAGGGCGGCAACTTTACGAAGAGCGGCCTCATCCTGGACTCGTTGAGCGCGTCCAAGAGTTCGCCAAGGACGTCGGGATAGTGGAACACCCTCAGGTTGGCAGTGTTGGGCGAGCTTATGTTGACCTCTATCGCGTCGGCGAGCGGTTCCATAGTCCTGTGGCACGTGGCTATGTCCTCGATGTCGGCGCCGGACACGCTTACCACGACAGGGGTATCGCCGACCAGTGGCCTGTCCGCCGAGATTCTCTCAGCGGCGGCATCGAGTCCGAGGCCCGGAAAGCCGAGTGCGTTTATCAGCGCGTGGCGTGATTCATCCCGCAGAAGACGAGTTCCCGGATTGCCGGGGCGCGGCTCCAGCGTTACCGTGCCGCAGGTCATGTATCCGAAGCCGAGCGCGGCGAGGCCGGGAAGCAGTTCGCAGTTCTTATCGTATCCGGCAGCGAGTCCCACCGGATTCTTGAGCGGGAGTCCGCCGACTCTCGTCTCTATTCTGGGCGACGTGAAGCCGCCGACCTGCGCCGCCGCCTTCCAGAGCGGCCACATCTTGAGAGCGCGGTCAGCGACCTTCTGAGCCTTTTCGGGCGGCATGGTAAACAGCAGCGGCCTGAGCAGGGACTCGTATGCGCGTGGTATGAGAGCTAACGCCAATCGAGTTCTCCACTCACGCTACTATGCGGGCCATGTGGTCGCTGACCTCGACGCGGGCGACGTGTGTCAGCAGGAAGTCTCGCTTTTCATCGAAGTCGCGTTCGCCCCACTTCTCCAACATATCGCTCACGTCCACGGGCTGGTCTGATTTCCGGGCCAGCGCCCTGGCCTTGTCGAGTTCGGCGAGCGCGCGTTCGAGCTGGTCGGTCTGGACGGCGCCGGATGCGGTCTTGCGAAGGGTCTGGGAGAACCTTCGCTCGGCGTTCTTGACCCTCTCTTCCCATATCTTCTTGAGGGCCTGTTCGGACTCGTCTTCCCCGTTCCGGTAGGCCAGCTTGCGGAGCGCCCTCGTCTCGACGGCGAGCGGAATCTGGGCGAGCACCGCGCCTTCCAGGTCGGCCTCGCGCCATGTGTGATAGCCGCAGACGCTCTGGTTGTTGCGGGACTGGCACTGGTAGTAGCGGTAGGTGGCGCGGCTGCGATTGCCGTCCTTGTTGCGCCAAAGCTGCCGGCGCGTTACGCCCATCATCTTGTTGCCGCAGGACTCGCAGAAGGCGATGCCGGATAGAAGATACGGCTCAGGGCGGGATACCCTGCCCAGGGGCCGCCGCTCTCTCACTATGTCCTGGGCCTCGCGGAACACGTCGCGCGGGATGATCGCCTCGTGGCTTCCGGGCAGTCGCAGACCGAAGCGCGTGTATGTGCCGATATATACGGTGTTCTTCAGAATGTCCCTTATGCTGACGACGTTCCAGTTTCCGCCCCTGCGCGTGGTTATCCCGCGCTCGTTCAAGTGCTGGACGATGAGCCTCATGCCCACCCTGTCCCTGGTGTACAGCCGGAAGATGAGTTCCACTACGGGGGCTTCATCCTTGACGATCTCAACGGAGCCGTCCTCGCCATTGCGGTAGCCGTAGGGGGGCCTTCCGAGTCCCTTTCCCCTGAGCGCCCTGTTCTGCATGGACATTCGGATTTTCTCGCTGCGTTCTCTCGACGCTCTGGGCGCGCCAAGAGTGACCAGCGCGTTCTGAAGGGGGTCGGGCATATCGTCGTCCTGGCAGGAGACCTTGCTGCCCATGTTCTCCAGGGACAGGAAGGCGCGCGCGACCGCTTCAAGGTCGCCGCCCAGATGGGTGGCGTCGGGCACGGTCACGAGGAACTCCGAGCCGGAGTCCCTTATGTAGCCGACCAGCCTTTCGTATTCGGGGTACTTGCCGTCGTCCGCTGGCGACAGGTCACCGAAGACCTCCACCGGCTGGTGGAGGTTGATATAGCAGTAGTCCTGGAATTCGGACTCGAATTCCTCGTGTGACTTGCCGTTATCTTTGGGTGTGGTTGGGGCGTCGGCCCTGAAGTATCCCAGCGCTCTCATGTTTCTTTAGTTGTCAGTTTTCAGTTGTTGGTTATGTGTCAGTCTGGCAGGTAGAGGGGGGCACCCCCATCCTAACCTTCCCCCATCGAGGGGGAAGGGACTTTTGCCTACCCTTGTCAGACCGTCAAGGGATGGGGACAAGGGACGCCCCCACGGTTTGGTCGGATTTATGAGATGGATTGTAGTCAGTTGTTATTCGAGGATCAGGATGCGGGAGCAGCTTCCGCATTGGACTATTTCGTCTCCGGCGCGCACTTTCTGGAGCTCGGTGGTGGGGATGACGAGCCGGCATCCCTGGCACAGGCCGCGCCTGTCAACGAGGGCCGCGCCCTGCCCTCCCCTGAGTTGCCTGACCTGTTCGTAGATGGCGAGGGTCATAGGGGCGTGTTGGGAGACCAACGACGCCCTGCGCTCGATGAAGTCGGGCAGTTCAGAGGACACTTCGGCGTGGCGAGATCGGAGACTCGCTTCCTCGCGGGTACGCTCGTCGTCTATGCGCTCGAATAGCTCCCTCGTCCTGTCCAGAAGGGCCTGCGTGTCGTCGCTCTCGATCATGATCTCGAGCAGCCTGTCTTCAGCCTCGCCGCGATTTTCGGTCAGGTTCGTCCGCTCCTCCTGGTACGCCTCCAACTCCCTGGGGTTGGTGACCGAGCCGTCGTAGAGCCGACCTTCGATCTCGGCTATCCTCCGCTCGATGTCCTCGATGTTGTTCTCGCTCTGTCTCCTGGGCCTGGCGAGTTCGGCCATCTTGTTTTCGAGCGCGTCGAGCTGGCGCCTGGCGGTCTGGCGCCTGGTGTCATCGGCCAATTTCGCGCGGATGTCGGCCAGCTCCTCCTCGCGGTTCTGGATGTCCCAGTCGAGAAGTTGAAGGTCATATAGGTCCCTGATAGACGGCATTCCCCACACTCGGCAATTGTAAGTGAACACATTCTAATACAATTGCGAGGGTTATGGCATCAGTATATCCACGAAGGACACGAAGCGGCACTAAGGTATTTGATTGCAGGCTCAGGGGCGATGCGCCGGATTGGGCGGTCAGGGGTCTTCGTATTCTTCTTTGAGTTCTTCGATGAAGAAATCGAGCTCATCACACTCGTCGCAACCCCTGCACAGGCAGTAGTAGAAGTCGTCCCTGTCCAGGTGGTAGTAGTCGGCGGGATCGAATACGTAGGTTTCGGGCGCCTCCATTCTCTGGGATAGAGACCTGGTAAGAATGTCGTCCGGCACGACGACGGTCCTGTGTTCGGGCTTCCTGTTCAGTGCGTAGCTGTTGAACTCCTCTATGAGTCTTTGGGCCTCGCGCTTTGCGGAGTCGAGGTCGGGTCGGTCGGCTGCACGACGGATGATGGAGCGGTAGATGGATTCCTCTTCCGGGGCGCAGTGTTCTTTGGCGTAGTCGTGATGTGGTCGGGGTGGGATGTCCTGCCTTTTGTCTGAATCAGGATTTACGGGATGGACAGGATTTTCAGGATTGGGATGGTTGGTTGGTGCGTCTTCTGAATTTTCAATTGTCAATTTGGAATTATCAACTTCCTGGCGCACGTAAGTTCTGTGTATAGGTGTAGAGTACGAATGTTCGCGGGGATTGTCAAGGGGGATTTTGTCTAGGAGAAGATTGGGGAAATCTTGTTGCTTGCCTGTGCGTATCCCTACAATGGAAGCTAATCACCCCTCACTCATCGAGAGAGAGGACTTCTGCAACCGTCTTTTCTTGGAGAGCGATTGACATCCGCTGAAGACTATGGATACACTGAATCTTACACCCCCTGCTCGCTTCGGCGGCAGGGCGCAAGGCTGCCGAATGGCAGCCTTAGCTTTTCATTTGAGGGAACCCATATCCGCACCAACGTCTATATTGACGGCCTTAATCTTTACTATCGTGCTTTGAGGAGTACACCATATCGTTGGTTGGATCTAAAGAAGCTCACGCAGCTTCTTCTCCCAAATCACCAAATAGGCCGGATACGCTATTTCACCGCCCGCGTCTCGGCTCGTTCTAACGATCCCACTCAGCCTCAACGACAGCAGGCATACCTCCGCGCCCTAGAGACTATCCCGAATCTGACCATCCATTATGGACATCTCCTCAACAAGAAAAAGAGCAGACCGCTGGCTCAGCCACCCCAGACCGGCCCTCGAGTGGTAGAAATACTTGATACCGAGGAGAAAGGTTCGGATGTTAATCTCGGCACCTACCTATTGGTGGACGGCTTTGAGAATGATTACGACATAGCAGTTGTGATCTCCAACGACTCTGATCTGGCACTCCCTATCGAAATGGCGCGCACTAAATTGGCAAAGCAGGTCGGAGTAATTGACCCAAGCCACAGGACGAGCCACCAGCTAAGGACTGCATCTTGCTGGTATCGGCGACTGCGTCAGGGCCCATTGAGCGCAAGTCAATTTCCTAACACCCTCTCTGACACCCAAGGCATCATTACAAAGCCAGCCTCCTGGTGACTTTGGACGTGCAGTTGGTACGACGTACTGACGGTTGATTGATGTGAAACTACACGCCTCCAAGTGAACCAGCTTGTGAAGACTCACGACTGGGTGTTGCCGCTGTGTTATCCTAGACTGTACCAACCATCCCGTGAAGGTATAGCTCATGTTCGTTGTTGGCACGGCAGGCCATGTTGATCACGGCAAGTCCACACTTGTCCAGGCGCTGACGGGGATAGACCCGGACAGGCTGGCGGAGGAGAAGGAGCGGGGACTGACGATAGACCTGGGGTTCGCGTGGCTGGAACTGCCGGGCGGCAATGAGATCAGCATCGTGGATGTGCCGGGGCATGAGCGGTTCGTGAACAATATGCTGGCCGGGGTGGGCGGGATTGACCTGGCGATGCTGGTTGTGGCGGCGGACGAGTCGGTTATGCCACAGACGCGGGAACACCTCGCCATCCTGGACCTCCTTCGGATTCCCAGGGGGCTGGTCGCGCTCACCAAGTGCGACCTGGTTGACGAGGAGTGGATCGAGCTCGTGACGGCGGACGTGGAGGATACGCTGGAAGGCACAGTGCTGGAGGGCGCGGCTATCATTCCCGTGTCGGCGCAGACGGGGGAGGGGCTGCCGGAGCTCGTTGCGGCCATCGAAGGGATGCTGAGCGATATTCCCGCCAAGCGGGACCTCGGACGGCCACGACTGCCGATAGACCGCTCGTTCACGATAACGGGTTTCGGGACGGTGGTGACCGGCACGCTGATTGACGGGTATCTGGACATCGGGCAGGACGTGGAACTTGCGGTTGCGGGCGAGGGTACACGCATCCGGGGAATACAGACTCACAAGAGCAAGGTGGAGCGCGCGGAGCCTGGCACTCGTGTGGCCGCGAACCTGATAGGCGTGTCGCACGACGAGGTCTCGCGGGGCGAGGTGCTGACGCTTCCGGGCTGGCTGCGTCCGACGACCGCTTTCGACGTTCACCTGCGAGCGCTGTCGGACGCTCCGAACCCGCTCAGGCACAATATGTACGTGACGGTGCATACCGGGTCGAGCGAGTCGGTGGCGAGGCTGCGGCTGTTCGAGGATGACAGCGTACTGCCCGGCGACAGCGCGTGGGCGCAGCTCAAGCTGGACAACCCGATAGCGGTGGCGAAGGGCGACTACTTCGTCATACGCTCGAATATGACCACACTGGGCGGCGGGAATATCATTGACACGCACGCGCCGCGCCCTCGACGGCGACACAGGCCGACTATCGAGCGGCTGGAGATCATGGAGCGCGGTGACGACAGGGAGGTGCTACTGAAGACCATCGAGGGGCTGGAGCCCGCGGAGTTCGGGGCGGTGGTCAACCGTGCGAACATGAACGCGGACAGCGCAAAGTCGGAGCTGGAGCGTATGGTCTCGGACGGTGGGGTTATCGCGCTTGGAAGCGGTAGCATCAACCGCACGACCAGGTTCTACACGGCGGGCGGCTGGAAGGGGCTCACGGAGCGGACTCGCGCCGCGCTGGGAGACTATCACCGACAGTTCCCGCTGCGCGCCGGTCCACCCAAGGAGGAACTTCGCTCGCGTCTCAACCTGTCTCCGCAGGTGTTCAACGACGCGCTGAGGATTCTGAACGAGAGCGGCGTTACAGTCGAGGACGGCTCGACGGCGCGCCTGCCGGACCACGCTCCCGATATTGGCGAGGCGCAGCGCGAGATGGTTGACGACTACCTTCGCCAGCTAGACTCGGATCCGTTCTCGCCGCCCACGGACATAGTGATTGATCCCGAGGTGGTGAACCTGCTGGATGAGAGGGGACAGGTTGTAAAAGTGAGCGAGAGCGTGGTCTTTTCCGCTTCGGCCTACGGGGAGATGGTTGATAGGATATCGGAGTACCTGAACCGGAACGGGGAAATCACGGTCGCGGACGTGCGCGATCTGCTTGGCACGAGTCGCAAGTACGCGCTCGCGCTGATGGACCACCTGGACCATGTGCGGGTCACGCGTCGCGTTGGGGACGTGAGGGTGCTCAGATAATGCCGACTTGCAGTAATGATGTGTGTGGCGGGAATGACTGAATTGCGTCGTTCACCCTCACCCTAGCCCTCTTGAGGGAGAGGGGATTTTCAACATACAAATAACGAGGCTCGGATGGCCGCTGACAGTGTAAATCGAACAGACTACCGGCTCACGCTGGCGCTGGACGCGACGA
>DAOULF010000189.1:0-3293 GCA_034420555.1 Dehalococcoidia bacterium
GCGTTACTGGCGACTATTCCCGGGCCGGATTCGGGTAGGGGCAGGAAGGTGGGTTCGATGGCTTTGGAAGCGACGGATGGGACCAGGCTTTCGGGGATGGCTATGGTCACGAGCCCGGCTCCGCCGCGACCTGCCGCGCTCGCTGCAAGGTACGCGGCGCCCAGAAAGTTGCGCGACCCGGCGACTATCATGGCGCGTCCGTAGGTGCCTTTGTGGGAGTTGGAGGGGCGTGGGGGAAGCGCGTTGGCGGCCCAGTCGCGGTCAATGATGTCGAGGGTTACGTCGGAGTCGAGGCCGGGGGGGATGCCGATGTCTGCGATTTCGAGTTTGCCGGTGAAGTCTGCGCCTGGGAAGGCGAGGTGTCCGCGCTTGGGGTAGCCGAGGGAGACGGTGGTGTCGGAGGGGACGCAGGCGGGGTCGGCCTCTCCGGTGTCGGAGTTGAGGCCGGTGGGGAGGTCCATTGCGAGCAGGCGAAGGCCGGGATTGCGGGACCTGGCATCACGGAGGGCGGCGAGGATGTCTCTGAACGCGCCCTCGATGGGTCTGGCGCGGCCTGTTCCAAGTATGGCGTCTATCGCCAGGCGCGACGTATCCAGTATGGATTCAAGGCGGGAGAGGCCGGGGTCGTCGGAGGTGGATATGACGCTTACGCCAGCGGCGACTGCTGTGTCTAGCTTGGGGTCGGGGGAGGACCGCTCACGGCAGAGGTATGCGGTGACATTTGCTCCCCATCGGCGGAGGTGTCGGGCGGTGACGAGGCCGTCGGCGCCGTTGTTGCCCGGGCCGATGAGGGCGAGGATGGGGACGCCGGTGAGGGGGCCGATGGCGCGGCGTGCGGCGCGCGCGACCGCGAGTCCGGCGTTCTCCATGAGGGTATCGGTGGAGACTCCGGCGGCCTCGGAGCGGGCTTCTATGGCTCGCATCTGGTCGGCGGTGACGATTTTCATTGTCTGAATCAGGATTTGCGGGATAGATTGACTGAATCAGTAGTCTATGCCTGGGATGGGGAAGGATTTGGTCATTTCGATGACTTGCTCGCGGACGCGGGACTGGGTGGGTTTGCCGCCGACGTCTCGGAGGACTTCGAGGATGAGTTGACCGACGCGGCGGGTGTCGTCTTCTTTGAAGCCGCGGCTGGTTATGGCGGGGGTGCCGAGGCGGACGCCGCTGGCGGTCCTGGGTGGCTTGGGATCGTAGGGAATGGTGTTTCGGTTGACTACGATGTTGGCTCCGCCGAGCGCTTCTTCGGCCTGGCGTCCGGTGACGTCGAGGGGGCGGAGGTCAATGAGGGTCATGTGGTTGTCGGTGCCGCCCGCGACGAGGCGGAGGCCGCCATCAGCCAGGGTGTCGGCGAGGACGACTGCGTTGGCCCTGACCTGTCGCTGGTACTGGATGAACTCTTCAGTCATCGCCTCGGCGAAGGCGACGGCCTTGGCCGCGATGGTGTGCTCCATAGGGCCGCCCTGGGCGTTGGGGAAGACCGCGCTGTTGACCGCGCGGGCGTGGTCGGAGTCGCTAAGGATCAGGCCACCGCGTGGACCTCGGAGCGTCTTGTGAGTGGTGGAGGTGACTATATGGGCCTCGCCGACGGGCGAGGGATGCTCTCCGGCTGCCACCAGTCCGGCGATGTGGGCCATGTCCACCATGAGCTTGGCGCCTATGTCGTCGGCTATCTGGCGGAAGCGGGTGAAGTCTATGGTGCGGGTGTAGGCAGTCGCGCCGGTTACTATGAGCTTGGGGCGGTTCTCCTTTGCCACTCTCTCGACCTCATCGTAGTCTATGGTCTCGAGCTCCCTGTCCACGCCGTATGAGACGAAGTTGTAGAGCTTGGAGGAGAAGTTGACCGGGCTACCGTGGGTAAGGTGTCCGCCATGATCGAGTCCGAGTCCCATAACGGTGTCGCCGGGCTGGAGGGCCGCGAAGTAGGCTGCCATGTTCGCCTGCGCGCCCGCGTGGGGCTGGACGTTGGCGTGTTCGGCGCCGAAGAGTTCCTTCGCTCTGTCTATGGCTAGCTGCTCGACCACATCCACGAACTCGCATCCGCCGTAGTAGCGCCTGCCAGGGTAGCCCTCGGCATACTTGTTGGTGAAGACGGAGCCTTGGGCCTCCATGATGGCGCGGCTGGCGTAATTCTCGGACGCTATGAGGTTGATGTTCTCGCGCTGCCTGCGATTTTCGCTCTCGATAGCGTCGGCGATGCGGGGGTCGAGTTCGCGGAGTGTGGTCATCTGGGTCTCCGGTTTGATTTCAGGTCGTGGTGGTCAGGGTGGGTTTTCACCCCCATCCTAACCTTCCCCCATCAAGGGCTGAGAGGGGTATGTATTGAAGTTGGATTGGTGGATCACCCCCATCCTAACCTTCCCCCGTCAAGGGGGAAGGGACTTTTACCTACCCTTGTGAGCCCAGAGGGAGAGGGGATTTGCTAGACGAGTTCGGGTTCGATGAGGCCATAGTCGCCGTCGTCGCGGCGGTAGGCGACGTTGTACTCGTCGGTGTCGGTGTTGAAGAAGAGGAAGAAGCTGTGTCCGAGCATCTCCATCTGGAGTATGGCGTCTTCGACGGACATCGGGGTCATGGAGAAACGCTTGGTGCGAACGACTTCTCCGATGTCCTCAATGGCTTCCTCTTCGGCGGACTCGGGCATTTCGATGATGGCGTCGAGGGGAATGTCTCGTACTCCGGCGCGGTCTCTCCTGCCTTTCTGTGAGCGATACACCTTGCCCTTGAAGCGGCGGATCTGCCTGTCCACGATGTCGGTTACGGAGTCCACGGCGGCGAAGAGGTTGACGCCGCTCTCCTGTCCGCGCAGGGTGTAGCCGCCGATCTTGAGGGTCATCTGGGCATGGACCCGCTCCCCGGCAGAGCGCGAAGAGCGGCGTGAGACTTCGAGTTTGGCGTCGTCCATGTTGGGCAGGTGCCGGAAGACGCGGCTGAACTTCTTCTGAACGTAGTCCTCGGCATTCGGGTTGAGATCGAGGTTCCTGGCGTAAATCTTGATGTCCACTTAGGGAGCCTCCTTTCGTATGGAATCGAGTCAACAAACCCGCGCCGGTTCCGGGCGCGGGATGGTATGTCTTGAAATTCTAACACAACCTGGCGGGGAGGTCGGTTCTTTGTTTCTCCTAAGGCCAGGGTCTTTTGGTTGTTCTACAAGATGCCAGTAAATCACCCTCACCCCAGCCCTCTCCCAGAGGGAGCTGAGAGGGGTAGGCATTGAAGTTGGATTGGCGGAGTCACCCCCATCCTAACCTTCCCCCATCAAGGGGGAAGGGACTTTTGCCTACCCTTGTGAG
>DAOULF010000190.1:0-5802 GCA_034420555.1 Dehalococcoidia bacterium
CCTCTCGTCGGCGAGGACCGCAAGATGATCCCGCCTGAACGCTTCGGGGTGAAGGTCATGTCCATGGGCTTCTTCCAGCAGGACGAGGAGGAGGCGATCATCTGGCGCGGCCCGATGATCCACAACGCCATCAACCAGCTCTTGCAGTCCACCGAGTGGGGAGACCTCGACTACCTGCTGATAGACCTGCCGCCCGGTACATCGGACGCGCCTCTCACCGTCATGCAGGCGCTCGATATGGACGGTTTCGTGGTCGTCACCACGCCGCAGGAACTGGCGAAGATAGACGCGATTCGCTCTGTAAACATGATCAAGAAACTTCAGATAGATGTTCTGGGTGTGGTCGAAAACTTCTCGGGCGACATATTCGGGTACGGCGCCGGAGAAGAGCTTGCCGAACACCTAGAAATCCCGTTCCTGGGCAGGATAGAGATGCGCGCCGCGTATCGCGACACATCGAGGCCCGCCGTCCTGAACGACAACGCAGTCCTGGATGAGTACAGGGGAATTGCAGAGGGTGTTACGTCGGCGCTTTCCTGACTCACGTCCCCGTCCAAATCAACAGGAGATGAAGTTTACCGCCCGTTGGAACTATCCCCGCTCATCGTCTGATCCGCGCGCTTCAGAATATCCAGGAGGACTTTCACTTCATCAATCTCTTGAGCTATGTGGTCCAGTGATTTCTGATCCTGATAGAAGTTTCCGTGCATACTATTGGCAATGGAAAACAGAGTTTTGATGCTGGAATCACCCAATTCCGCCGCAAGCCTGTCAGATATTCTAAAGGCGTCCGCATGAGTGACGTATCTCCAGCCGCGCTGAGCCGCCAAATGTTTGAAATAGTGCGCGACAGCCCCCCATGCCTTCTCCGACGTCTGTAGCCTGTCGCCCTCGGCGAGCCTTTCCTCGGCGTGAAGAATCAGCCTCTGGCTATGAACGTAGTGGGCCTCTATCGGCTCGGACCTTAAAGTCATCTCTCCAATCCCTAAAAACAAGAGCATGAACAGTCAAGACCATCCATGCTCGCGTTTTCTTTATGAGTTTTCGTTAAATTCCTACTCGCGCTCCGGCAGAGCGGCGACGGCGTATCCGGGGGTCGTGCGCTGGCCTTCGTGGGTCTCTAGCCAGATTTCGCACTCCACTATGTTCTCGTCGTCCTCCTGGTACTTCTTCTTGACGACGCCCTTGGCGAAGACCGGGGTTCCGGGCACGTCCATCCCCCGATACTGGACGCTGAGCTTCTTGAGCGTGCCCCAATCACCGATCCAGTCGGTCATCACCTGCCCCAGGAAGGCGTTCTTGAGCGCGCCGTGCAGGATCACGTCGGGCAGGTTATTGTTCTTGGCATAGTTCAGATCATAGTGGATCTGGTAGTAGTCGCCGGACGCGCCGGCATACTTGACCAACTGCTGGGTGGTCGGGTCCTTACGCAGGGTGGGAATATCCATTCCCTCCTGTACGTCTTCGAAATATACCTGTTCTGTCATGTAGTTTCTCCCTTGGTCTTTCTGCTCTTTCGCTACGGCTGGTAGCTGATGCCTGTGGTGCGCTGAATCGCTACCGTCGTCCCGAACTGGTTTACATATTTGGTCTCGCGCTGTATGAACAGCATATTGCCCAGGCGTCCGGGACGCTCGAAGATATTGGATATCATCGTGGACACCGCTATGCGGTCTCCGGGACGCACCGGCTCGTAGTATTCCCACTCGCTTCCGCCGTCCAGGTTGGCGGGATAGGGGCTGCTGACATCCACCTTCATCTCGCCCGAGCGCAGCGAGCGGAAGAAAGTCGGGGGCGCTACCAGACCACCATACCGCGACTGCCTAGCCGCCTCTTCGTCGTTGTAGATCGGGTTGTTGTCGCCGATGGCTTGGGCGAACTTGATTATCGCCCCTTTCTCCACGTCGTTTACATAGACCTCGGACTCTACTCCGACAGCCGCTCTCATTTCATCCGTGATCACCGATTCCTGAGTCATTTACAAACACTCCCGGACAGTGAATACCTGCCTCTGAAAATCTTGTCCAAGTTTAAGACCGAGACCGCTAGCTGTCAAGAAACACCTTGACATAGAGCGATTGCAAAAATTTCTCTTGACATCAGTATGGTCTTTCCAATGATAATCACAGTCGAAGAATCCCTCTTTTGGTATCTAAGGAGAGAATGATGATGAATAACGCCAGATCTTTTCTCGTAGTTGGACTCGTAGCCGTCGCGCTTCTATCGTTGATCGTTGCCTGCGGTACCGAGACCGTGGAAGTTCCGGTAGAAAAAGTCGTGACCCAGGAAGTGGTCAAGGAAGTGATGGTACCGGGTGAGACCGTCATCGTCGAGAAGGAAGTGGTCAAGGAAGTGATGGTGCCGGGTGAGACCGTCGTCGTCGAGAAGGAAGTGGTCAAGGAAGTGATGGTGCCGGGTGAGACCGTCGTCGTCCAGAAGGAAGTAGTCAAGACCGTCGAAGTGCCGGGCGACACCGTCGTTGTCGAGAAGGAAGTCATGGTCGAGGTGGAGCGCGACAACCTGCCTCCCCTGATCGTCGGCAACCTCAACTCTTTCACCGGCTCCATCGCCGAGTTCGGCCCGCCGCTCCGAAATTCCGTCCAGCTTGCCGCAAGCCACGTCAACCGCGCCGGTGGAGTCGGCGGCGGCTCCATGCTTGTCATCAGCCGCGACACCGCCGTCAACCCGGTCCAGGGAGTTGACGCCGCCCGTGCGCTCGTTGACGTCGAAGGCGCGGTCGCCATCGTCGGCGCGCTCTCCAGCGGAGTCACCATCGCCGTCGCACAGTCGGTCACCATACCCAAGGAGACGCCCATCATCTCAGGCGCGTCCACCGCCCCGGCTATCACCACCCTCGAAGACAATGACCTGGTATTCCGAACCACACCCTCGGATGCCGCCCAGGGCATAATCCTCGCGCGCCTGGCCCAGGAGCAGGGATTTGAGACAGTCGGTATCATGTACATCAACAACGCCTATGGAGAGGGCCTCGCCAACCAGTTCGAGGAGAGCTTCACCGCGCTCGGCGGAACGGTTACCGCCATGGTGCCGCACGAGGACGTCCAGCCCACATACGCATCCGAACTTGAGAAGGCCACCGACGGCGACCCCGACGCGCTCGCCGTAATGAGCTACACCGGACAGTCCAGGGTCTATATCCGAGAGGCGCTGGAAGGGGGATACGCAGACACTTTCCTCTTCGTTGACGGCGTCAAAGGCTCGGAGTGGATTGACGACATCAACGCATGGGACGCCCTCGACGGCACCTACGGCACCGCGCCCGGAGCCCCCGGAAGCCCGGAGAAAGATGCCTTCGAGACCGCGTATGAAGAGACCTATGGTTTCCCTGTAACCCACCCGTTCATGGCCGAACACTACGACGCCACCGTGTTGATAGCGCTGGCCGCGGCGAAGGCGGGCAGCACCACCGACTCCATCGCAATCCGGGACGCTCTCCGGGACGTCGCCAACGCCCCGGGCGAAGTCGTAGGCCCCGGGCGCGACGAGATTGCGCGGGCGCTCAGGCTCATCGCAGAGGGCAAGGACATTGACTACAACGGCGCGGGCGGAAACGTTGACCTGGACCAGAATGGCGACGTATTCGGCACCATCGAAATCTGGACCGTCGCCGACGGCGAAATCCAGTCAACCGGCAGGTTCGAACTCCCCTAGAGAATCTACCTCATCCCCGCAGGGGCGTCCCTCGTGGGCGCCCCTATCTCAGGGTCTTTTCGTTTTCAGGAAATAGGTCAGTCAACAGCCCCCTCTCCCTCAGGGCTCATAAGGGTAGGCAAAAGTACCTTCCCCCGTCAAGGGGGAAGGTTAGGATGGGGGTGACTCCGCCAATCCAACTTCAATGCCTACCCCTCTCAGCTCCCCTTGGGAGAGGGTTAAGGTGAGGGTCATATCCGCGCCCTCCGCCTGACCTCACCCAGTATCCCATTCGGTCGCACCAGCATCACCGCGACGATCAGTACGCCAATCATGAAGAAGCGGAAGTTCGGGTCCGAGAACACCCCCGGCAGAAACTGCGTCCCCGTCCATATACCCCACACCACGAACGCCCCCACAATCGCGCCCAGGTTATTCCCCGTCCCGCCAACCATCAGCATCGCCCATATCACGAACGTAGCCAGAAGCGGGTCGAATGTGGGAGGCGCGAGGAACCGGATGTGATGTGCGTAGAGCGCGCCTCCGATTCCCATTATGACCGCTCCGAGAACGAAAGACTGGAGCTTGAAGTTGAACACATCCTTGCCGCTGGCCTCAGCCGCCACCTCGTCCTCCCGTATCGCCTTGAGCACCCGTCCCCAGGGCGAATTGACCGCCCGCTGGACTGCCAGGAACAGGCCCGCTAGGACCACCAGGACCACGACCAGGTACAGGTAGTCGTAGTTCCCGGGCGACACCCATTCGCCCAGAAATTCCGGTATGCGATAGAGTCCCCTCGACCCATTCGCCACCCACTTCTCATTCAGGAAGAACAGGCGCACCGCCTCCGCTATCCCAAGCGTCGCGATAGCGAGATAGTCGTCGTTGAGCCGCAGCGTCACATAGCCTATGACCAGCGCAATCAGGGCGCACGCCAGTCCCGCGCCGCCAAGAGCCAGTACGAACCACAGGTCTATGCCCATGTCCAGAAATCCGGTCCGCGCCCAGTCGCCTCCGAACACGAAGTCCTCGAACTGCGCCGAGTCCGGCGGCGGCGTTGTCAACAGCGCCGATGTATACGCTCCGACGGCGAAGAAACCCGCAATCCCGATATTGAACAGCCCCGTGAAACCCCAGTGTACGTTCAGCCCCAGCGCGAATATGGAATATATCCCCGCCATGATGGCGAAGCCCACCGCGTAGTTCACCACGCCCATCAGTTCCACGTCAGCGCTCTCCCAGGACGACTGCCAAATTTCCCTCTCCTGGATGGGAGAGGGCTAGTGCCAGAACCATCTGATTTTGCCATACTCCAGGTCCTAAACCGTCATTCCCGCGAAAGCGGGAATCCAGGGGTGAGGGGCTGGTTTCTATACTTCAGAAAAATATGGACGCGGTACTAGGGTGAGGATGATCATGATTTACACATCCTCTCACTGCGACCCTCCGAACAGTCCTCTCGGTCTCGCCAGCAGCATCACTATCATGATCCCGAAGGCCACCGCGGGCTTGTAGCTCGGATTTATCCACTGCGTCGAGACCTCCATCGTCACCCCAATCGCGAACGCCCCGACCAGCGCGCCATACGGATTGCCGATGCCTCCCAGTATGACCGCCGCGAACAGCGGAATCAGGAACTTCCACCCCATTATCGGTATCATCTGCGCCTGGGACACCGACAGCAAGACCCCCGCGATTGCCGCCAGCCCGCCGCCGATGGCCCACGTCCACCGGATGACATGCTGCGTGTTGATTCCCGTCACGCGAGCTAGGTCGGGGTTGTCCGCCGTCGCCCTCATCGCCTTGCCCATCTTCGTATAGTTCAGAACGACGTATATCCCCGCCACGAGCGCGATTGCCGCCAGCCCGATGAATAGACTGTCCGGCGGAACGCGCACGTCCATCGGCAGCCGGAAGACCTGTCTCGACTCTCGCGGAAATGCCTGCGCGTCCGTCGTCCAGAATATCTGCACCAGTCCGCGCAGCGCGATGGCGACCCCCAGAGACGCCATCGAGAGCATCACCACGTTGACGCCGCGATCCCTCAGTCTCCGGTAGATGCCCATGTCCAGCAGAATCGCGCCGCCCGCGACTATCGCCGTACCGACGGGCAGCGCTATCAGTAGCGGGTATCCGAATGTGAAAGGCCCA
>DAOULF010000191.1:0-3014 GCA_034420555.1 Dehalococcoidia bacterium
ATGGGTGTCGCGGCGCTCGCGTCAGTGGGTCCTGACGGCAGAGTAGGGACGCAGATTTCGCACCTGGCGTCGAACGGACTGATGCTCCATATCGTCGCCTATGGCGTAACGAACCTGGCGGCGTTCCTGGCGATAGCGGCGTTCTACAACGCCACCGGCAGGGACGATATACCGGGGCTGGCGGGAGCGGCGCGGAGGTCGCCGTACCTGGCGATGGTGATGGCGGCGTCGGTGCTGTCTCTGGCCGGTCTGCCGATATTCGCCGGGTTCGTGAGCAAGTTCTACCTGTTCAACGCGGCTGCGGTGCAGGGACTATTGTGGCTGGCCGGACTCGCCATATTCACCAGCCTTGTATCGCTGTACTACTATCTTCAGATTCTGAGGCAGATGTACATCGAAGAGCCTGTTGACGGCAGTAGGATAAGGCTTCCTCGGCTGACTGTCGGGCTGCTTGGGGTATTGCTGGTGGGTATGATCGTGCTGGGTGTTTACCCGGGGCCGCTCATGGACGCGATCCAGCACGCCAGCGACGCGCTGACGAGTTCGTTCGGGTTCAGGGTGGTCGCGCAGGTTCCCACTAACTGAGAGATGCTACAATTGCAAGCTGACGTGAATTCATTCGAGATATGAGGAGATTTGATGTCGGAAGAACAAGGATATTCCAGCGGAATGGTTGTAATAGCGCACGCTGACGACGCCGAGTACGGCTGCTCCGGCACCGTCGCCAAGCTGTGCGCCGAGGGGTGGGACATGACATACGTCCTGTGCACCGACGGCAGCAAGGGCAGCGCGGACCGTGAAATTACGGAGGCGGAACTGTCCGAGATGCGGCGAGTGGAGCAGATAGAGGCGGGCAAGGTGCTCGGTCTGAAGGACGTGGCCTTTCTCAACTACCCGGACAGCTACCTGCAACCGACGCTGGAGGTAAGAAGAGACATAGCGCGCGAGATTCGGAGGCACAAGCCGGACGTGGTGATATGCCAGTATCCGATGCGAGTCCTGGATGGCGGGTGGGGCGTCGGACACCCGGACCACATGGCGGCGGGAGAGGCCGCGCTTGCGGCGGTGTTCCCGACGGCGCGCGACCACATGACTTTCCCCGAATTGCTGGACGAGGGATTCGAGCCGCACAAGGTGGCGGAGGTCTGGATAATGGGACACCCGGAACCGGACATCTTCGTTGACGTGACCGATCACATGGAGGTCGCGGTAAAGGCGCTGGCCGAACACACGTCGCAGACGGGCGGACGTCCCTACGAGGAACTGCTGCCCAGGATGCAAGAGTGGCGCAGGGGCCGATCCGTAGGCAAGGGGATGCTCTACTCCGAGTCATTCAAGAGGATCAGCTTCCGGCGATAGCGGGGCTTTCCAGGGGCTGCCGGATAACCGGGAGCGTTCACCAGACGCAGCGGATGAGGCTCTGCGCTCTTATCTGGCGGTCGCCGGAGATTATTGACACCTCTTCGTCCGCACCGTCTCCAGCAATCAGAGCAGTCGCCATGATTATCATGTCGTGGATGTCCAGTATCCAGGACATAGATCATACGGGGAACCACTTGGTCTTGTACTTGATCTCTTCTATGTCCTCCTCTGTTATCTCCATCCCTTTCCATAAGCCTTCCAAGTCAATCAGACTGCCCTTTGGGGACGGCACTTTCAGTCCGAGGTATCTAAGCATACGGACGGACGCTATGTAATCAAGATTGTAGGCGGTGTCCTCGCACACATCTAATAAGTCGGGACGGTGTATATTGTCCACCTTGCGGGCTACGACCGCGTATTCCAGGGATTTGTCGGGGTTGCGCTCGCGGTGGGCTACGCCCAGAGCCACCACGTAGGGCGAGGCGTCGAATCGTTCGGAGTCCGGGCCGTAGATCGTTGGGTACCTGGCGATGATTTCAGCCGCCAGTTTCTCTTGTTCGGAGTCCAGTTCGTGGAACAGAGCGGGGTTGGCTTCGGCCCATGCCAGTAGTCCTTCGTCCGCTTCCTGACGCAACTCCTCCAGCGTCTGGGCGGGCGCGATAGCGACTTCTGAGGCTGCTATTTGCGACAGGCACTCCCACACCTCAGGGAACTCGTCCGGCTGATAGAATCTCCACGTGTCCGACAGAGCGCTGGCGTCGAGGCAGTACACGACATTATCGCGCTTCAGCCTCTGGTCCATGCCCCACAGTATCGCGCGAATTTCGGGATCGCTGTCCTTATAGCTGTCGCGCGTCAGCGGCATCGCCTTGGCCGCGCCTTTGAGAAGACCGCGCGACATGGTTATTCTCCGCGTTTGTTGCGCAGGCCGGCGAGGACTTCGTTCAGGCTGCCGGAGCGGAAGCCTTCGAGGTCGAGAGTGACGTAGGAGTAGCCGATGGAGCGGAAGTAGGCAGTGACCTTCTCGCGTGTGGCGTCTTCGGTCAGGGTGAGGAAGTCGGCAGGCTCGACCTCGATGCGGGCTATCGTGTCGTGGTGACGCACCCGAAGCTGACGAATGCCTATCACATCGTGCAGGTACTCCTCGGCCTGGGCTATGCGGGTAAGCGCCTCTACGGTGACGGGCGTGCCATAAGGGATGCGGGATGAGAGACAGGCCTGGGCGGGCTTGTCCCAGGTGGGCAGGTCCATCTCGCGGGAGAGCGCGCGTATCTCAGCCTTGGACAGGTCAGCTTCGACCATCGGGCTGCGGACCCCGTACTGCTTGGCGGCGTTGAGACCTGGGCGGAAGTCGCCGAGGTCGTCGGTGTTGGTGCCGTTGGCGATGTGCTCGTAGCCTTCGTCTTCGGCGTACCCGGCGAGGTAGGTGTAGAGTTCGTCCTTGCAGAAGAAGCAGCGGTTCGGGTTGTTCTGAGCGTAGTCGTCGCGCTCGACCTCGTGGGTCTCTATGACGCGGTGGTTCAGGCCGATGCGCTCGGCCAGTTCTATCGCCTCGCGGAGTTCGGCGGGCGCGAGGCTCGGAGACTTGGCGGTAACTGCGAGCGCCTTGTCGCCAAGCGTCTTGTGCGCGGCGGCGGCCAGGAATGCGCTGT
>DAOULF010000192.1:0-7034 GCA_034420555.1 Dehalococcoidia bacterium
GTCCGATCTCTCTGTTCTTCTAACTCATACAGCAGGCCCGACATCTCATCCCCCTCTGTGATGTTTCTCTCCACATCTTATAATCCAACCACCCGAAAGGAAACGCTACCGTCCGGTAAGAACCTGTATCAGTTTGGTCGGTAGGGAAGTCACCCCCATCCTAACCTTCCCCCATCAAGGGGGAAGGGAATTTTCTTTCCACAGGCAACACCGACTAAATTGGTACAGCATCGTCCGGTAAATTCGCAGGCCAGCAATCAGTCATTGGTCTTCAACAACCAGTTCGCGCTTGCATTAGTCTCATTACCGGGCGTGATATAATCCGTGTCGGAGACCAAGTTGACATGGGGCAGAGATAATGTCGAAAACAGACGATACAGTTGACGTACTTGTAATTGGAGCCGGCGCTTCCGGCGCGGCATTCACCTGGAGTTTGGCCAAGGACGGCTTCGAGGTACTGTGCCTGGAGCAGGGTGGATGGATGGATCCATCGCGGTATCCTCCCACACAGCAGGACTGGGAGATACATCGCCAGACGGATTTCAACGCCAATCCGAACTTCAGGGGCCTGCCTGAGGACTACCCGGTGAACGACGAGGACTCGCCGATAGCGCCGCTTATGTACAACGCCGTGGGCGGCAGCACGATCCACTGGAGCGCGCACTTCCCGCGATTCCACCCGTCAGACTTCAAGACGAAAACGCTGGACGGAGTGGCGGACGACTGGCCGATGAGCTATGAGGAGCTCGAACCCTACTTCGACCTGAACGACCGCATCATGGGCGTGGCAGGCATGACCGGCGACACCGCTTATCCTCCCAAGTCGGAGCGCCAGACTCCACCTATCCCTCTGGGCGCGGTGGGGCAGACGATGGCCGGGGGCTTCGACAAGCTGGGCTGGCACTGGTGGCCGTCGGACTCGGCGATTCTGACCGCGCCCTACGATGGTCGCGCCGCCTGCAACAACTGCGGTCCCTGCGACATCGGCTGCGCGCGGGGCGCCAAGTCCTCGACCGACATTACCTACTGGCCCAAGGCGCTGGCGATGGGGGCGCAGTTGAAGACACACTGCCGCGTAAGAGAGATTACCGTAGGCAGGGACGGACTTGCGGACGGCGTTCTCTACTACGACGCGGACGGAAACCTGCAAGAGCAGAAGGCGCGAGCGGTCGTGCTGGCTTGCAATGGCGTAGGCACCGCGAGGCTCATGTTCAACTCCAGGTCGGCCACCTTCCCGGACGGACTTGCCAATTCGTCGGGACTCGTAGGGAAGAACCTTATGTTTCATCCATACTCCATGGTCACCGGCATATTCGAGGAGTTGCTGGAAGGCTATAAGGGCCCGAACGGGGCGGCGATAGTGAGCCAGGAGTTCTACGAGACCGACCTGTCGCGCGGCTTCGTGCGCGGATACGCCTTCCAAGTCGCGCGAAGCAATGGTCCCGTTACCACCGCTCAGGGAGGCATCATGGGTGGCCGGATTCCCTGGGGCCAGGAGCATCACGACAGCTTCGGGAAAGCCTTGGGACACTCGATCACTATTGCGGTCATCGGTGAGGACCTGCCGGAATTGCACAACGAGGTCACGCTGGACCCTGAACTCACCGACAGCGACGGAATCCCCGCGCCGAAGGTCAGCTACACGCTCAGCGAGAACAGCCGCAAGATGATGGAACACGGCATTGCGAGAGCCAGTGAGGTGATGGAGGCGGCGGGAGCCTACGACGTGAACGTAATTCCACTGCTCCGAGCGGGCGGCTGGCACCTGATGGGAACCACCAAGATGGGAACGGATCCCAGGAGCAGCGTAGTGAACCGGAGCGGCCAGACACATGACGTAAAGAACCTGTACGTCGTAGATGGCAGCGTCTTCGTAACCGCGGGCGGCGTCAACCCCACCTCCACCATCCAGGCCGTCGCTCTGCACATGGCGGACGAGTTCAAAGAGAACGCTCGGCATATGGGCAGGTGAATATACTGATGACGAACGATGAAGCGAATATGATTGACAGGAACTGGGTATGAACGCAACCAGAGAGCGGGACGACACGCTGAGCGACCTGCTTGGACAGGACTTCGATTTCCAGGGACAGGCGACCGCGACGATTACGCACGGCATTCACGCTTTCGCGGCCAAGTTTCCTCCCCAACTGCCCGCGGTCTTCATAGAGCGTCTCACAGAGCCCGGGGATGTCGTCCTGGATCCTATGATGGGGTCTGGAACGACGCTCGTTGAATCCGCCATACGTGGGAGAAAGGCTATCGGTCTGGACCTGGACCCGCTTTCGATTAAGCAATGTAAGGTCAAGACCACACCCATTGATGACGTTGATCTGCTTAACAGGCTCTCTGAAAGTATAGTGGCGAGCGCCTATGACGTACTTACTATGCCCCAACTTCTTGAAGATAGACTCTCAGGTAGGTTCGACAAGGCCACCAAAGATTTCGTGGATTACTGGTTCACCGAGAGAACCCAGCGTGAACTGGAAGCGCTTCTGCATTCCATCAGGCTGGCAACGGATATGATTGAAGACGGAAAACAGAAACAGGCTATTCAAGAGTTCTTCGAGGTGGCGCTATCGGCCATTATCGTGACCAAATCCGGCGGAGTCACCAAAGCGCGTGATCTGGCGCACGGCAGGGCGCACATTCACCCAGGCAAGTCGGCCAAAGACGCAATAAATCAGTTCAGATTGAGGGTGAGGAGGAGTATAGCCAGCCTGTCGGAATTGCCTCGAATCGAGCCGGACAGCCTGAGCATAAGAATGGGCGATGCCAGGGACATGAGCGATTCCATTCCCGAGGCATCCGTGGACCTGGTGGTGACTTCTCCGCCTTATGCCAACGCGATAGACTACATGAGAGCGCACAAGTTCTCACTGGTCTGGTTCGGGTGGTCTGTAAATGAGCTTTCAAGGCTTCGGTCCAGGTACATTGGCTCGGAGCGGACCAGTGGGTGGAATGGAGCGGGCAACTTGTCTGAGGACGCGCAACAGACGATAGACAACCTATCTTATGCCGCCCCCAAACAGTCGCGGGTCTTAGCCAAGTATCTGGCAGAGATGAAGCGAGTGCTGTCCGAGATAGGGAGGGTTCTCAAGCCGAACCGATATGCGGTAATCGTTGTGGGTCCCTCCACAATCAGAGGACAGCACATTCCGACAGCGTCGCTTCTCGCATCGCTTGCCGAGAGTTTGGACTCGCCTCTCTATCTGACCGCAACGATACAAAGGCGGATAGACCGCGACCGCCGTCTCTTGCCTGCCAGCCGAGGCGGTCCCACAGATTCCACAATCGAACAGCGTATGTACGACGAGTCAATAATCTGCCTGAGTAAGCCCGGTCCGTAGAAAATCATGGATATTGGAGAGCTAAGGCAAAGCTACCATGCCGACATCTGTGAGCAGTTACTCGGGTACAGGAACGGTGTTCTGAGCAATGCGCACAGGGGAAGCAGGACCAGCGTAGCCATCGCCGAAGAGATGTTCGCTCGAATCAATATGTCGCCATGCGCTAACCCGCCGGCGGAGCAGACCATCGGAACCAGATTCGCCAACATCACTATGGATTTTCTGGACGGATCGTTTCAGGTATTGGGACACATTAGACCAGGGCCTTGGGAATTTTCCGCAAGCCAGCGGAAACCCGGCATAGCAAGATTCGACCAGTATGAACACCTCACGCTTCTGGATGAAGTCATCGCAAACATGGCGGAAAAGAGCGTGGCTGCCGCCATTCAGGGAGACTATCTGGTGAAACCGGATATCACAATCAGCAGACGACCGCTTGATGACAATGCGATAAACTCGGCCTCGGTTGTGATACCGCTAGACTCCGATGCGGCCGGTCTAACGCCGATGCGTAACGCGAACGATCCGAAACCGACTCTACACGCAAGTGTGTCTTGCAAGTGGACGATGCGTAGTGATCGCGCCCAGAACTCTCGTACCGAGGCTCTCAATCTGATTCGCAACCGGAAAGGCAAATCGCCGCATATCGTGGCTGTAACGGCTGAGCCGATGCCGACCAGGTTAGCATCCCTCGCTCTCGGCACAGGCGATATAGATTGCGTGTACCATATCGCTTTGATGGAACTGACCTCAGCGGTGGATTCCACCGAGAACCAGGACCAGGCGGAAGTGCTTGATACACTGGTAGAAGGGAAGCGTCTCCGAGATATATCGGACCTTCCTTTTGATCTCACCCTCTGAATCGAATATTCCGCTAACCATATACAAGGAAACAACGATGCCCAAATTTCTCAGCCAAAGCCAACACGCGCTCATTACCGCCGTACTCGACCGCCTCATTCCTCCGCAAGGAGAAATGCCAGGTGCCGGTGAGGTTGGCACGACGGACTATCTCGATGGGATAGCCGCAGGATCAACCAGAATTGCGCGGCTGTTCTCCGACGGATTGCAGGACATCGAGATCGCGGCCGTCCAGCTAGGATCGGGTTTCGAGGAGCTGAGCGGCGACCAGCAGGACGAGGTTCTGAGAGGTGTGGAGGCTGGCAGCCCACAGTTCTTCGATATGCTGGTGAGGCACACCTATAACGGCTATTACAGCAACCCGAAGGTGGTCGAGCTTTTGGGGCTGGACCCCAGGCCGCCCCAGCCGCGTGGCAATCACGTGGAGAGGGGCGACCTGAGTTCACTCAAGGTGGTGGCGGAGCGGGGCCAGGCGTACAGAGACGTCTGACTCCCGCTATTGCGCTAGGTTCTGTTGACATTTGATATTTCAGGCATCTAAACGTCCGTAGTGATAGCTACGTTAGCTACACTCCGCACTTCTGGATTCCCGCTTTCGCGGGAATGACGAGAAATGTCAACACGGCCTAGTACCCCATGCGGCCTTCGCGGGCGAGCCACGCGAACTGCTGAGGGCGGCGGCTTGCGCCCGGATCCATTATCACATTTACGAGCGAAGCCTTGCCCGAATTGAAGGCTCGTTCGAGCGCGGGACGTATATCGTCCGGCTTCTCGACGTACTCGCCGTGTCCGCCGAACGCCTCCATCATACGGTCGAATCGCATGGCGGGGGTGAAGTCGTTGGGGTTCTCTTCGCCGTCCACGTACTCGCGCACCCACTTGTCTATGTTGGCGTTCTGGAATACGACCCAGACGATGGGCAGATTGAAGCGCACCGCCGTCTCGATGTCCATCCCGTTGAACCCGAAGGCCCAGTCTCCCTGGAGGCAGATAACCGGCTTGTCGGGATAGACGACCTTGGCCGCTATGGAGAACGGTACCCCGACCCCCACGCAGCCCGCGACGCCGGCGTCGACCCTCTGGCGTGGATTCCATACCGGAATGACCTGTCTTGATATGTCCATCGTGGAAGCGCCGTCCGCGACCAGGATCGAGTCCTTGGGCATGTAGTCGCGTATCTCTTTGAGGATGCGGTAGTAGCCGAGCGGCATGATGTCGGCGTTCAGCATCGGCTCTATGGAGGCGGAGTTCTCGGCTGCCTTTTCCTTCAGTCCGCCGAGCCAGGGAGTCTCGCCGAACTCGACGGGGTTGTCGTCGAGCGCGTCCACCATTTGCCCCATGACCATCTTGGCGTCGCCCACAAGTCCGACCTCTGCCGGGTGATTCGTGCCTATCTCCTCGTCGTCAATGTCAACCTGGATCAGCTTGTAGTCCTCGGCGAAGCGGGGCGGCTGACCGAAGTGGAATATCCAGTTCAGGCGCGCGCCGACCATAAGAACCGTGTCTGCGCCCTGGAGCGCCTGCGTCCTGGCGGCCGAGACGTTCATCGGGTGGTCGGGCGGCAGCGTTCCCGCGCCCATGGGGGACGTGAGGAAGGGTATCTGTGTGCGCTCTACGAACTGGAGCAACTCGTCCTCAGCCCAGGACCAGGACGCGCCCTTGCCGACTATCAGCAGCGGACGTTCGGCTTCCTTCAATACCTCCAGCGCCTGCTCTATCTTGTCCGGCTCGGCGAGCGGCCTGGCCGGTTCGGGCGCGGGCGCGGGTATCTCGACCTCGGAATCGTCAACCGAGCCTGAGATCATCTCGGCGGGCAGGTCGAGATAGACCGGTCCGGGGCGTCCGGCGACCGCCCTCCTGAGCGCGATGTTGATGAGCGTGGGGATTCTCTGGATGGATTCGGCGGCGTAGGCCCACTTGCACAGCGGGGCCGTTGACTCGACCTGCGCCAGTTCCTGGAAGTCGCCCATGTTGCGCCGTCTGAGTTCGGCTGAGCCGCCGATAACGAGCATGGGCCAGCAGTTGACCTGGGCGTTGGCTATGGCGGTGAGCGTATTGGTCTGACCGACACCGGACGCCGCCACGCATACGCCGACCCCCCGCGTGAAGTAGGAGTGCGCCTGGGCGGCCATGGCCGCCGCCTGCTCGTGTCTGACGGATATGACCCGCAGCCCCGCCTCTGCGCAGCCGTTCACGATAGGGCCGACCGGATCCCCGGGCAGCGTGTATATGGTGTCAATCCCCTCTCTCTTCAGAGCCTCTACAACCAGTTCCGCGCCTGTTATCTCGGCCATTTTCTCTCCGTCCCTTCACTGTGTGTTTTGAGTTCTTAGTATCGCGTCCAGTTAGCTTTGCCATGTATAAGCCTGTCCCCACCCCTGGATTCCCGCGAAAGCGGGAATGACGGTTAGCGCTTGGAGTATGGCATTTTCATGTGGTTCTGGTATTAGTCGTGAGTTTTCAGTATCCGGAGCAATCGGGCTACGCGGAGTTCTGTCTTCTCAGTTCAGCGGCGCGCCGCACGCCGCCCATGTCCGCGCCTTCCAGCGGAACGGAGCCGATGATGTTCTGCAACTCCAGCTCGACGAGCGTGCCACTGCCAACGCCAAGCAGTTCTCCCAGCGCCCAGTCGTTGTGTTCGCCGAGGCCCGGCGTGGGATCGTGGCGCGGCTCGGGCCTGTTCGCCATCTTCCATATAGGGCCGCTGTACAGATGGATTCCGGCTTCCGGGTGTTCCACGGCCTGGAAGTAACCCCGCTCCTGCAAGTGCGGGTCGTCGTATGTATCTCCGCCACAATCCAGGACCGGGCCTGCCGGTATTCC
>DAOULF010000193.1:0-12736 GCA_034420555.1 Dehalococcoidia bacterium
ATAAGAGCGTCCTCGGCGGCGGAGATACTGTTCGACAACTGCGCCGTGCAGGAAGAGAACCGCATGGGCAGCGAGGGCGACGGCTTTCGCATGACGATGGAAGTCCTGAACGCCAGCCGCATGGCGATAGCCGCTCAGTGCGTCGGCATAGCCCAGGCCGCATACGACGCGGCGCTCGCCTACATCAAGGAGCGAGAGGCCTTCGGGCAGAAGCTGTCCGAGTTCCAGGGCCTACAGTGGTACCTGGTTGATATGGCGACCAAAATCGAGACCGCGCGCCTCCTGACGCTGAAGTCGGCGACGCTCAAGGACGAGGACAGGCCGTTCATCACCGAGGCTTCGATGGCTAAGATGTACTGCTCGCGCGTCGCTGTGGAGTGCGCGGACAAAGCTGTACAGATGCACGGCGGCGCAGGGTACTTCGCCCCAACCAACGTCGAACGCTACTACCGCGACGCCAAAGTGACCGAGATATACGAAGGTACCACAGAAGTCCAGCGCCTTATCATCGCCCGCAACCTGCTGCGCGACTGAGGCCGATAGCAACCAAAAGCCCGCCGACGTTGGGAGGGAGCGATGATAACAAGGGTCTTCATCAAAGGGTACAAGTCCCTGCGGGACATAGACATATCCCTCAAGCCGCTGACAGTGATAGTAGGCCCGAACGCTTCCGGGAAAAGCAACCTGCTGGATGCGCTCGGATTGCTCAGCAGGATAGTGACAAGCCGTACGATCAACGACGCATTCGATGAACACCGCGGATTACCCTTGGAAGCCTTCTTCGTGCCGCCCGGCGGTCTAGGTGAGCTGTTGCAACAGGAAACTCTCCAATTCAGCTTAGGCGTGGATATCGAGCTATCTCCTAGTGTGGTTGGTGATACTGAGAAATTGGTCCGTGACCTACGGGCAGGACTGCCGGGACAGAGCGCGAATGACCGCCCCAGGCGGGTGATAGAAAGGCTATTACGCTATGAGATAACAATCGCGTTCTACACACCCACCGGGCATCTCAGAGTAATGAATGAAAGGTTGCTCGCTCTCAAACAGGATGGGACACCTAAAGAGTCTCGGAAGCCATTTTTGGATCTGGACGAGGAAAACAGAAGATTCGTACTGCGAATGGAAGGGCAGGCGCACCCCAGCTATCACGACGTAGGATTGGACCACGCGCTAGTCTCGACTCCCCTGTATGCGCCTCACTATCCTCACATCACTGCTTTCAGGGAGGAGTTGAGTAGATGGAGATTCTACTACTTTGATCCGGGTGTAATGCGGCAGGAATCGGCTCTCAGGGCAGTTGATTCGGTAGGTTCAGACGGACGAGATATTTCTGGCTTCTATCACACCCTCAAGATTCAAGATTATCCTCAGTTCAAGAGTATCTCAAAGGCTTTGCCTATAGCGATACCCAACGCCGAGTCCATTGAAACCGCAATTACTGAGGAAGGACTTGTCAGGCTAATATACCAGGATAGTGGGAATATACATTCCTCTCGCGTCATTTCGGATGGAACCCTACGTGTGCTGGGGCTTTTCGCCATTATGTCCCGTTTCAACAGCGCTTCGACTATCGGATTCGAGGAACCCGAGAATGGAGTGCATCCTAGAAGACTTAGCGTCATAGCTCGTCTTCTCGACAATGCTACACGTAATGACTTAAATACTCAGATACTGGTGACCACCCATTCGCCTCGATTCCCTGAGTTTCTAAATCTTGGGTATGATCCAATGGACTGCGATGCAAGAGTTTCGCTAATCGGTTCCTCCAAACACAATAATGAAACTGAATTTGCAGAATTATACAAATCCCCCATCTTTGTGCGAGTTGACGCCGAGGACACTCTGGAAGAAGATGGTCATACCACATTTGAAGAAGCCTTGATGAGGGGGGACTTCGGTGGTTGACCCTATCATAGGCTTGTTCATGGAAGACATCGCTCATGAACGATTCATAACAAGTCTTGTCAGGAGAATAGCGTTCGAAACTGATACGAATGTACGGCTTGACGTGAGGAACGCATCTGGCGGAATACCACGTATGCGAGGCGAGTTGCGAAGGTTCTTACGAGACCACACAGACATTGAAAGTGACATACTAGACATTCTGATAATAGTGCAAGATGCTGATAGAGAGGGTGAAACGGAGGTCAAGGGCCGAATTCGCAATCTCATAGAACGAACAGGCTACCCACGTGCAACCATACTAGCGGTGCCTGATCCGTACATTGAGGCTTGGTATCTTGCAGACCCTACTTCTGTCCAAACGTTTGCTAATCCACCGATTCCCCTTCAAGTACCACTAGGGCATCTTAATAAAGACGCATATAAGAATGAATTGTCTCGCGCTTTTCCGTTCGCTCCATACGGCGGAATCGAATATGCGGACGAAATCGTAGCGAACATGGACCTGTATCGCGCGAGCCAGAATGTAAGCTCACTACGACACTTCATAGACGAACTACGATCTACATTGACACAACTTGCAAGCAATAGCTGAGGAACAATATGACTACCCCCTGCAAAGCGCGACATATCAACCACGTCTGCATCGCGGTGAAGGACATCGAGGAGACGCTCGCCTTTTACCGGGATGTGTTCGGGACGGGCGAGGCGGAGGTGGAGGACATTGAAGACCAGGCTGTGAGGGCTGCGCTCGTCCGCGTCGGTGGGTCGCAGTTGGAGTTTATCCAGCCGACGGACCCGGATGGCGGCGTGGCGCGCTTCATAGAGCGGCGGGGCGAGGGAGTCCATCACATCTGCTTCGAGGTCGAGAACCTCCAGGAACGCCTTGACGCGCTCGCGGAGAGTGGAGTGCAGCTCATTGACGACGCTCCCAGGGAGGGACTCTCCGGTATGATTGGCTTCATTCACCCAAGGGCCACCCGCGGCGTACTGATCGAGCTGGTGGACGCGGATACGGCGCGGAGGTAAGACGCATGACGACACAGTATCCAATCCGCGTTCTTGTCGCCAAGCCCGGCCTGGACGGCCATGACCGCGGCGCGAAGATAATCGCTCGCGCGCTGCGGGACGCCGGGATGGACGTTATCTACACCGGCATACGCCAGACGCCGCAGATGATAGTCGAGGCAGCGCTACAGGAAGACGTGGATATCATCGGGCTGAGCATTCTGTCCGGCGCGCATATGGACCTGTTCCCGCAGATATTCGACGGACTGGAACTCAACGAGATGCAGGATGTCCCGGTGATCGCGGGCGGCATAATCCCGGAGTCAGACAGGATTGCGTTAGAGGAGATGGGAGTCAGCGCGATCTACGGCCCTGGAACCCCGACGACGGACATCGTTGAGCGAGTGCGGGAGCTTGCGGCTGAGCGCCAGGCTAGTCTATAGCTCTTCCTCACCGTCCATTGGCTGGTCGCTCTTGCGGAGGTTCTTCAGCCAGCGAATCAGGACTGCGGAGGTTGTGACCAGAAGCGCCGCGCCGATGATCGCCGATGTGCCGAGCGCGCCCGGATCCCTGATCTGGAATATCGAGGTCTCGCCCGCAAGGTATCTTCGCCAGCCCCTGTCGAGTTCGTCCACATCCACTCCGTATGCGACGATCAGCGCCTCGTTTATCTTGCGTCCTTCGTTGATTTCGGTCAGCAGGGTGTCCATGCGCTCGGGACCGAACTCGTCCATCATGAATCTGACGACGCTCGCAGACTGTGAGTAGAACAGCCTTACCTCGTCGGGTCTGCCCGGGACGGAACGCATGTGGCGCAGAGGGAACAGGTTGCCGCTTCTGAACGCTCTCTGCACGTCCGACTCGCGGTAGCCTCCGCCCGGCTCGAAGTACATCGCCAGCCCCTCGTTCAGCCACGCGGGAGGCTTGGCGCGCGGGGAGTCGAGCCTTTCGTCGAACATCAGATGCGTGAGTTCGTGGACGAGGCTGTCCCGGTTGAGTCCCGCGACAACCAGAACGTCGTACCTGTTGAAGGCGAAGCCGCCGTAGAGAAACGTATCCTGGGACGTATCGCTTACGGGCGGGAAACTGCGGTCGGCCTCTGCGCGGCTGTTCACGATCACCGCCTTGAAGTCGTAGTCGCCCTCGAGGCCGAACAGGTCTCTGACCGCTCTCATCCGAATGGAGACGTCCGCCGCCGTTCTCCGGACCGCGCGCTCCGGCAGGTTGTGCCAGATCAGGGTATAGTCGTCCTGGGTCAGGCGTTGCCAGTCGTACCTGGGGTCGAGGTACTCGAAGGCGCGCGAGTCGGACACCGTGCGATTGCCGAGCGAGTCGGTGAAGACGTAGTAATACTCTATCTCCACTCCCTGGGGTATGAACCCGTCCTTGCCGGTGTTGACGATGAACTCGGCTTCGATGTTTTCGGAGTTGGTGAAGCGGACGGGGTAGGTATAGACCTTCACGTCGTGAGGCCCCACGGTGTAGTAGAGACGCGCGGACTGGACGTCGGGCGGCGCGTCGGCCTCCAGCGTGAACACGATCCGGTCAGGGAATTCGATGCGATGGCTGGACTCGACAATCGTGATGGCGCGACTGTTCAGGCTGCCGGCCTGGAGGTCGCCTCCGGCGAACAGGCTTGCTATCGCCGCTATTACGGATAGTAGAATCAAGTCTCACGCTCCCGCGCTATATGAATTTGTATCAAGCTGGCCGCCGTCGCCTGTGGCGTGTAAACCCTCTCCCTCGCCAAGGGGGGCAAAAATCCCTTCCCCCTTGATGGGGGAAGGTTAGGATGGGGGTGATAGCCGCTGGACTGCCATAAAAATCGCTTCCCGCACCGCGTCCGTCTCCTCCAACACCTGGTTGTTCCAGAATCTAATCACCCTGAAACCTTCAGTCTTCAACCATGCGGTACGCTCAGCGTCATAATTCGCTCGTTCCATGTGTTGCCCGCCATCCACTTCTATAACAAGTCTATTGTCATAGCATACGAAGTCAACGATGTACGGCCCTATCGGCGCTTGTCTGCGAAATCTGTAACCTGACACTTGGCGTTTGCGTAGAATGTTCCACAATGCTTGTTCAGCGTCTGTGGGATTATTCCTTAGCTGCCGCGCTTTGGAGGTATTGTTTGCTACCTGCATCCGTTCACCCCCATCCTAGCCTTCCCCCATCAAGGGGGAAGGAACTAAATCACTTGACTGACCATAGCATCGGTTATATGCCTACTATTTTGATTGTCGAATGGGCCTTGTAGATTCGGTTTATGTTGATGAGCAGCGCGGTCAGTTCCTCGACGTAGCGGGAGTTTTGCAGGCCGCCGCCGTCAACCGCTCTGACGGCGTTGATGGACTCAGCCAATTCCATGACCCTGGACTTGGCATTCTTGTCGTCGGCGCACACTATCACGTCGGAGTCAATCGTCACGTCGGGCCGCATAAGATCTTCGGCGCTTAAATTATGAAACGCTCCAACCTTTGAGTTAGGAAGGAGAATCTGGGCCTGCTGGGCGGCCGACCCTTCTTCGACCTCAACCGCGCTCGCGACGCCTCGGCTGAAGCGCAGTGGGGCGACCACATCCACAACCAGCTTGCCATCCAGCCTGTCGCCAAGTGATTCGAGCGTGGGCCGGTGCCCGGAATATGGCACAGCGATGAAGACGATGTCCGAATCGTCTGCGACCTGCTCGTTGAGACCGCCGCTCACGCTCAGACCGACCTGTAGTTTCCGAACCTCGTCCGCGGCGTCCTGGGCGCGCTGTGCATCGCGCGACCCTATCGCCACCCGGTCGCCCGCCATCGCAAAGCGCAGCGCGAGTCCCTTGCCCTCCGGTCCTGTTCCTCCAATGAAACCTATCATTGTGTAATCTCCGTTGTCGGTTTTTGGTTCTTAGTCACCAGTCCATATATTCCGATTTATATCGCAACAGGTGGTAACTGGTGGCCTGACAGGTGGGTAACAGGTGAAAAAGTCACCTGTTACCCACCTGCTATTCACCTGCTTTAGCTTTGGAGGATTTTTCTGTCATCCCATTTTCTCATCTTCATAAATTACTCCTTATAGTTTACGGAGCGCAACTGACCGTGTGGGTCTGCGCGCGTCCTACCGGATGTCGTAAATTGGTAGTTCATGGGGGTATTGTAGTTGGACAAGAACGAATGTACAAGGGCAATGAGGACAGCAGGGTCTTTTCATTATCCAATGTTCGTATATTCAAGGCAGCGTAATCACTCTCACCCCAACCCTCTCCCTGAGGGAGCTAACAAGGGTAGGCAAAAGTCCCTTCCCCCTTGATGGGGGAAGGTTAGGATGGGGGTGACTCCGCCAATCCAACTTCAATGCCTACCCCTCTCAGCCCAAGGGGAGAGGGAACTTTGGTACAGTCGGTTTGCACTTTTTCATACCCCTGCAAGCCTTGAGAGAGAGGGGGCTGTTGACTGACCTATTTCCTGAAAACGAAAAGACCCTGGTAAACGCTCTGCTAGTTTGCTCGGATCAGCTTGGCTATGAGAAAATAGGGGAGGAGAAGTCATGGTAGCCATACACACATCCGGAGACATCATCCGCGCTCTGCGGGAGGACCCGGATCTGTTGGACCAGGTCCGGCGGGCGGTTATGACCGATGAGGTCCTCGCGCTGCCGGGCCAGTTCGTCGAGATGCTCGATACGCAGAATTCCATGCTGGAGACCCAGAACAGGATATTGGCGGACCTTGCCGAGACGCGACAGACTCAGGCTGAAATGATCGATATCCAGAATAGAATTCTGGCAGACCTAGACGGTACACGACGGATCGTCGCTGAAATGCTCCATACCCAGAACGGGATTCTGGCGAGCCAGGAGGAGATGCGCAGAGACATCAGGGAGCAGCATAGGATGTACAGACGTCAGCATGACGACTTGGACAATTTTCGCGGTAATTACTCCTATAATGCCGCGAAGAAGAACAGTTTGGAGATCGCCCATCTCTTCGTCGGTCTGCATGGCTTGCGACGGGCAAGATGCAGGGTTCTTACCGAAGATGAGCTGGGGGATATGCTCGACAAGAACGTTGAGGCGGTGGAAGAATTGGGGCTTCGAGATAGAGCGTGGCGTACTTTCGAGAATGCTGACGTCATTGCTGCAGTCACGGAGCGAAACAGCGTTAAGCCGCGCTTCTATATTTCGATAGAAGCGTCTTACACCGGAGACATGGAGGACGTGCTACGGGCGACCGACCACGCCAAGATTCTTCGACGCTCGACCGGACTGGAGGCTTACGCGGTGGTCACGTCCGTGAGATTGACGCCGGGCATCGAGGGGAGCGTCTTCTATGACGTGACGGAGTTCTTGGACGCGAATGATGAGGATATCCCTCTATGGTATCGCCTCGGTGAGAGTGAACCAGACCTTCCTCCCCCGCGCTAGAAGCTGAGGACGCCAACTCAATCTTGACCGTGTACCGAGTCCTTGCTAGACTTTAGCCCTGACGGAATTCTCCGGGGCGGTTAGCTCAGTGGTTTAGAGCGCTGCGTTGACATCGCAGAGGTCACCGGTTCAAATCCAGTACCGCCCACCACCCATTTTCGGGATTCCATCCCCGTCCCCGTATTGAAGTATGGGGCAGGATCTAACCTTCCCCACCTTTACCGGATGAGATACGTCTTGCGACTCAGATACCTGTTTGCCGGTGGCGGCGCTCTCGTTCTGGGCCTTCTGCTGATCGAGTTCATAGACGAGTTCTTCTTCGGCGCGTTGGAGGCGGCGTGGCCGCTGATCAGGGACGACCTCTCGCTTACTTATTTGCAGATCGGTCTTCTGCTCAGCGTCCCTCGGATATGGGGAAGTGTCGCCGGCGTTGCCCTGGGCATCCTGGGAGACGTGTGGAAGCGCAGGGCGCTCATCATCGGCGGCGGGATGCTGTTCGTCGCCTCGCTGTTCATCATTTCCGGCAGCGTCAGCTTTACCATGCTCATGGCCGGACTGCTGATATTCAACCCCGCGTCGGGCGCGTTCGTCGGACTGTCGCAGGCGACGCTGATGGACCACGACACCTCGCGCTATGAGCAGAATATGGCGCGCTGGACGTTCGCGGGAGCCGCCGGGGTCGCGCTCGGAGCGCTTGCGCTGGGCGGATCTCTTGAATTTGGCATGGGCTGGCGCGAACTGGTAGTAGCCACAGCGGTAGTAGCCGCTCTCACGCTGCTCGCCGCGCTGAAACTGCCCCTCGGAGGCGCGTCGTCGGGAGGGGGCAGCTATCCGACTTCCTCGGAACTGAGAAGCGGCATTCTCGGAGTCCTGAGTGCGCTGAGACGCCTGCCGGTACTCAGGTGGCTAGTCCTGCTGGAGATGGCCAATCTGATGGGCGACTGGCTTCTCAGCTATCTCGCGCTGTATTTCGTGGATGTCGCCCAGGCCAGCGAGACACAGGCCGCCCTCGGCGTCGCGCTCTGGACGGGTGTCGGACTGCTGGGCGACCTGCTTCTGATACCGCTGTTGGAGAGGGTGAGGGGCCTGACTTATCTCAGATACAGCGTCGTTGTGGAGCTCGTGTTGTTCATCGCGTTTCTGCTCGTCCCCGGCCTGCTGCCCAAGCTGGTCATAGTCGCCCTGTTGGGATTCGGCAACGCGGGCTGGTACTCGATACTCAAGGCGCAGATGTACGAGGAGATGCCCGGAAGGAGTGGGACCGTGATGGCGGTCAGCGACGCGTCCGAACTGGTCAGCGGCCTCACGCCTTTGGTAATCGGGCTTGCCGCCCGTTCCTGGGGCCTGGGCGCGGCGATGTGGCTGTTCCTGGCGGGGCCGGTCGCGCTGCTGGTTGGGATTCCGCGTTCACGCAGCCCGCTTACCCGGTCAGGCTGAAGCTGGCGGGGGTCTCCTCGACGACGCCCTCCTTGCTGAGCTTGGTCAGGTGGGTGGTGACGTTGCGCTGGGCCGAGCGGCGCAGTCCCTCTTTCAGGTCGCGCGGGTATATGGCGGTCGTGATGGCCTCTGCCGTGGCGTGTCCTTCGCGCAGGGCATCGAGGACCTGCTGTTCGCGGCGGGCGCGGTGGTCGTACTGCCATCGGATGAGACTCTCACCCTTCGGCGGCGGGACTACGGGGCCGTGCGCGGGGCAAACGGTGGAATGTTCGAAGCTCATCAGCAGTTCCAGGGACTTCATGTACGCGGACAGGTCTCCGACGGAGGTGGAGGACGCTCCTAGAACGGTGTCGCCCGTGAACATCACGCCGTCTTCGGCCAGGTAGTAGCATACGTGGTCAACCTCGTGCCCGGGCGTGAACAAGGCCCGCAGGGTAACTCCGGCCACTTGTATATCTTCGTCGGCTTCCAGCGGCTCGACCGCATCTTCGCTGCCCAGAACCTTGACCAGCTTATCAGCGAGGTCGGGGTGGCACCGGATGGTCGCGCCCGTCGCCTCATGGACGCGGTCCAGGCCGCCGATGTGGTCAACGTGGCCGTGCGTTATCAGAATGGCGCTGATGTTGGGGCGTCCGAGTTCATCGTAGTAGTCGAGTATGGCCTGCGTCCACTCTCGCCAGTGGTCGCCGGTGTCGAGGAGGACCATCTCGGCGTTCGGGTCTCCGACGAAGTAGTTGTTGGAGCCGCCGGGGTGTGAGACGGCGCCATCGTCAATGTGCATATTGTAAACGTGAGGGGTTATCTGCATCTGGGCTTTGCTCACTACTACATAGTAAAGTTCGTACCGCTTCAGTTTACTTGAGCCACCATCACCTTAGCAGTATGTTCACTTCAGGGAAATACTCTTACTTCTTGGGCGGCGGCGGTGGCGGTGGCGGTGGCGGCTTCGTACCAACTGGCGGAGGGACCGGTTTCTTAGCCATTGGTTACTCCTCGGATTCTTCAGATAGCTCGTCTTTAAGAAATTCTACCATATCCACTTCTTTCGCTGGCACGACGATAGCCACAACTCATGTCAACAAATCTCTTCCTTCACTCCAGCGTCCGAATGTAGTTGACGATGTGCCAGATCTCATCGTCGGAGAGGGCGTCGCCGAGACCGGGCATCGCCGTCTCCTGTAGGCCGTCGTGGATGAAGTCGAACAGTGCGCGGTCGGGGTGAAGCGGCACGTGGACTACCAGGTCGGCAGGCGGCGGGATCATGCTGGCGGACGACGGACCGTCTCCCATGCCCTCTGTCCCGTGACATAGCTGGCAGTGGGTGGTGTATAGCGACAGGCCGGTTGCTACGGATTCGGATGTTGGAGGGATGGGATTCCGTTCCGGGACATCCTGTTCCGATCCCAGGACGCCCGCGAGAAGCGCGGACGCGCCAATCATACCCAGAACTCCCAGTGACATCGCTGCCGCTCCCGCGCGCGTCTGGAAGCCTCCGAAACGCAGCGCGGAGACCAGGAACATCAGACCCAGGACGCCGAATATCGCGCCGAGCATGATATACGCAGTGTCTTTCGACGGAGCGATGGCGGAAGCTCCATCGTCGCCCGATGTCTCGAACCTGAAGGCTGTTCTCGCGTCGAACGCGTCAGGACGCTGCACGACGAGCGCAACCTCCCATGCGCCGGCTATTCCGATTACTTGGTCGGTCAGCGTGAACTCGCCGTCTCCGGTCGGAACAGCCGACACCGCCGTTTCGCCCAGGTCGTCATCCAGGTAAGACAGGCGCACGCGGACGTCGGTTACATTCGTTACAGGACTGCCGGACCCGTCTGTGAGTGTGATGGTTATCGTGTTCAGACCGACCTGTCCCGGGGTTACTTCGAGGGCTATATCCGCGCCTTCTGCTGTGTCGGTGAAGGTAAGACCGTCTTCCAGGCCGATGCCCAGCCGGGACGCCGCCTGCCGGGCGGGTTCGAGCGACGTGAGGAAGCCGACTGACAGCAGTACAAGCGCCGCGACTATCACCTCGGCGACGACCAGCCGTCTAAGCCAGAACGCGGCGCTGCTGTTTCCCGACAGTCGGGGCCTTACCCAGACCAGGTTGAGCGCGGCTATGAGCAGCAGCGCGCCTACCAGCGCAATCTTGGCGATGAGCGTCCTACCATACGGGGTGTCGAGCGCCTCCGGGACTGTTACCTGTGTCCACGCGCTGTAGATGCCGGTCAGGGCGAGGACTGCCACAGACAGACCGGCGACGACTGAAAACCTGGGTATCAGGGCGGAGAGCGCTTCCCGTCTTTCGCCGTCACTGAGAACACGGATTGTCGTCGGAACGTCGAGGGCCAGGCTGAACAGTCCGCCCACCCAGAGGGCGACGGCCATCATGTGTATGAAGTCGTTCAGCAGGGATATGCTGCCAATCTCCAGGAGCGCGGCGGCGTGGCTCGATCTGCTGATGGTGAAAAGCGCCCCCGCTCCGAGAGCGATTGCCAGCAGTGTGAGCGGAGTGTTGCGAACACGCCCGCGCATGGCGAATAGAACGCCCCCCGTCGCGGCTGCAAAGCCTATTCGCAAGGCCCACAGTCTGCCCCACTCGGTCTCGGACACGACCGACCAGGCCGGGCCGGCAAGCGTGTCAAGCGGCGACGTGTCGTACACGACGGATGCCTGTATCACAAGCCTGAGAATGGACATGGACAGGAATACCGCGACCGCAGTCCACGCCAGCATCATCGTATTCCGCGATAGGGCTGAACGGAGCTCGACCACCCCTTCGGACTCCATTCCGGCCAGGGCAGGAGCGGACACAAGCAGCCTGAACGCGAGAATGCCTATTAGCGCGAGTCCGCTCAGCAGCACGAGCCATCTTATGAACGGCTCGATGGGGGACTGGAGGAGCGGCGACGGCTCTATCTGGACCGACTCTGAGGCGGCCAGAGGTTCCCTGACTGAGAACAGGAACGCGCCCCGTACGCTGTGACCGTCCACGGTGGAAACGTTCCTCCAGGCGACGGTGTGGGCGCCGTCGTCCAGCGTTCCAACCGATACGGACATGACGGTGGAGTCGTCGGGACTGAGGGCGCTGTCGCCCAGGTCAACCTGCTGGCCCTGGGAGTCGAGTACGCGGATTTCACTGAGCGCGGGTTCCAGCGGCTCGGTGAAGCGGATGACGATGCGCTCCGGCGGTGAGTCGAGGACGGAGTTGGCCGCCGGGTCGGATTCCGCCAGGTTTGCGTGCGCTGACACGCGGGCAGGCGCCAGCGCGAACACTGCCAGCAGCAGAGCAATAGCGACGAAGCGCGTCACTGTCGGAAACCCCTTACTTAATCAGACGGTCTATCTCGGCTAGTATAGCCGACGAGGTTGGCCTGTCCGTGATGTCTTCCGCTATGTGTTTCCATGCTATGCCGCCGTCCGACCTGATTATGAATGTGGCGGGAGCGGCCACTTTGTCGTTCAGAAGATTATAGACTCCGTAGGTCTCAGTCACGTACCGGGTCGCGTCCGCGAGCACGGGATATTCGGCTCCTACCAGGTCCGCCATCTGAAAGGCGTAAGTCCTGTCGTCCACGCTGATGGCGACGAGCGCTACGTTGCGTTCCTGGAACTGCGGGTAAGCCTGCGCCAACTCTCCGAGTTGGGCCCTGCACACACCTCAGAAGAAGCCCCTGTAAAACACCAAAGCCGCGGCATCGCGCCCGTCCAGAATCTGGGACAGCGACAGCATACCTCCTCGCGCCTCGGGAAGCTCGAACGAGGGGGCCTTTTCCTCATTCGCCCTCCGGTCCGGTTCGGCGGCCTGCGGCTCCGATCCGCAGGCCGCCATAGCCATAAGACCGAGAAGAGCCGCAGACATGAGCCATGCCGGTAGCCAGCGTACTATCCTTGCCCACCTGGTCTTCATGTAGGGTTCCTCCTGGTTCCTGGCTTAGTTTCGGCGACGCAGGGACATTATCAGGCTACCGCCGCCGAGCACTATGCC
>DAOULF010000194.1:0-15316 GCA_034420555.1 Dehalococcoidia bacterium
GGCGTTGATTCCGTACTTGACCGCGGTAGCCATCTCCTGGGATGCGAACATGAACCCTCCGTCGCCGGAGATTGCGACAACCGCCTTGTCCGGCTGGGCCACCTTCGCGCCGAGCGCGACGGGGTACGCGTAGCCGAGATTGCCGTAGTAAGAGCTCGTGAGGTATGTCCGCGGCTCGTACACAGGGTAGTTGACGCGGCTGTAATAGCCTATCTGGGTCATGCCGGATATTACTATGCCGTCGTCCGGGACGGCGTTCCTGATCGCGCGGGTGAGCGAATGTTGCGGTTCGAGCTTGGGATCGGACTCCTCGCGCTCGGCTCTCGCGGCGTCCATCTCGGCGCGCCGGCTCTCGCGTGGCCGGGAAATGGCGGACAGCGCATCTTGCAGCTTTTCGAGCGTAAGCCTGGCGTCGCCGACCAGTCCGTAGGTATCGTCGTAGTTGCGGCCTATCTCTTCGGGGTCAATGTCTATCTGTATGACCTTCTGGGAGAGGAAGCCGGGATAGGCGTTCCTGGTGCCGACCAGGACCGCGATGTCGTGGTCTTTCATACGCTCCATGTAGGGGTCGTTCCTGAAGTTCATTCCCCCAATCGAGAGGTAGTGGCGATCTGAGAGCGCGCCTTTACCCTCCGCGGTCATTAGCACAGGGGACTGGAGGAACTCGGCGAGCGACTCCAGCGCACCGGATGCGTTGGAGGAAATAGCGCCGCCGCCGACGTACAGGAGCGGGTTCTTCGCGTCCGCTATCATCCGCGCAGCCTGTTGGATGCGGTCGTCGGAGGGTGCCACGGGCGCGTACTCTTCAGGCTCGAAGAGGTCAACGTCGGCCTGGTCTTCGAGGGTTTCGGGCGGGATTTCTATCTCGACGGGCCTGGGGCGTCCGGTCTTTAGCTGGTGGAATGCCTCGTGTACGGCGGCCGGAATCTCAGCGGGGTCGAGTATGCGATGCGCCCACTTGGTAACCGGCTTGATCGTGTCAAGCTGGTCGTTGATCTCGTGGAGCATCCCGCGATCCGCGCCGATAAGCTCGCGCTGGATCTGTCCGGCGACGACCAGAACGGGCGATGAGGCGGAGTATGCGGTCCCGATGGCGGCGCTCGCGTTCTGAAGCCCCGGCCCGGGCACGACCATAGCCGTGCCTATTCCACCGGAGGCGCGGGCGTAGCCGTCTGCCATGTACGCGGTCGCCTGCTCGTGCCTGGTAGTAATGAAGCGTATTCCCGGCTCTTGAGCGAGACCGTCGAGCGCATGGTAAAGCTGAACGCCTGGCAGTCCGAAGATGACCCGGACTCCTTCTCTATATAGCGACCTGGCAAGGGCCTCGCCGCCTGTCATGGTTGGCATGGGTAGATCTCCAGTGAGTTAGTTTTGAATTGTCAGGTTCTATTGATATTTGATGTTTCGGGCCTCTAAACGATCATAACGATTGCGACACTCCGCACTTCTGGATTCCCGCTTTTGCGGGAATGACGATAACTGGCAACACACCACTTAGTTGCGGGCGGTTCGCTGGGCGTCGTAGTCGGAGGCGGCGCGCTGCATCGCGGCATCGCGTCGGCTGGCGAGTTCGCCGCGAACGTCCTTCGCGTACTGCTGCGAGCGTTGAAGGCTATCTATGGAACCCTGGAAGTGGGGCATCACATAGCGCGACATCAATTCGTAGCTGTGAAGCACCTGCTGCCTCGTGCCGAACTCGGTCGCCTGTATCAGCAGTCCGCCGAAGCCTCCGCTGGATTCGTCCAGCCGGTGTATCATCTCGATCATGTCGTCCGGCGTGCCGACACACCACGCGCCGCGCTCTACCATCAGGTCAACTATCTTGTCCTGGGGACAGTCGGTTGCGTCCGCGCCGAGAGTCTGCTCGAAGTATTCGCGCTGGAAGCGGCCCGCCCCGATGCGCGCCTGGTCCAGAGCCTCCTTGCGCGTCTCCGCCAGGAAGGCGACGATAACCAGACGCCACTCGTTGCGGTCCATCACGTTGCCGTACTCTTCGGCGGTGTCCTCGGCTATCTTCCAGAAGTCCTTCATGTCGCGGGCGTAGGAGCCGCCCCTTATGACGCTGACTGACAGAACGCCGAGTCCATACTTGCCCGCGAGCACCATGCCTGACGGCGACTGCGCCGCCGCGACTGCCATAGGGAAGTGAGGAACGGTGTAGGGTCGCAGGTGCAGCGTGGCCTCACGCAGAGTAAACCATGAGCTTTCGTGCGTGATCGGTTCCTTCTCAGTGAGCAGTCGCTTGATGATGCCCATGGACTCGTCCATGCGGCGTCGCTGGTCAACGGGGTCTATCCCGAGCATATAGGCGTCGGTGCTCAGCGCGCCCGGTCCCACGCCCAGCATCGCGCGGCCTCGGGTCATGTGGTCGAGCTGTACCATGCGATTGGCGACCATTATCGGATGGTGATAGGGCAGGCTGATTACGCCCGTGCCGAGCTTGATGTGCTTGGTGCGCTCAGCAGCCGCCGCTATGAACAGTTCCGGCGAGGCGATGGTCTCCCAGCCCGCGCTGTGATGCTCGCCTATCCATGCCTCGTCGAAGTCCAGATAATCAAGCCACTGTATAAGCTCGAAGTCCCTTTCGTAAGCCTGCGTGGGATTCTCGTTCTGCCAATGGAACGGCGCCATGAAGATGCCGAATTTCATTCGTTCGGGAAGGGACATGATGCAACGCTCGCTTTCATGTGTCGTAGGTATGGCGAGGCTCCGGGCCGGGCTGTCGGAGCGCTGGGGAGATTCTATCACCTACGCTGTTCGGCGGGCAAAGAGTCTCCTCACGTCACAGGCCCGTCCTGAGCCACGTTCCCCGGAAGAAGTGGACCGTATAGGCCCCTGTCCTCAGTGTCATGCCGATCACAATGGCCCAGGGTACGCCGTACTCGGCGAGAGGCGTGTACTGGGACAGAGCGAAGGCGAGGGGGATTTCGACGAGCCACATGGTGGAGAGCATGATGACCATTGGGGCGAAGGTGTCGCCGGTGGTGTTGAACGCCTGGGTATAAACCTGCACCGCGTTCATGGACAGGTAGCCGATGGCTAGTATCTGGAGCCAGACGGCCGCTTGCGCCACGAACCCGGGGTCGGAGTTGAAGAACCTGGCGATTGGGTCAGGGAAAATCAGGAAGACGGCGGACACGACGATACTCGCTCCGCCCGCGTAGATCAGCGCCCAGATGACCGACTGCCTCGCTCTCTCCGTATGCCCTGCTCCAAGGTTCTGCCCGGCAAGCGCACCCGCCGCGCGTCCTATTCCGCGGCTGGCGTGATTGACCGTGTTTTCGGCCCTACGAGACAGCGCGAACGCCGCCAGCGCGCCTGCGCCGAAGGGCGCGACCATGAAGACGACGATGAGCTGGGACACCGCTCGCTGCGCTCCGGTTACGGAGGCGGGGATCCCTATCTTCAGGATGCTCCAGATCAGGGGATAGTCCACATAGTATCCCCTGAAGTTGAGCCTGAGCCTGGACGTGCCCCGCATGAGCGCGCTCATGTTCATGCCCATGCCGACTGTCTGGGCTATGAGATTGGCCGCGCCCGCGCCCGCGAGTTCGAGGGTCGGGAACCACCACCAGCCGAAGATGAGGAACGGGCTGAGTATGAGGTGCAGTATGCGGGAGACCGAGGCAGCCTTGAGGGGCGTGATACTGTCGCCCGCGGCCTGAAGCCCTCCCGCCGACAGTCGCTGCAAGCCCATCATGGACATAGCAAAGAACTGGAAGCGCATGTATCCGGCGGCCTGCCGGACGACCTCATCTCCGATTCCCATGATACGCAGGAGTGGCTCGGTCAGGATCATCCCAACGACTACGAGCACAATCGAGTACGCGAGCGACAGGGTGAGGGCCTGTAGCATGACGTGGTTAGCGCGTGAGACGCGACGCGCTCCGACCGCGCGTGAGATCATGGAGCGCATACCGGCGTCCAGTCCCATACGGGCGGTCATCATCAGCATCAGGTAGGTCTGGGCTATGCCAAAGCCCGCGATAGCCTGGAATCCGACACGGCCCGCCCAGACCAGATCGGCAAGCTGGTCAACAACACTCAGAAAGCTCTCGGTTACCTGGGGCCAGGACAGATACCACAGGTTGCGGGGTATGCTTCCCTTGGTCAAGTCCCTGGTGGCGTATCCCGGACGGCGCCGACCACGCTGGGATCGCGCGGGAGCGGGCTGTCGTGTTTGTGTATCAGGGTCTGCCATGTAGTGATTATTCGTCAGTCATTATCGAGTCAGCGCCGGGCGTACTCCGAATCAGGACTTGTAGGATATTGGGATGTACGGGATAGATGGTCTGAGGGGCGCGGCCCTTCCGGGGTTCTGGCACTCCCGGAAGGGCCTATCAGGGGCATGGGTCAGGCGTTTGGAGCGAGGGCCTTCATCGTGGCGACGTAGGATTCCTTGTCGGGCTCGTTGAGGACAAGCCGGATTTCGTCAACGCCGGCCTGGAAGTAGGACTCCATCTGCTCTCGGCACTGGTCGGGGTCGCCGATGATAGTCACTTCATCAACCATTTCGTCGGTGACCAGGCTCGCGGCCCTGTCCCGGTCGCGCGACAGATATGCCTCGCGTATCATGTCCGATTCTTCGCCGAATCCGATACGGTGCATGTACTGGTGGTAGAAGACGCCCATGCCGCCTATGTAGAAGGCGATGTGAGGCCGTTCGCGGTCGCGCGCCTCCGGTATGTCGTCGGTTACATAGACCGAGACCTGCGGGGATATGGCGATTTCGTCGAGGGAGCGGCCAGCAGACTCGGCGCCCTCCCGTATAGCGGAGAGAGACGGGCCCATTCGGTTGGGAGCGAGGAATATGGGCAGCCAGCCGTCAGCCAGCTCACCTGTGAGTCGCAAGCTCGGAGGACTGAGCGAGGCGATGTAGATGGGCAGGTCGTCCCTGTACGGCTTGAACCGGACCCTGAAACGCTGGGTCTGGAAGAATTCGCCGTCGTGGTCGAGACGCTCGCCTCGCATGGCCTTGTGGAGTATGGCGATGTACTCGCGCATACGGGTCAGCGGCTTTCTGAATTCCTCGCCGTGAAAGTCCTCTATGACCAGCTTGCCGCTGGCGCCGAGTCCGAGGAAGAAGCGGCCTTCGGTCATGACGTCCATGTTCAGGGCGGTCATGGCGAGGTTGGAGGGAGTGCGCGCGTATATCGGGACGATGCTGGTGCCAATCCTGATGCGGGAGGTCACCGCGCCAAGCTGAGCGAGCGAGGTGAAGGCGTCCTCGGCCCAGGATTCGCCCATCGTGATGCAGCTATATCCGAGTTCGTCGGCGAGCCTGGCTAGTTCCTTCGTATAGTTCCAGTCACTTCCCGGCGGCCTGAGTCCCATTATTCCTACGTCGCCCATCGTACATTCATCTCCTGCTGTCAGTAATCCACAATTGATTTGTAGAGTGTACTATAATGCGCGGCAGAGTAGTTTAGAGGAGGAACGAAACGTGACAACGGCCACCCAGACATGGACTGAAGAAACGATTGAAGCGGCGGGTACGACAGTGCAGGTCGTCAAAGGCGGCGCCGGACGCCCCCTGATAGCGCTGCACGACGAGATGGGACCGCCGGGATGGATGAACTTCCACGAGTCGCTGGCTCAGGACTTTTCCATCACCGCGCCCGCGCATCCCGGATACGGGGATACCCCATATCTCGAATGGATCATGAACATGAGGGATATGGCGGGCTGGTACCTGGAGGCGCTGGACGACATGGGCTTCGAGAAGGCGGACCTGCTGGGCTTCTCGTTCGGCGGATGGCTGGCTGCCGAGATGGCCACTATGCACCCGGACCGGTTCAACAAGCTGGTTCTGGTCAACCCGATGGGTATAAAGCCGCCGACCGGCGAGATATTCGATATGTTCCTGGTGGTGGCCAAGGAGTTCCTGACCGAGGGATTCCTGGACCCCGAAAACACGCCTGAGTTTGAGAAGATATGTCCTGAAGACCCGACGTCGGAGCAGGCGGAATACTGGGAAGTCGCGCGGGAGCAGTCCTGCCGGCTGGCATGGCGTCCCTACATGTACTATCGCGCTCTGCCGAATATATTGAGCAGGCTGAAGCGGCTTCCGACCCAAATCATCTGGGGAAGAGAGAATCCCATCGTGCCTCTGAGCGCGAGCCAGGTGTACCATGAGTCAATTCCGGGCTCGCGCCTCGACATCATTGACAACTGCGGACACAGGCCCGAGATAGAGCGTTCTGAGGAGTTCACGCGGCTGGTGAAGGACTTCCTGCTGGAGTAGGATTGCGAACTGTCTTGGAATCCCAACTACTAATTCTGGATTCCTGAAAGCGTTGACAGTAAAGAGTTCTTGGCATAGTATCCGTGACGTCGTACGGTGCGCTCTATTCTCAATTAACGGAGGGGATATCGTGTTTACTTTTCGCAATTACAGATCTAATTTGTCCTATCTGCCGAGAATCTCATTGCTCATTGTCGCAATGCTCATGATTTCGGTAGTGTTTGGAGCGTGTACTTCAGAGGAAGAAGAACCTGCGCCATCCCAGCCCGCGCAGCCTGCGCCTGCACAACCTGCACCCGCGGCCCCCACAGCGGCTGCGCCCGCACAGCCCGCGCCCGCGCCAACCGCGGCTCCCGCTCCGGCTCAGCCCGCGCCCGCAGACACGATGCAACAGGGCGATACGCTGACCGTAGTGCTAAAGGCTACAGGATCTCCCGTTTTCAGGAACGGCAAACTGCCTTGGCCTCCCAGCACATTCCTGTTCGGATATGGCTTCGCTGAGAGACTGGGCACAGTGGACGAAGACTACAAACCGACCCAGCCGATGCTATCCACCGGATGGGAGATGTCTGAAGACCAGAGCGAAGTGATCGTTAATCTCCGAGACGACGTCGAATTCCACAAGGGATGGGGCAATATGACTGCCGCCGACGTGGTGTATAGCTACAACGACGCCAATGTCATCACCAACCCTGAAAGCAGGTGGGACGACGCCGGTGAAATTTCGGTCGTTTACAAAGACGCGGAAGTAGTTGACGATTATACGGTCCGACTGGTCGTGAACGAGTTCCAGGCGGTGTGGACGGATTACATCGCCAGAAGTCCACTGGTTATCTTCAGCAAGAAGGTTTACGACGACAAGGGTCCCGACGAAGCGGCCAACACTCTGGTGGCAACCGGGCCATACGAGGTGATGGAGTGGATCGAGGGAGACAAGATAGAAGCCGAGGCCGTGCAGGACCACTGGCGCGTTACCCCTTACTATTCCAGGCTTAGGGTGCTGGAAGTGCCGGAAAACGCCACTCGCGTCTCGATGATGCGCACGGGCGAAGCCGACATAGCGCAGATACCGGTCAAGGACATTGCCGACCTTATCGAGAATTACGGCGCGTCAACGCTGACGCACGGAGGATCTACCGGACACGGCATCTGGTTCGCTGGCAACTACATACATCCAGAGTCCCCTGTGAGTGGAGAGCCGGTCAGCAGAGAGGGTTTCACGCCGGGCGCGGACTATCCATGGATCGGCGACCCGAGCGATCCGGCCAGCGTGGAGAACGCCAGGACATTCCGCAGAGCGCTGGCCATGGCGATTGACCGCGAGGCCATCAACGACATAATGCTCGGCGGACTTGGGGAACCCAACTATGCCATGTACGCCCCACGACCGAGCCTGGACGGCTGGGATGAGCGCTGGAGAATTGACTTCGATCCGGATGGCGCGAAGACAATGCTGGCAGAGATAGGAGTCGAGGAGGGATTCAGCTTCCCGTTCTACGTTCCTCCCGACAGCGTGGTCGTTCCTGAAATTGGCGAAGCCGTGGCCGAAATGTGGCGCAACATCGGCCTCGAACCCGAAGTGTTCAACATGGCTTACACCGCCCACAGGCCGAGACTGGTCGAGCGGACGCTCAACTACCCGTGGCTGTTCGTAAATCCGGGCGCGGACGACCCGATGGACCTGCCTCGCGCGCCACTATGGACGCAGGTCGAGTCGGGCGCGAATCCGGGTCTTGAAGACCCGCAGTTGTATGATCTGTACTTCAAGGCGCAGGCTTCTGACGACGATGCCGAGATCGCCATGATCAACGAAGAGATCATAGACTACGCGCACGAGCAGATGTATCTAACGGCCATCGTGTCCGTGCCCGGCCTGTACACGTTCAGGGAGGAAACGGTGAAAGACTGGCCGCTCAACCGCTACTCGCCTATCAACAACCTGGAATACATCAAGGGCCAATAGCCCGTAATGCAGCCTGACTTTACCCCGGCACATCCATTGCGACGCGCCGGGGTATTGCTTGACCCAGCCGGGGACTTTCCTTTCGCGTGCGCACATTCCTGACCAGAAGAATCGTATTCTCAATCGTAGCTCTCATTGGGGCTACGTTCATTGTGTTTGGGTTATCTCGCGCCCTCGGCGACCCGCGACATCTCTATCTGGCGCAGGGACGCTTTAGCCAGGAGCAGTGGGACGCCTTGGGCGTCCAGATGCACCTGGACAAGCCACTTGCGTTCCAGTACGCAATTTGGCTAGGCCGGGCCATGCAGGGAGATTGGGGCACTTCTGTCTATAATGGCAGAAAGGTCACTGAGCTCATACGCCAGAGAATCTTCAATACGCTCCAGCTTGGATTGGCAGCCTTCGTCTTCGCGGGTGTGCTAGGCGTTCCAATTGGAATCCTGTCCGCTGTCAAGCGGGGTAGCATGTGGGACCTGTTGGCGCGTGGCTTCGCGCTTCTCGGACAGGCCGCGCCTCCGTTCTGGCTGGGAATAATTCTCATCCTCATATTCGCCGCCAACCTCGAATGGCTTCCGAGCGCGACGAAAGGCGAGGGCTTCGCCATCTCGAATTTTGTGCTCCCTACCATAACGATTAGCTGGCTGTTCGTATCAGCCAACATCAGGCTGGTACGAACTTCTGTCCTGGAAATCCTGGACTCGGAATTCATCAAGTTGGCGCGAGCCAAGGGTGTATCTCAAAACTCCATCATCTGGAAGCACGCTTTTCGGAACGCGCTGATTGCTCCTCTCACCTTCGCCGGCATCAACATCGCGGCGCTGATTACCGGTTCGGTACTGACCGAAACGGTATTTGCGTGGCCCGGACTGGGTCGACTGGCCATCAACGCAGTCTATAACAACGACTTCCCGGTGCTGACGGGATGCGTGTTCATATTTACACTCATATACGTATCCGTGAATTTCATTATTGATATTCTCTACGCGATCATTGACCCTAGGATAAGACTTTCGTGACCGAAGCCGTTCTACAGCCAAGGAGACCCGTAGCCCAGTTCTTCTGGTATCTGAGACGATGGCCGATCATTCCGGTTCTGATAATCGTCACCTTGTGCGTCTGCGCGGTCTTTGCGGACATCATAGCCCCACACGACCCAATTGAGTCCTCTTTGAGATCTCGAAACGCGCCGCCGATTTGGTATCCGGAAGGGACTACGAAGTATATTCTCGGCGCAGACAACCTCGGTCGCGATCTGCTGAGTAGAATCATCCACGGCTCGCGGATTTCACTCATCATCGCCCTCGCCTCCGTATCCACCGGGCTGGTCATAGGCACGACGCTCGGACTAATATCGGGCTACGTAGGCGGATTCGTGGACGAAATCATCATGCGTTTCGTGGACATATCTCTGGCCATCCCGGTAATCATGATTGCGCTGATCGTGGTGGTCGTCTTCGGACAGGGATTCTGGATCATCGTTGGCGTTCTTGTGCTGTTCACATGGACCGGATACACGAGGCAGGTCAGGGCACAGGTCCTGACCATTCGGGAACTGGACTACGTAGCGCTTGCGAAAGTCGCCGGAGCCTCACACTTCAGGATACTGACCAGGCACATATTCCCAGGTGTGGTCCACATCCTGATAGTGATCGCGTCTCTGAACGTCGGAAGCGTGATACTGGCCGAATCGGTGCTGAGTTTCCTAGGCGCCGGCATACCTCCCCCTACCCCGGCCTGGGGCGCGATGGTGTCGTCCGGCAGGGACTTCCTGACAGATGCCTGGTGGGTGGCGTTCTTCCCCGGCCTGGCGATACTGCTGACCGTGATGGCTATGAACTTCCTCGGCGACTGGATCAGAGACAGGCTTGACCCGAGACTCAGGCAGATAGACTGAGCGCGAAGGACGTCCGGCGCCCTAACAGGGCGACTGGTAGAAGCAGGACGGGTTTAGATACCTGTCTGCAATCTGGACGGCTATATTCGCCACACAACTTCCCGACCCCAGCGTGATCAACGCTGCCCAGACAAACGCGGTGACCCTGATCATAGGCAACCCTGACCGAATGTTGCTGAACACGGGCGGGATTCTGATGTGGTCGAACGCCACGTGTCGGGTTACTATCACGAAGAAGACCACTCCCGGTATCGCTGCCAATACCCATAGGATCTGGGATTGCGAGTTGGCCCTGTCTGGACCGCTCCATAAATTCGAGGCAAACGGCAGGCGGTCGGCCATGCCGACATATACCGACAAGACGAAAAGCAGACAGGCCAATGTCCCCATCAGCACAGTAGCATAGGTCAGGATGGTCCTGTTCACTGTACGGCCATCTCCTAAATATGAGTCCATTTCGGGCGTCGCGCTTCCCCCGAATACCAAGAGCGCTAGCGCAACCCCGGCAATAAATGCACCGTCATGCGAGACGCCTCGGTGTCCACGTCCAGGATCACGTCTTTGATAGCCGGAAGCAGCAGGTCGCGTTCGTCGGTCTTGCGGACTATATATACATCGTTGCCCGGAGTCTCGATTATCTCGGCTATCTGGCCGAGATGTTCGTCATCGTCAGTGTACACGTCCATATCTACAAGCTGGAAGTGGTAGAAGGCGCCATCCGGCAGCGGATAGAGTTCGGTTTCAGGAACGGTCAGCCATGAACCTCTGAGAGTCTCGGCCATATTTCTGTCCAGCACGGAGTCGAGGAGAACAACGTATCCTCCCTTGTTCGGTCGGGAGGAAGCCACTTTCGTGGCGACGCCATCGAGATACAGGGTAGAACCGCGTTCGAAGCGCTGAGGCGAATCCGTTTGGGGTTGGACTTTGACGTGTCCGTGGATACCCCACGCACCCGTCACTTGCCCCACTACAACGTGGTCATCGGGAGGGTCCGAGTGATTCGGAGACCCCTGGGCCTTGCGCTCGATGTTCAGACTATCTCCAGTGTGGCGTGCGCGCCCTGCTTCACGGCCGCGACCCTTAGCAGGACTCTCATGGACTGGGCCACCCTGCCCTGGCGTCCGATGACCTTGCCCTTGTCCTCAGGGGCAACCTCAAGCCTTAGTATGACGCGGCCATCCTCGTCTTCTTCCTCGGTGACCCTGACCTCGTCCGGCTGAGAAGTTATGGACCTGGCGATGTATTCGACGAGTTCTTTCATTGCTCTTCTTGCTCTTCGGATTTCTCCATCGTGCTAAGAGTCCTGAGTAGCTGCTTTACGGAATCGGTGGGCTGAGCGCCCTGGCTGATCCACTTGCGCGCTTTTTCCTCGTCTATGGACAGCGTAGGCGGCTCTGTGCGGGGGTTGTAGTGACCAAGGTGGTCAATGAATGCGCCATCGCGGGCCGCTCTCGAATCGGCGACCACCACCCTGTAGCTGGGCTGGTTTCGCGCTCCGGTTCTTCTTAGTCGGATTTTGAGCATCTATTCGTCTCTCGAATTCTCTTTCATATATTCCAAGATTCTATATACGGCGCTGCGGGAATGTCAAAACAGCCCCGACGCATTGAGATGTGACCAGGCGATTCATGCCGCCGCAAAGTTCTGAATGAACCGATTCGTGTCCTGAAACGCGCAGGAACTGCATAGGAAGGTAAGGCTTTTCCAAGCCCTTCCGAATCAGGCGTTTCGAGCGCGGCTGAGTTGGCTCATAATGCGAGACTTGCGTCGCGCGGCGTTTTTCGGATGCAGAGCTCCCCTCGAGGCCGCCTTGTCCAGCGCCACGACGGCGCTGCGGACCGACTGCTCCGCTGCTTCCAGATTGCCCTCTTCGATGTCGTGTCGGGCCGACTTGATAAAGGTCCGAGCCCGGGTTCGCAGCGGATTCTTCTGCTGATACCGACCCTGGGATACTCTATCCGATTTGGCTGCTGGCAATTAGCTACTCCATTTAGAAGATTCTTTGAACAAAAGTCTATTGTAGCAGGTTTGGGCTCCGATTATAAATTGCTTCGGGTAACGCTGGTAACGCCGTTGACCGACTCGAGCTTGAAGAAGAGCCTGCTGAGCTGGTCTATCCCGCTGACGTGGACGGTGAGGGTTATGATAGATGTGTCGTCGTATTCCTCGGACACGCAGGAAGCGATGTTCACGTTCTCGCCCGAGACCAGCGACGTCACGTCCCTCAGCAGTCCGACGCGGTCCATGGACCTGACCTGAATCCTGACAGGGTACTTGACCTCGGTCTTGCCCCAGCTAACGGTGACGAGGCGCTCAGGCTCGTCCTCGTTGATGATGTTCGGACAGTTCCGTCGGTGGACGGTCACTCCCTTGACTCTCGTGATGTACCCGATGATTTCGTCGCCGCTGATCGGGTTGCAGCAGCGAGCCATAGAGGTGAGCAGGTCGCCGACGCCGAGTACCTGGATTCCTGCGCTTGGACTAATAGGCAGACCCAACTCCTGCTGGTGCCTGACCTCTGCCTCCGCATCTTCCTCGCGGGAACTGAGCTTGTTCACGACCTGGCCGACGGAGATTGAGCCGTCTCCCAGGGCAGCCAGGAAATGGTCCAGGCTGGCTATACCCATGATTGCCGCCACCCGTTCGTCCTGAAGAGATGTCAACCGGCGTATATGGCGCTGGTAGAGGTCTCGCCCCCTCTGGATGTTCACTGAGCGTTCCTGCCGCCTGAACCACTGGCGGACTTTCGCGCGCGCCGATGAGGTCTTGACATAGCCGAGGTCTTCGTTCAGCCAGTCGAGACTCGGCCCCCTGACCGTCTTGGAAGTGAGAATCTGGCAGGTATCGCCGTTCTTCAGTTGGTATGTCAGCGGCACTAGCTTGCCGTTCACCTTGGCGCCGATGCACCGGAATATGAGCTCGGTATGTATGGAGAATGCGAAGTCCAACGGGGTGGAACCTTCGGGAAGTTCCTTCAACTCTCCAATCGGCGTATAGACGAAAACCTGGTTCTGGAAGATGTCCGTGCGGAGAGAAGTGACGACGTCCTCCGACAGGTCACGCTGCCACTCGACCACCTGCCTCACTCTCACCATCTTCTGCTCGAAGGACTCATCGCCCGGTTTGCCCTCCTTGTAGAGCCAGTGCGCCGCGACGCCATACTCGGCTATGTGGTGCATCTCATGCGTGCGCACCTGAATCTCGACAGGATGACCGTCTTCCGCGATTACCGTGGTGTGAATGGACTGGTACAAGTTGTCCTTCGGGTTGGCAATGTAGTCATCGAACTCGCCGGGTACAGGTCGCCACAGGGTATGGATGACTCCCAGGGCCGTGTAACATTCCTGAACGTCGTTCACGAGCACCCTGAGCGCGAACAGGTCGTGAATGTCGTCCACTGTCTTGTTCTGCGATTGGTATTTGGCGATCTTGTTATGGATCGAGTAGATGTGCTTGGGCCTCCCGAAGACTTCGGCGCCTATATGGGCGTTATCCAACTCCCTCTCGAGCATATCCCTGGCGCTGTTGATGTATGCTTCACGCACCACGCGCTTCGAGTTTAGGCGCTTTGAAATGGCCTTGTACTCCTGCGGGTTCGTCTGCTGGAACGACAGGTCCTCGAGCTGCCACTTCACCTCCCAGATGCCGAGCCTGTGGGCGAGCGGCGCGTATATGTGCAGCGTTTCCTGCGCCTTCTCGATGCGCTTGGCATCCGACAGGTACTGTATAGTCCTCATATTGTGCAGACGGTCTGCCAGCTTGATGAGGACCACCCTTATATCTCTGGCCATCGCCATCATCATCTTGCGAATCGTCTCGGCCTGTGTATGCCCCGCCAATGCGTCGGAGTTTCTGCCGGATGCCACGAGCTCGGCTTCCGTGAGCTTGGTAACACCATCCACCAGCCGCGCTATATCCTCTCCGAATTGGTCCCGTATATCCTGAATGAGAATGTCGTCGCTGTCCTCTACGACGTCATGCAGCAGGGCCGCAGCCAGCGCATCGGCGTCGAGTTTGAGGTCGGCCAACATAATGGCAATCTGAAGCGGGTGCATGATAAAAGGCTCGCCGGACTTGCGCTTCTGTCCTCTGTGCGCGTCTTCGGCGTATTCGTAAGCCCTCTCTATAACTCCAAGCCTGTCCGTCGGAGTATATTCAATGGCCTTGGACATCAGGGTTTCGAGCATAATCAGCCCCTGTCGCGTAGGATAGTGTCTGAATTATAGTACACTCTTAGAAATAAGTCAGATGCGCAAGGAGTCGGATTGTGCAATTTCAGACGCCGCGTGGGACTGTGGACGTACTTCCCGAGGACCAGAAGTATTGGAACTTCGTGCGGAGAAAGGCCGAGGAAGTTGCGGCCCGATTCGGATATCACCGGATAGACACGCCCATGTTCGAGGACGCGCGCCTGTTCGAGCGCGGAGTCGGCTCAACGACGGATATAGTCGAGAAGGAGACCTACACCTTCGAGGACAGGGGCGGAGATTCCCTTACGCTTCGCGCGGAGGGTACGGCCCCCGTCTGCCGCGCCTACCTGCAGCACGGAATGGGGAACCTGCCCCAGCCGATAAGGATGTACTATATATGCCCGGTGTTCAGGTACGAACGTCCACAGTCCGGGCGATACAGGCAGCACACACAGTTCGGGATCGAGGTCATCGGCGAGGCCGACGCCAGTGTTGACGCGGAGGTGATAGAGGTCGGTTGGAGATTCCTCGAATCCGTGGGCCTGTCCGAACTCTCGCTCTCGATAAACTCCATTGGGGACAAGACGTGCAGACCTCTGTACCTGGAAGAACTGCGCTCGTATTATGGCGGACACCGCGATCAGGTGTGCCAGGACTGCCTCCGGCGTCTCGAGCGCAACCCGCTGCGACTGCTGGACTGCAAGAACGAGCAATGCCAGCCACTTATAGAGGATGCGCCGGTCAGTTCGGACCACCTCTGTTCGGAGTGCGAAGATCACTGGGGCAACCTCAGAGCGTACCTGGCCGAAATCGGGCTGGACTACCAGGTAGAACGACGGCTGGTGCGAGGACTGGACTACTACTCGCGCACGGTGTTCGAGATCGCCCCTCCCGAAGAGGGTCGAATGGTAACCATAGTAGGCGGCGGACGCTACGACGGGTTGATAGAAGAACTGGGTGGTCGTCCGACCCCAGGCATCGGTTATGGCATGGGACTCGAACGGGTCATCCAGAACATACAGCGC
>DAOULF010000195.1:0-12840 GCA_034420555.1 Dehalococcoidia bacterium
GGAGTAGCGTCAGATGACTAATCCGGGAGACGAATTATGCCGACTGATGGCGGAGGATGGCGCGCTGGCAGTAGCCGGGGTGTTCAACCCGCTGTCGGCTTTGATCGCGGAGCAGGTGGGATTCCGGGCGCTGTACTTCTCGGGCGCGGCATTCTCGGCTAGTCTTGGGATACCGGACATTGGGCTGTTCACGCTGGATGAACTTACGACCGCCGTCCGGTGGGTGACGAGGGCTACCAGCCTGCCCCTCATCGTGGACGCTGATACCGGCTTCGGGGAGGCGGTCAACGTTTACAGGACGGTGACGGACCTGGAGGCGGCGGGAGCGGCGGCCATTCAGATAGAAGACCAGGTAATGCCCAAACGATGCGGGCACCTGGACGGAAAACAGATAGTCTCTGCCGAGGAGTTCGTCGTCAAGATAAGGGCGGCGTCGGAGGCGAGACGATCATCCCTGATAATCGCGCGGACGGACTCGAAGGCGGTGTACGGCATGGGTGAGGCCGTCCGGCGTGGCAAGCTCTATCTGGACGCGGGCGCGGACATCATCTTCCCGGAGGCGCTGGAGTCGGAGGCCGAGTTTGCCGAATACTCGCGGCTCGTGGACGCTCCCCTGCTGGCGAATATGACCGAGTTCGGCAAGACACCGTACCTCACAGTCCAGCAGTTCCACGAACTCGGCTACAAGCTGGTCATATTCCCTGTGACCGCGCTGCGGATTGCCGCAAATTCGATGAAGAGCGCGATGGCGGAGACACTTTCGCTGGGCACGCAGCGAGACCTTGTCGGCGACATGCAGACGCGGGCGGAACTTTACGAACTCATCCAGTATTCGGAATATGAGCGGATGGACAGCGTGTTTCAGAGTCAGCCTTAGTACAGCGTCCAGTTAGTTTTGCCAGTTATAAGCCTGACCCACCCCACCCCTGGATTCCCGCTTTCGCGGGAATGACGGTTAGCTGCCCTGAGTATGACATATTCATGCGGTTCCAGTACTAGCCGACGGCGTATCTCGCTAGCTTCTCTTCGTCGAACTGGACGCCGAGGCCGGGGGACTGAGGAAGGACTATCATGCCGTCCTCTATAACGGGCTCGGTTGTGAAGAGATCAAAAGTCCAGGGCATGTGCTCGACGTAGATGCCGTTGGGAGCGGCGGCGATGGCGTGAGCCAGGACCTCGGTGGCAAGATGGCTGACGACGGGCAGGTTGTATATCTCGGCCATGTGCGCGACTTTCATGAAGCCGGTGAGTCCGCCGACGCGGAGCAGGTCAACCATCACTATGTCGAGCGAGCGGTTCTCGACCATATGTCGGAACGGGACAGTGCCGTAGTGGTACTCGCCCGTGGCGATGGGCGTGTCGAGGGCGTCGGCTATGCGGGCGTATCCGGCGTAGTCCTGGTAGTGCGTCGGGTCTTCGAGCCAGTAGAGGTTGTAGTCGGCCATGAGGCGACCGATTCTGAGGGTGGTGTTGATGTCCCAGCCCTGGTTGATGTCCACCATGAGGTCAATGTCGTCGCCGATAGCCTCGCGCATCACGCGCATCCGCTCTATCTCCTTGGCGTCGGAGTCCTCGCCGCCCATCCTGAACTTCATGGCCTTGAAGCCGCTTTCGACTATCTCGGGGCCGGTCTTGGCGAGCATATCCAGGTCGTAGGTGCGCCAGAGGTGTCCGCTGGCGTAGGCGGGAACGCGGTCGGCGAAGCCGCCGAGCAGCCTGTAAACGGGCTGACCGAGCGCCTTGCCGCGAATGTCCCAGAGGGCGACGTCTATCGCGGATACCGCCCTTGTGACCAGACCGGAGGGCGAGCCGCCACCGCCCAGGGCCAGAAGTCTCGCGCCTATGGCCTCGATCATCATGGGGTCGTAGCCGATGGCCTGTCCCGCCAGCGCATCCAGGGTTTCCCTGAGAGCTTTCATCATCAGGGCGGAGGTGAAGCCGGCGTAGCCGATTCCCTCGATGCCGTCATCGGTATGAAGCTTGAGGGTAACGAACAGCGCGGACGCACCCATCGGGCCTGAGTCTCTGGGCAGTTCTACGATACTCGTCTCGAATCCGGTTATCTTCATGCGTCGCTCCCATTACTCTGGTAAGTCGCTTCAGGCTGTGGATTCCCGTTTTCACGGGAATGACTGAATTATCGTTCACCCTCACCCTAGCCCTCTCCCTGAGGGAGAGGGGATTTTCAACATATAAATGACGGTTAGATTATACCCAGTGGTTTTGCTGGCGGGAGGGCATGGTGAAGCGGCTTCGGTAGCCGCCTCCGGTTTCGGGGGTTCCCTGGGGGTTGGCGATGAGAGCGTCTTGGTCTATTTCGACGCCGATGCCCGGCTCGGTGGGAAGGTCGAAGTAGCCGTCGGTCTGGCGCTTGAAGGGCGCGGTCAGAATGGAGTCGAACCAGGGGGCGTGTCCGCCTTCCTGTATGAGGAAGTTGGGGGTGCAGGCGTCAACGTGGATGGCGGCCATGGTGTTGATCGGGCCGTAGGGATTGTGGGGCGCGAATCCGACGTAGTAGGTCTCGGCCATGGCTGCTATCTTCTTGAGTTCGCTGATGCCGCCGGCGTGGCAGACGTCGGGCTGAACGACGGCGACGGCCTGCTTTTCTAGCAGATCCTTGAATCCCCACTTGGTGTAGATGCGCTCACCTGTGGCGATGGGGATGTTGATGGCCTGGGCGACGCGAACCATGGCGTCAATGTTCTGAGGCGGCACGGGCTCTTCGTAGAAGAAGGGACGATAGGGCTCCAGTCGCTCCCCTATCCTGATGGCCTCGGCGGGGGTAAGCCTTCCGTGAACCTCGACGAGCAGTTCTACATCGTCGCCTACGGCCTCGCGCACAGCCTCGACCTTGGCGATTGCGTCGCGCTCCGACTCCGGAGAGGTGAAGATGCCCTGGTGTCCGAATGGGTCACCCTTGAGGGCGGTGTAGCCGTCCTCGACGAATGACATGGCGGTCTCGACGGCGGCGGCGGGGTCAACACCGTCGAAGCGGCCATAGGTCCAGAGCTTGTCGCGCATCGCGCCGCCAAGAAGTTCATAGACAGGGACGTTCAGCGCCTTGCCCTTGATGTCCCAGAGGGCAATCTCGATGCCGGATATAGCGGCCATCTGGAGGGCTCCGCCACGTATGTTGTGGTGGAGATGGTACATATCCTGCCAGTGTTCTTCGATGCGGAAGGGGTCCTTGCCGATGATCGCGGCGCCGAATTCCTCTATGACGGCAGCAACGGATGTCGCGCCGATGCTGGACTCGCCCCAGCCGACGACGCCCTCGTCGGTGGAGACCTTGACGAAGACGTAGTTGGAGAAGGCTCCGGGGGGTTTAGTGACGAACGCTTTGATGTCGGTGATTTTCATGGTCAACTCCGTTATGAAGTCATTAGTTTTCGGTGATAAGTCGCTGGGTCATATATTCTCATTTATATCGTACAGGTGGGGTTCCAAGTGAGTTTCCACGTAGGTCAGGCGTTTAGAACACCTGGAAGCGACCTGTCATCACCTGTTGTTAGCTACGGACTGAGAAATTCTCGGACGATGGAACGATCATTGATAAGCTCCACTATATGCTATACGCGCATTTGTTCTGCATGAGGCGATTATAACAAATTCGGATAAGTATGGGAAGCGGGCCTGACGCGATTGATCGCGCTATCACACTCTGTCCGCTACCGCCTCCGCGAAATGCTCCATGGTTCGGATGCAGTCGGCGATGTCCGGGGTGCGGAAGTCGAAGGTGAGTTGTTGTATGCCAATCTCGGCGCACGCCTTTACGTCCTCGATCACCTCTCCGGTGGAGGCTATTAGGGCGCTGTTTGAGGGGTTGGATGGGCCTTCGTCGAGTCCGATGTCGGTGAAGTGGAGGGTGCGCTTGAGGGATATGGTAATTTCGTCGGGGTCGCGATCCATCTCGGCGCTGAACTCCCTGAGATATGGTAGGTGGGATGCGACGAATTCGGGCGACTGTCGGGTGGGATGCCAGGCGTCTCCGTACTTGACGGTCCTGCGAATGGCGCGCCTGGTGTGTCCGCCGACCCAGATCGGGATGTGGCCGTCGCGGACGGGCTTGGGTGCGAAGTAGATGCCGTCGAAGTCGTAGTGCTGACCGTGGTATTCGGGCTCGTCGTCGTTCCAGAGGGTCTTGAATATCTCAAGGTATTCGTCGGTGACGGGGCCTCGGTCCTTGTAGGACGCGCCGAGGACGTCGAACTCCTTCTCAAGCCAGCCTACTCCGACTCCGCAGACGGCGCGTCCTTTCGTCAGAACGTCGAGCGTGGCGAACATCTTGGCCTGGAGTATCGGGTTACGGTAAGGAACTATGACGACGGTGCTGCCGATGGCGACTCGCTCGGTGGAGGAGGCGATGTAGCTGAGGGTAATCAGCGTTTCCATCTGGGGATCGTCAGGACGGGAGACGAAGCGCCCGTCGGGGGTGTAGGGATACTGGCCGGTCTCCTCGGTCGGCAGTACGATGTGGTCGCCCATCCAGACCGACTCGAAGCCAAGTTCTTCGACAGCCTGGGCGAATTTTATCAGGGCGTCGCCATCTGTTGATTTGGGAAGAGAGAAGCCGTATTCCATGCAATGACTCCCGTTTGTGGTTACGTCTTCATGTCGGTGATTCTTGTTGGGCGGAGTCAGGAGTGTCTTCCAGTGTGGCATTGATAGCAAAGATGTTGAGCATATCAGCGATGAAAGCCTGAGTTGCACCCCAGGCTTCATTGAAGTCTTCCCAGCTTAGATGTCCTCGGTCAGCGTGAATGTGTAGATATGAGGCCGCCTGCCATCCATTCGCCAGATTGAGGCGGGCGTTTGAATGTTGTCCAGCAATACTTCTGACATACATGGTCTTGGCCCTGGTGTAGCCCGGATTCTGTCCCTCCTGATTGGCGACAGCGTTAATGCACTGTTTGGCGGATTCGTAGAGCAACGCTCCGGCAGAGTACGGGCTGTTCCGTTCCAGCATGAGACTGGCATCAGCACGGTAAGACCGAGCCATAGACGAGTGCCACTCAGACATTCGCGAGTTCCCACTGTCAACTTGCGTCATTGGCGCCGAAGTCCCGGTAGCATTCGCGTATGAAGATGGGTATGGATTGTCGCGGGTGCTCCAATTCGTAGTCTTCCCATATTTCCAGATCCGCGTGGTCGCGCAGAGACTTGGCAGTCACCAGATTTCCCCGATAGTGGAGCCTGAGATCGTATTTTTCGTCCAAGGCCGTGGCTACGGCTATGTGGTTGGACGGGTCGAGTCCGTGCGCCTTCGCGAGCATATCGAAGGTGGCTTCGGTGGCATTCCAGAGAATGCGGGACGCTTCGCGGTGGTTGCCAGACTCGAACTCGCGCTCGGCGACGTCGAGACTTTCCAGTGGGGTCATCGTCTTTTCGGTCGTAGTCAAGGCGCACTCTCCTTCTATCCGAACCGCGGCGGCTTGACGCATTGTATCACAGGGACAGGGCGCTAGAGACATCGCGGAGGAGACGCTATGAATCCGCGTGTGTTTGGCGTATTATCCCCGCAGTCACACAGTTTCGCGGGAGGCATAGCGATGAAGTACGACGTTATCGTTCTGGGAGCGGGTTCAGGAGGAGGCGCGGCAGCTACTCGGCTGTCTGAAGACCCCGAACGCTCTGTGCTGCTGCTGGAGGCAGGGCCGGACTATCCCGACTTCGAGACGCTGCCAGACGAATTGAAGTACGGCTACGCCACCGCTACTGACGTGACCGTGAGCGATGAACACAACTGGCAGTTCACAGGCAGGGCGAACGACGTGTCCGGGCCAATGCTGGTGGCGAGGGGCAAGGTGACAGGCGGCACGAGTGCGATAAACGGCCAGGTCTTCATGCGCGCGCTGCCGGAGGACTTCGAGCGGTGGGCGTCATGGGGGAACGATGAGTGGACTTTCGACAAGGTGATGCCGTTCTACCGGGCCATCGAGACGGACACGGACGTTCACGATGACTTTCACGGCACGGACGGGCCGATAGTCGTTCACAGGTTCAAGCCCGAGGACTGGCTTCCGCCGCAGAGGGCGTTCTACAACGCCTGCCTGGCAGCGGGCAGCCCCAGCGCCTACGACATAAACAACCCGGACGCCTCGGGGGTAGCACCGATGGCGTTCAACAACCCGAACGGCATACGCATCAGCACCGCGCTCGGATACCTGCCTACGGCGCGACACCGGCTCAACTTGACGATCCGAGCGGACTGTCACGTTCGCAGACTGCTGTTCGACGGCAGGCGCGTGACCGGCGTGGAGGTGGAGAGCGGCGGCGAGACGTTCGTGGTGGAGGCGGATGAGATCGTGATGAGTTGCGGGACGGTCGCCAATCCGCAGATACTCATGCTTTCGGGCGTCGGGCCTGCGGAGCATCTGTCGGAGCACGGGATTCCAGTGGTACACGACCTTCCTGGCGTCGGTCAGAACCTCAGCGACCATCCGCTGATATTCATTACGTTCAGGACCAAGGAAGGATTTCCGCTGGACGGACTAGCGCCCAGGCTCCAGATCGGACTGCGGTACACGGCGTCCGGCTCTCCCCTGCCGAACGATATGCTGCTCTGGCCGATGAACTTCGCCAGCGCGCGGGTGGACCGGGGCGGCGACCGCATGGAACCTATCGGCATCAGGTTCGTGGCTGCGATCTACCTTGCCATGAGCAAGGGGGAGATCAAGCTGAAGTCCGCCGATCCATACGACGAGCCAGACATAAATGTGAACCTGCTCAGTGATCCGTTCGACCGTGAGCGCGCGCGGGAAGGAGTTCACAAGGCGATAGAGATCTCAAAGCATCCTGACTTCGAGGACATCATCGAGGAAATTACAGAGCCGCCGCCGCCCGCGCTGGAGTCGGACGACGCACTGGACGAATGGCTTCAGCGTGAAGTGGTCACCGGGAACCACCTGACGAGCACGTGCAGGATGGGGCCGGCGTCGGACCCGACGAGCGTCGTTGACCAGTACGGCAGGGTTCACGGGATCGAGGGCCTGAGAGTCGCGGATGCCTCTATTATGCCGGACTGCGTGCGCGCCAACACGAACGTGACGACGATGATGATTGGGGAGCGGATCGCGGACTTCATACGAAACGCGGGCTGAAGTGACGCTTCGTTGAGGAAAGTTGGGAGTGACCCGCCTCGGACTCGAACCGAGAACCTACTGATTAAGAGTCAGTTGCTCTGCCAAATTGAGCTAGCGGGCCGTATGCGTGGGCGGCCTCTCTCGAGGCGAGATAATTCTAGTTGCCCAGAACAAATCCAGTCAAGCCTTGCTCTATTTGAGGATGCTGTATCAGTTTGGTCGGTGGACTAAATCAAGACCTGCCCCACCCTACCCCTGGATACCCGCTTTCGCGGGTATGACGATGAGGTGACCGACTAGATTGATACAGGCTCCTATTTGAGACCTTTGCGTAATCTTGGATTTTGGAGGTCTGAATGGGTGTGGAGCATAGCAAGTTCTCTGGCTGCTCGCACCGTCCACTCCACCCCTGGATGCCCGCTCCCCGTCTTCACGAGGACAGGCTTCGCGGGCATGACGGCAGTTGTGCAAAGGTCCCCTACTTACAAAACGCATTGATTGACGCGCTATCGGAAACTGTGATAATCTGAGTTCGTGAAATAATGCACATATTCAATGCTGGACGGTCGAATTCACACAGGCCCTGATATTGCCGAGCGATAGAGTACAAACACTATTCCGCGTCGTGGTTGTCGCCGCTATCCTGTCCGCATTCTTCCAGGTAACGCTCGGCGGAGTTGTGCGAGTGACGGACTCCGGCCTCGGCTGCCCGGACTGGCCCCTGTGCCATGGACAGATCATCCCCCCGTTCGACACCGCTACACTCATAGAATACAGTCATCGGCTGTCCGGATCCGTGCTGGGTCTGCTGGTCATAGCAACCACCGCCATAGCCTGGATGCGCTTCCGCGCCAACCGGCTTGTCTGGTACACGAGCGTGGCAGCGCTCGTTCTTGTGATCGTGGCAGGGATTCTTGGAGGAGTCACCGTCCTGACAGAACTCGCCTGGCAGTACAGACTGCTTCACCTGGCCATTGCCGAATTACTCATTGCCTGCCTGATAGTGGCGGCCATTGCGGGCTGGAACCCATACTCTTCCGCGCCCGCCGGCGCCAGTTCAGGACAGGGCGATTCGCTCAAACCGCTGATCATCGCCTCCCTGGTCGGCGCTTTCGTTCTCATACTCTCCGGCTCCTACATGGTCGGAGAGGGATATGGAACGTCGTGCGCCACCTGGCCCCTGTGCCGCGGAAGTCTCCTTCCCGACGGGTGGGCCTATACCGTACACATGGGACACAGATACATAGCCGCAATCGTAGGTATCGTAATCCTGTGGACAGCATGGAGGGCCTGGGTTTCGGCGACCCCACAGAGTCCGACCAGGATGGCCGCTGCGTCCCTAGCCACTGCCTTCGCGGTGCAGATCGTGATCGGCGCGTTCGTGATATGGAACGGATTCACGGCTGACCTCAAGGCAACCCATCTCAGCCTGGCCACCCTGGTCTGGGTTGGTCTTGTAAGCCTCGCCGCTCTGATATACTCTTACCGACCCGCTACCGAGCTTGGCACAGCGGTCTTCAGACAGAAAGCGACTTAACGAGAGTAGAATGGCTACCTCTACCGCGGTACAGGACCGCTCAAATTCCACACTGAGGGGGTATATAGCCCTCACCAAGCCTCGCATAATCTCCCTGCTGGTGTTCACAGCGCTCGGGGGCATGTTCCTTGGGGCGCGGGGGGTTCCGGACCCGCTTCTGGTCATACTGGTACTGGGTGGCGGAGCGCTGGCCGCAGGGGGTGCGAACGCGCTAAACCACTACCTGGACCGCGACATAGACGGACTCATGGGGCGCACCGCGGGACGCCCGATTGTCAGCGGCAGCATCCCTCCGCAGCACGCCATGTGGTTCGGAATTGCGTTGAACGTAGTGGCTTTCATAATTCTGGGCGCTTTCGTGAACATTCTCAGCGCCCTGCTCACGCTGTCGGCGACACTCTTCTACGTCTTCGTTTACACAAAGGCGCTCAAGCGCAGCACTCCCCAGAACATCGTCATCGGAGGAGCGGCCGGAGCCATACCTCCAATGGTGGGCTGGGTGGCCGTAACCGGGGCGCTCGGACTGCCCGCGCTGTATATGTTCGCTATCGTGTTCTTCTGGACTCCCCCGCACTTCTGGGCGCTGTCCCTGATGATCAAGGACGACTATCAGAGGGCCGGAATCCCGATGCTGCCGGTGGTCGCCGGAGTCAAGAACACCAAACTTTACATTCTGCTCTACACTATTCTGCTGCTTGCGTTGACGCTGATGTTCTTCACTACGAGAGCGGTCGGCTGGGTGTACTTCGGAGGCTCGCTGGCGCTGGGAATAGGCTTCATCTACTATGCGTTCAGACTAATGAGGCGGGACGGGATCGAAGGCGCGAAAGCCGCCTATCTTTACTCTCTCGCTTATCTAGCTTTGCTGTTCCTGGTCATCATGGTGGACAGCCTGGTGCGCCTCTAATGCGACAGGGTTCGACTCATAGATCAGTGTTGCGGAGGGCGCTTGTGTCTTGACTGAGACAGGGCGCTTTGATAGATTCTTTGTCGGTTTCAGAAGCGGTATAATGTCTTTTGAGAGGGAACCTAAGAATATGCTCAATTTCCACCGGCGTCGCAAGCTGTTTCTCGGCTTCCTAATGCTGGGGGCGCTTGTGGCGTTGATGCTCGGATGCACTCCCGGCGACCCGCAGTCCACGTTCGACGCGGATGGCCCCGTCGCTCAGTCGCAGCTCAACCTCTTCTGGATCATATTGGGGGCGGGCGCGGTGGTCTTCGTAGCCGTCCAGGGCGCGCTCATCTACCTGCTCATCAAGTTCCGCAGGCGGCGCGACGATGACATTCCCGAACAGGTCGAGGGCAACCATACCCTGGAATTCGCATGGACGGCCGGCCCGACCGCCATCGTGATCCTGGTGGCGATACCCACCATATTCACGATATTCGACAACCAGGTATCGCCCGAACCCGGGGCGCTTACCGTTGACGTGATCGGTCATCAGTGGTGGTTCGAGTTCAGATACGACCATCCCGACGATCCGACGAAGGATGTGGTCTTCGCGGGCGACCTGCATATTCCAGTTCACGAAGTGATAAACGTGAATCTCGACTCAGTTGACGTGATCCACAGCTTCTGGATACCAAAAATCGCGGGCAAAGTGGACATGGTGCCAAATAACGACAACACCATGTGGATACAGTCCGACCAGACGGGGACGTACTATGGTCAGTGCGCCGAGTTCTGCGGCGTGCAGCATGCCAACATGCGCTTCAAGGTGATAGTCCACACACGCGAGGACTTCGACGCTTGGCTCAGGGCGGAGGCTACCCCGCCTGAAGAGTCGCAGGACCCACTTGTGGCAGAGGGGAAGAAGGTCTTCCGCAGCGCAAGCGCCGGGTGTTCCGGCTGTCATGCGACCGACCCGATCTCTAATGATGGCGTTGCCGGACGAGAGGGGCCGAATTTGGCTCACGTTGCGAGCAGAACGAATCTGGCCGGGGGGATGTTCGACAATCGCGACGAGAGCGGCAACGTGAACCTCTCTATATTGCAGGACAATCTGAGGACCTGGATAAGCGATCCCGAGAGCGTGAAGCCGGGCAACACGATGGCCTCGGAGGGCGCGGCGTACATAGACCCGGAAAATGCTCTGACGGAAGCCGAGTTGTCTGCAATCGTAGCCTACCTGTCGAGCCTGAAGTAACGGCCCAACAGTTGAAATTAGTTTTTGGAGAAACGGGATGACTACTCTGGCAATACCGAGACCTGTTCACCCGACTGGCATCTGGTCGTGGATAACCACGATTGACCACAAGCGCATCGGCGTGCTCTACGGAGTCACCGCATTCCTGATGTTCTTCTCGGGTGGTATCGAGGCGTTCCTGATAAGGGTCCAGCTTGCCAGGCCGGAACAGAATCTGATCACGCCGGAGATCTTCAACCAGCTCTTCACGATGCACGCGACGACGATGATATTCCTCGGCGTCATGCCACTTTCGGCTGCGTTCTTCAACTTCGTCGTCCCGCTTCAGATTGGCGCAAGAGACGTCGCGTTCCCCCGCCTCAACGCCTTCAGCTACTGGACATTCCTGGGCGGGGCGCTGCTTCTAAAGATTAGCTGGTTCACCCACTCCGCTCCCAACGGTGGCTGGTTCGGATATTCACCGCTGACGGGTATCACCTACAACCTGGGACACGGCATTGACGTGTGGATCATCTCGTTGCAGGTGCTTGGCATTGCGTCGCTGGCGGCATCCTTCAACTTCATCGTAACCATACTGAATATGCGCGCCCCGGGCATGAGCCTGATGCGTCTGCCGCTGTTTACGTGGATGACGATGGTGACAGCTATCCTGTTGGTGCTCGCCTTCCCGGTCATAACCGTCGCGCTGATAGAGCTTTACTTCGACCGCGCGTTCGGCATGAACTTCTTCAATGTCGCGGCAGGGGCCAACCCGGTGCTGTGGCAGCATCTATTCTGGGTATTCGGACACCCGGAGGTGTACATCCTCATACTGCCCGCTATGGGCATCGTGTCAGAGATACTGCCCGTATTCTCGAAGAAGCCGCTGTTCGGTTACGCGACAGTCGTGCTTGCGGGCGTGATTATAGCCTTCATGGGATGGATGGTCTGGAGCCACCATATGTTCACCGTCGGCCTTGGGCCGGTGGCGAACTCGGTCTTCACCGTAACGACCATGCTGATAGCCGTGCCGACAGGCATAAAGGTGTTCAACTGGATGGGAACGATGTGGGGCGGCTCGATAAGTTACAAGACGCCGATGCTGTTCGCCATAGCATTCGTTTCGATGTTCATCATCGGCGGGATCAGCGGGGTGATGCACGCGGTTGCCGCGTCGGACGCGCAGCAGCAGGACACGTACTTCATCGTGGCCCATATTCACTATGTACTGTTCGGAGGGGCTATATTCGCCATCCTCGCAGGGACGTACTACTGGTACCCCAAGCTGACAGGCAGAATGTACGACGAGAAGCTGGGACAGTGGCACTTCTGGCTGATGTTCATAGGACAGAACATAACTTTCTTCCCGATGCACTTCACCGGGATGAATGGAATGCCGCGCCGCATCTACACCTACTACGGAGGCATGGGCTGGGACTTCTGGAACATGGTCTCGACAGTGGGCGTTCTCTTCCTCATCGTTGGATTCCTGATCTTCATCCACAACATGGCCCGAAGTTGGAAGAAGGGCGAGGCGGCGGGCGGCGACCCATGGGACGGCCGTACGCTGGAGTGGTCAATCCCTTCGCCTCCGCCGGAGTATAACTTTGCCGAGATACCGAACGTGCAGGACCGCGACGACTGGTGGGAAGAGAAGCAGCGCAGGCGCGAGCTCGCGCCTGGCGCGCCTGTTCCCGTGGTAGCGGGCGGCTCCGACAGCGACGACGCTCACGACATACACCTGCCCCAGCCGTCGTACTGGCCGTTCTTCGTCTCGCTCGGCCTGTTCATAGGCGGAATGGGCCTGGTCTATCTGATAAACGTGAGCGATGCCGGGATACGCTCCCTCAACTGGGTCGCGCTGACAACTACGGTCATCGGCGTGGTCATCGGTATGGTAGCCGTGTACGCCTGGTCGTTCGAGCCGGTCAATGACCCCGAACCGGACGGCGGACACGCCGCCCATTAACGCTACGGAGGCTGATTAAGTGGCACACGCCCCCGCCATACACGGCGAGCACGAACCAACTACAACAGGTCTGAACCACAGAAAACTGCTGATGTGGGCCTTCCTGGGCTCGGACTGCATGTTCTT
>DAOULF010000196.1:0-3645 GCA_034420555.1 Dehalococcoidia bacterium
TCTCGGAAGCGCTCCCACAGCTGCCGCTGCTGAAAGGGCGCCAGAGAGAGAATCGCGGTCATCGCGCCCCTCCTTGGGCAAGGCAGGGGAGCCGGCCGCGGGGGACGCGGCCACCGACAGCAAGTCACTGGAAAATATACACATACGTCCCCAAATCTCGCTATAACAATCGCCTAAGCTGCCCTTTCCGATCTGGTGAACCACTCCATTCAGGCGCTGTCTCTCCTCGTCATTGTCTCCGAACTCCAAATCCTCCTTCCAGTGCCTTTCCCAGCTCACCGGCGCGACATGTTCGACACTCAATGTCTCCTCCGGGCTGAAGGCCATCGCGAGATGCGGCTTCTCTTCATGCATCTTCTGGGCTACACCGCACAGTAGTAGCTGCTTCCTTGCGCTCGAAATGCTGTGGTACATGTTCGCCTCTCGAAGATGCAGCATGACTTCTTCGTCGTCTGGCCAACGGTTCGCCCATGTCGACTTCTCAAAGAGTTCGATCAACACTGCAACAACGTCTCCTGGAGGCGCATCTCGGATATCTTGCACATAGCCAAATGCAACATCATCGAAGCCAGAATAGTTCGCTTTCAGCGCTACACGCCGCATGAGGTAACTATCGAGGACTCGGAGCGCTTGGTCGAGATCCTCGCCGTAACCCAGCTTTCTTATGAGAACCATTAGGACCGGAATCAGAGATGCAAGGTTCAGCGTCTCCCTCCGGTGCATGACCAACCGGGCGTACTTCGAGAAATATTCGTCATCTCTGCGGTCGATCCGTTTGTAGATCTTTGCGTAGTCCTCCAATCGATTCAGCAGGCCATTGAATTCCTTCTGATTCTTCCGATAGAGATGCTCGCCCACATAGCGAAAGTCGCGATAGAGGCGGTTGCGCTGCAGAGATCTAAGCTCCGACTCGCCCGATGCCTTCTGCCGCCGCTTCGGAATCTCGATCTGAGCGAAGAAAAACAGGAAAAGGTCGATGCGCTGGCCTGTGAATCGAGGGGAGCTGACGATCTCATTCCAGTAGGCATCGCTGTCGTACGCTTCCAGATGATTCTTGTAGGCATGGTCTCCATCAGGATCATCCTTACTGACTGCGATGGACAGCATGTAGTTCTTCGTCTTCTCCCACTCAGTCAGCGGTTCGCCTCGGGCGTTTAGAGCTTCGAAAACCGAGTGGCTGTTCTGGTGCCCCAAGCGGATCTCGAAGAACTCGAGTTTACCTATGATCGCCTTACTCAAGGCGTCTGCCCTGTCGCTGAGTGGTTTTGCGGAACCAACCTCAAGCCAGTCCTCCGTGGCCTGTCGGAAATATCCATAGCAGTCGGAAAGAGGTTGATGCGACGCGTCGCTCGGCCCCGCATGCGATTCGGCCAAGCCTAGTTCAACTACGGCGGCGAAGCCACGATAGTCTCGGTTCTTGTGTAGAATCTTGTACCTTTCATGGCTCACTTGAACGAAAGCCTCTTGGTTGGTCAAGTAGCCCTTGAGCATCGCGGCAGACGCAGCAGCCTGGTACTGAGTGAAAGCCGAATGTGCCGCAGCTATCAATAGTTGGAGCGTTGTGAGTCGCTGCTGGCCGTCGACTACGGACCAGTATTGGAGGCGTCCCTGGCCAGCATGTATAGACTTCGTAATGATCGTGCCGAGAAAATGGGGCTCCTGATCGGAGTCATTATCGAGAACACGCTGCGTAACTCCCATTACATCGTCCCACAGAGGCTCCCACTGATCCTCCTTGGTCCAGACATAATTCCGTTGATAGCTCGGCACTACGTACTGGACTCTCTCGGTGAATGCCTCGCTGACGGTTGTGCGACGATAGTCCATCGAATGCGCCTCCTGCTACGTGAAGGTCGACAGCGAAGCCACGCTCTAGGACGACGTGCGCGTCCCTGAGCGCCGGCTCCACTCCGGTGGTCATGCGGGCTATCCAGTCCATCCAGAAACCGGTCCAAGGCTTCATGGGCCTGGGCTCGAAAGCGCTCCCACCGGTGGCACTCCTGAAAAGGAGTGCCAGAGAGGGAATCTCCGTCCTCCCTCCCTGTCAAGACTGCACAGAAACTGCATAAGGAATCATGGACGCGTGTCCCGCGCAAGGTTGCCTCCATGTCAGATCCATCCCACCGGCGCGGAGCGCTTCTGCTTCGACAACAGACGGCTACCTCGTGCTGGAGGACTTCCTCCCGCCGGAGCGGTCGGGGTGCTCTCCGCGGCTCTGGAGCGGATCATCGAGCGCCGCCGCTCCCCGCGGTTCGGGCGGGGACACGAACCCGCCTCGGGACAGCCAGTGGCGGGAGTCCGTGATGCAGAGCGAACTGATGACGCAAGGATCGTCTGATCCCGCTCCGCTGAGCGCGATCACCATCCAGGCGATGGCTCATCTGGGCTACACGGCCGACGCCACACAGGCCGACGTCCACACCCTACCGTCTTCCATTTCCGGGACGGGTGGCATGGGCGCCCGGGACGACCGCGAGGGCCGGTCCCACCTAGCTGCGTCCTGCAGCACCCCGATGCCGGGCTCAACGAACCGGAGCCCATCACCCTGAATCTGAGCAGGGCCGTCGAGAGGGAGTGAGCCGCGGGTTTGCCTTCTGAAGGAGGATGGCGCCACCGCCGATTCCAGGCGCGGTGATGGCTGCTTTGTTCTGGGGATGGGCGGCCGTCTGTCTCCTCTGTCTGTTCCCTGGGGCCTATCGGGGCCTGGCCCTGGATCCGGCCGGAGGCAAGATCTACAGGAGCGACTACGGCACTCGCCTGATCCCAAGGGGCCCGACGAGGTCACCGCCCGCGACCCGGAGGGGCTGCAGACCACCCTGCCGTTGGCGGTGCGCGTGCCGCCCCCGGGCCAACCGGCCGTTCCTGCCTTCGAGATTCTTGACAGGGGATTCACAGAAGGTATGCTAATCGCGTTCACCGGAGAGGGAGTATGGCTGTCGATACGGCCGCCGCCGCCCGCTGGGTTGTCAGCCGGCACGAGCGGCGGCGTGAGGCTCTTCACCGGCGGTTGCAGTCGGCGCAGCGAGATGCCGCCCGGATCATCTCCGCCATTGCCGCGGAGTACCGGCCCCTGCGCATCTTCCAGTGGGGATCCCTCGTCCATACCGAACGCTTCTCCGAGATCTCGGACATCGACATCGCCCTCGAGGGGATGAGCTGCGACGAAGAGACCCTCGCCGCCATCCGCTCACAGGCGGATTCGATGACCGACTTTCACGTCGACCTGGTCGTCATGGAGCGCCTCGATCCGGGAAGAGCCGACCTCATCCGGCGGTTCGGCGCAGTGGCATGGGAAGATGGAGACCCGGCCTGAACACGGCATCGACGAGCTGATCGCCGAGCTCGCACAGGCACGGGAACGAGTGGAGGCCATCTACTCGAAGCTCCGCCATGCCCGGGACACGACGCTGCCGCGCATCGGCCGCACCGATGACAGCGCCCTGGTCGTTGCCGGCTATCTCGAAACCTACTACACCGCCCTGGAGACCTTCTTCGTCCGGGTATCGGGGTACTTCGAGAACGACCTGCCGCCGGGCCGGTGGCATGCGTCCCTGCTGGAAAAGATGAACCTCGAGATCGAAGGCCTGCGGACGAAGGTGGTGGGGGACGGCAACCTCGTCCGCCTCCGCGAGCTGCTGCGTTTTC
>DAOULF010000197.1:0-2506 GCA_034420555.1 Dehalococcoidia bacterium
CCTATAGCCAAAACCAGTGCAGGCAAGCATCTGAACACACTCGATGAATCCGGGTGCATTGCCGAGCACCACCATAAAGAGCCATCTTGACCAGTTACGCAAAGGTCTCCGAACGCGGGAACCCCGAAGGGCTCGCCGCTCGGCAATCCAGAATCGACAACCATCAATCGCGCTAACCGTCATTCCCGCGAAAGCGGGAATCCAGAACCGACAACATAACTATCGGAGGTCTGATACGACATGGCCATTACGGTCAGGATACCCACCCCGCTTCGCCGCGTAACCGACGGCCAGGACAGAGTGAACGCCGACGGCGCAACGCTCAAGGAGATCATAGACTCCATGGAGGGCCAGTACCCGGGAATCAAGGAACGCATCTGCGACCCGGACGGCAACCTTCGCAACTTCGTCAACGTTTACGTCAACGGCGAGGACGTGCGATTTCTGGAAGGGATAGACTCCGCCACCGGCGACGGCGACGAGGTCAGCATAGTCCCGGCAGTCGCGGGCGGACGCTAAGTCAACACCATCTCGGTTACACGCATAGGCAGGTATCCAATGGATGCCCGCCCGTTATCATGCCTCAGAACGACGTATATCCCCCGTCCACGGGCAGCGAGACCCCCGTCACGTAATCCGACGCCGCGCTCGCCAGGAACACCGCCGCGCCGCCCATCTCGTCCGGCTCGCCCCAGCGACCGTGAGGGATGCGCGACCTGATGTACTCGTAGCGCTCCGTGAACTGGTTTCGGATAGGCGCGGTCAGATCCGTGTGTATCCATCCGGGCAGAATCGCGTTCACCTGTATGTTGTCCGCCGCCCACGCCACCGCCAGGCTCTTCGTTAGCTGCACCACGCCGCCCTTGCTCGCCGAATACGCCGCCACCCAGTCCGACCCGAACACAGACGTCATTGAGCCGATGTTGATTATCTTGCCTCCGCCCGAGCTCTTCATGTGAGGATATACCTCGCGCGAGCACAAGAAAGTGCCGTCCAGGTTGATCCCGACCACCTGCTGCCACTCTTCCAGGGAGTAGTCCTGGGGCGGCTTGCGAATGCCTATGCCGGCATTGTTCACCAATATCTCGATGCCGCCGAACTCCGACACCGCCGCCGATACGCCCTCCGCTACCGAGTTTTCATCCAGAACGTCCATCGGCACGCCGAGCGCGCCTACCCCCAGCGAAGCGATCTCCGCCACGGCCTCGCCGGTCTTGGCCTGGTTGCGCGCCGCCACGACTACGTTCGCGCCCGCGCCCGCAAGACCTCTCGCTATCCCCAGTCCTATTCCGCCGTTGCCTCCTGTGACTAACGCCGTTTTGCCGCTCAGGTCGAACATGCCGGACATATCTACAACCCCTATGCTATTTTTCGAGTCGGGCCATCGGGCCGATGCTCATCCAGAATCGCGAACGTCTCGCTCGCAAGCTCCGCCCCCGACCTCCGCTGCTCCGCGAGCAGGTCGAGCGCGTAATCCGACAGCTTCGGCTTCACTCTCAGGTTCTCCGGCATATATCTCATGCAGCGACGCATCATAACCTGCGCCGCGCGCTGGGTACGCTCGCTGCATCCGTATGCGTAAACGCACATATATGCGATGCACTTCGTCGTCTCTCGATAAATGGGTGGGACGCCGCTCGACGAAGGCGGCATGTGAACGCTGAGAGACTCACGAAGGGGCTTATCCATCTTGTGTGGCAGAGGACGGCTGAATTGACGCATCGGGGAAGACCTCGGCTCAGAACGCAATTTCTGGACAAAGGCTATATCTTTTCCGAATAATGCGCAATTCCAGATGAAGGCAAAACTGCGGAAATAGGATCCTGAAAGGACTTGACAAGATTCCGACTTACCCCCTCTCCCTGTGGGAGAGGCTGGGGTGAGGGTAGATAAGCCGTCAATCCAAAGCTCGACTTTGTACAGAAGTGGAGTCCATCAAGCGGCGTAGGTAAGAGATTCCACGAGACGATTGAACAGCGGTAGAGGGACTTTTGCCACATCGCTGGCCGCCGCCGACGTTGATAAAGTCTCAGAACCAAGCCAGAGTTGACGACGTACCAGCGCGATGGCGTCAATGAAGGTCGGCTCAGTCTTGGATGAGTACCCATCGGATCGGCACCGGGGGTCTGCCCAGCTATACCAGTGTGCGGTCTGAGATCCCAGTTGAAGTGTACGGGTGGCGCCATCGTGCCAGACCACCGACACACGGTCCCAGTTCACATCGTCGTTGCTGAGGAGGTGGATGAGCGAGGGCAGTCGCTGTCCCTTGATGCGAGGTAGTCCGATCTGTCCAGGCAGTCGCGTTGGCGGAGGTTCGTAGAGCACAGCGTCGAGTCTCAGCCTGGTGATGAAGGTGACCGGTTGTGTCAGGGACTGGCAGAAGTTGAGCAGTTCGACGACGCTCGATAGTCTCATCTATGCCGAACACCATCGGATCACCGTCTCGACCGAGATGCTGGACAAGGAGCAGTAGCAGGACCCTGCTGAGTTGGAGGGGAGAGAAGAC
>DAOULF010000198.1:0-11115 GCA_034420555.1 Dehalococcoidia bacterium
CCGGCCTGTGCGCGATATACACGCGGGCTGGCGACGCCTCTATATGTCCCTGAATCGCCTGCCGCCCGGCGGCAGCTTGGACATCGGTATCGAAGAAAGCGACGAATATACCCTGGCCGATTCCTACACGCTCGCGGGCGATCTCACCTTCGACCGAGTCAACCCGGATTCGGTATGGAACTGTTTCGCTCAAGGCAGGGAGAACGCTCGCCAGATGCGCCATCGCATCAGCTCCGAGATGTGGCAGCGTCTGAACCTGGTGTACCTGCGCATACGCAGCCTGGATATTCAGGATATATGGGTATCGTCGCCCGAAGCTTTCTACACGGAGATGGGCGCCGACATCGGCGCGTTCTCCGGGGCTGCCGAGACGACCATGTACAGGGACGAGGGCTGGAGCTTTCTGCAAATCGGGAGATTCATAGAGAGAGCGCAGTTCTCCGCCGAACTCATCGTCCAGCAGATAGCCATTGACGTCGAGGCGGGTGAGTACAGGGAAGGAGACTGGCTGGACCTGCTGCGGGTTTCCAACGCGCTCGAGCAATACAACCGGCGCTACGGTATCTCCGTCTATCCCGGCGACGTCATGGACCTGCTCGTGACCGACCCGATGCTTCCGAGTTCGCTCAGCCGCTCGTTCAGGGCGATAGAGTCGGAACTCGACTCGATTGGAGCGGGCCCGGGCGCGGATTCCTTCGGAGCGGCTCGACGCATGGCCGGTCGCCTGAGCGCGCTGGTGCAGTACGAGTGGCCGGACAACCTCGACCGCGAGGACCTGCTCAACCGCGCTCTGGAAGAGTCCCGCGAACTCCACTCCCTCATCAACTCCGCTTACTTCGACTATCCCGTCGCCGGGGTTACATAGCCCTCGCGCCTCTACGCGGCGCCGGCTTCTGTGGAGGCCGCGCCATGAACACCAGCGCCATGGACAGCAGAGCGGCCACCGAGAAACCCAGGAAGGCGTTCGTGTAGCTGCCCGTCGTGTCGAAGATGTAGCCGCTGATTATCGGTCCGGCGATGATTCCCAACATCTGTATGCTCGACCTGAATCCCTGGATGGTGGCGTAAGCCCTCCTCCCGAAGTAGTCCGCTATCAGAGACTGCGGAATGACGGATATGCCGCCCTGCGAGGCCGAGAACACAATGAGTACGGGTATGACCGCAGCCACGTTCTCAGCGCGAGCCATGAATATGATGGACACCGACATCACCGCGAGCGACGCGGCCATCACGTAACGCTTGTTCACGTAGTCGCCCAGCGCGCTGAGACCGAAGCGTCCCGGTATGCTCATCAGTCCGACCGAACCGGCAAGAGCGGCGGCGGTCACGTTCGACGCTCCCAGATCAACGAAGAACGGCACCAGGTGCAATCCGATGCCGCCGCTGACCAGGGACCGCGCCATGATAGAGAGCGTCAGGTACCAGAAGCTGGAAGTCCTGAGCGCCTCCCGCGCCGTGAAGTCGTTGGACAGGTCGGCCCTTATCGGCCTCGTCCGGCCCTGGGAATCGCGCGCGCCCTCCGGTTCGACGCCATCGGGGTAGTAGCCGTACTGCTCCGGCCTGTGCCGCATGACGGAGGCGACCGGCGGCCCTATTATCACGATGAATATGCCTATGACCAGCGCCGCCGTCCGCCAGCCGTAGTTCTCAATCAGCCAGCCCACCGCCGGAACGAACAACCCGCCAAGTCCCACGCCCGACCACATTATTCCGAAGGCCAGCCCGCGCCGCCGATTGAACCAGTTGGCGGCAGCAGCGGTGATGGGCGTACTCATCCCCAGGCTGTTGCCCAGTGCGATCATGAACACGTACACGAAGAAGAAGGCCAAGAGGCCGTTGATGAAGCTGAGGCCGATGTACCCTAAGCCCATCAGTGGTATTCCGACAAGAATCAGCCTTCGTGGGCCGAACTTGTCAACCGCCCATCCCTCAATTGGCCCCAGCAGCCCGGACTCCAGACGCGCCGCGCTGAATATGACGGAGATGGTAGTGCGGCTCCACCCAAAATCGCGCCCCAGCGGAATGATGAAATTCCCAAACCCATGAAAGTTAATCCCCGACGCGATGGACATGACAAGTCCACCGGCAAGCACAATCCACCAGCCGAAGAAGAAGCGTCGTTTGTTGGGGGTGTCGGTGTTCAGTGGTCAGCTATAAGTATTCAGGGTCTTCTGTCGCGGGGCATATTTCGTGGATGGTTACCGGAAGACCGGCCTGCTTGGCCTTGAGCCATCGCTTGAATGACCTTCGACTTTCACCAGACCTTTGACCCGTCAGCAACATTTCCACACTGAGATCCTCGTCGAGGTCAGGCCAGTGCAGGTGCTGGCCTCCTGCATGAATTTCCCAATTGTCCCTCTCCTCCGGAGTAGCGTGAACCAATCTGGGATACCACGCTAACGGCGCCGAGATTGTCCGTCCATCTGATACCTGGACGGATAGCGTGTCCTCAGTAACCGCAATTGCTACCGCATCGGGCATATCTACACTAACGGTTGAAGTAGCCATGCCAAGCCTCCAGAAGTTCTGCTTGATTCCGTTCGACGATTCTCTGAATGCGTCGGATTTCTGACCTCCGAAAGTTGCCACCATCTTGCAATGCTACCGGGTCTAGCCAGAACTTGGCGTAACCCACATCGCGCCGCACGTGAATGTGGGGTGGCTCTATCCTGTCTGCCGAGACGACGTAAAATCTATAAGGGCCTTGTCTCAGGAATACAGGCATCTCACTGAAAACTCCCTACCACCCAATTGCCACCCCGTCGCGGCGCGGGTCCGCCCCTCCCTGGAACGTCCCCGATTCCTGGTCAACCATGATGCCTTGCGCTCCGCCGACTGTCGTCGAGAACGGCTCAGCTAGTTCGATATCGTGACCCTTCTCGGCGAGCGCGGCGCGGACGTGATATGGGAAGCGCTCTTCAATCACTACGCGCCGTTCCTCGAATACGCGCAGGCGTGGGGCCTCGATGGCCTCCTGCACGTTCATGCCGAAGTCGAGGAAGTTCATCACGAACTGCGGCGTCGTCTGGAGGATGCCCCAACTTCCGGGCGTCCCCAGGCTTACGTGGAAGCGCCCGTCCTTGAAGGTCTGGGTCGGCGCCAGGCAGAAGTCAACGCGCTTGCCGCCAGCGAGACGGTTGGGCGCGCCCTCCTCCAAATCGAACCAGTGCGCCATATTGTTCAGGAAGAGGCCGGTGTCGCCGGGAGCGACCGCGGAGCCGAATCCGCCGCCCAGCGTCTGGGTTACGGAGACGACGTTGCCATCGGAGTCCGCCACGGCGAAGTGGGTAGTCATCCCGCCGTCGAACTCGTCCGCGCTGCCCGCCTTGAGCGAGCCGGACGGTATCATACGGCTGAACTCTTCGCCTGAGACTACGGCGGCGTTATCGCGGTCTATGCGGCTGCGCTGCTTCCGAGCGTAGCCGGAGGATAGAAGCCCTTTCAGGGGAGCCTTCACGTGATCGGGGTCGCCGCCCCACTTGATGCGGTCCGTAACTGCCAGCTTGACCGCTTCGATATATGAGTGGACGGTCTCCGGATGCTGGAATACCAGGTCGGAACCGTCGAAGCCTTCCATGATCTTGAGGGTCTCAAGCAGTTGGAATCCCGTAGAGTTGGGAGGAACGGAGAAAATCTCGTAGTCGCGGTAACTTATGCCGATTGGTTCGCACCACTCGGCGTCGTATGTGGCAAAGTCCTCTTCGGTGAACTGGCCTCCAAGTTCCTTAGCGCCCTTCACGAGTCTTGCGGCGAGTTCGCCCCGGTAGAACTCGTCCTTGCCGCCCCGCGCTATGGCGCGCAGGGATTCAGCCAATAGGGGCTGCTTGACTCTCTGCCCAGGTATTGGACCCTTGCCGTTCTTGACAAAGATACCCTTAGATGGAAATCGAGCAAGGCGCGGGACCGAATTCCCGATTGACTTGGCGTTGAAGAAGGTGATCGCCGTACCGTTCTCGGCGTAGCCAATCGCAGGCTCGAAGAGCTGTTCGCGCTCAAGCCTGCCGTATGTCTCGTGCAGGGTGAGCCAACCCGCGACGTTTCCTGGCACGAGCGCCGACTTGATACCGATGTCCTTGTCGGCCGCTTCGTACTCCTCAGGGTCGGCGGCGGCGGGCATACGGCCTGAGAAGTTCAGCGCGCGAACGCGGTCCTCCGAAGCCACGTATGCCAGCGCCAGGCCAACTCCGCCTGCGCCGGACATGAAGGGCTCGCAGACGTTCAGCGTCGAGGCCACTGCCACCGCCGCGTCGAATGCGTTCCCGCCCGCCATCATCATTCGCACGCCGGCAAGTGAAGCAAGTGGGTGGGCGGAAGTCGCCATGCCATTGACGCCCATGGCGGCGGGCCTATTTGCCTGGGGGATAACTGACAGACCGGACATTGTGAACGCTCCTGAACTCTGGCTTTCGATGCCAGTATATCAGGGATTCTTGACCTAAAGGGTGAGAGTGAAAATCCCTATTCCCAATCCTGGATTCCACGCTGTACAATGCGCCAAAGTTCGAGGGGGTGTCCTACGATATGAAGATAACCGACATCGAGATATTCGTCGTTGACGGCGGGCGAAGGCCCTGGCTCTTCTCAGCCGTCCGCACCGACGAGGGCATTACCGGCTACGGAGAGTTCGGTTCCGGCGTGGCGGCTCGCTCACTCGTCGGCCTGATAGAAGACCTCAAGCCGCTCGTCATTGGCGCAGACCCGGAGGCGGTCGAGAAACTCTACTTCGACCTGTACCGGCACCTGCGCGCCATGCCGGGCGGAATCGCCCAGATGGGCATCGCCGGAATCGAACTTGCCTGCTGGGACATCAAGGGCAAGGCGCTCGGCGTTCCGGTCAACAACCTGGTCGGCGGTCCCTATCGCGGTAGCCAGCGTGTGTACTGGTCCCACCTCGCCAGCGCGAGGGCGGGAGACCCATCGCTCGCCCCGGACAAGCCCCTGAAGGACTGGGACGCAGTGGCCGCCGCCGCTCTCGAAGCCCCCGAACATGGCTACGACGCCTTCAAGACCAACATCATCTGGCCCGGCGAAACTCCCCGCTCCATCTCCCAGAGCCGCGACGGACTCAGCCACGACCAGCGCGCCGACACCGAGATAGTCCGAAACGCCGAAAAGCAGATCTCAGTCATGCGCGAGGCCGTCGGCGACTCCGTGGACATACTTCTCGACATCAACTACAACTTCAAGACCGAAGGAGCGATTCGCATTGCCCGCGCGCTGGAGCCCTACAACCTGTTCTGGATAGAACACGACAACGAAGACCCCGAAGCGCTCGCCCAGCTCAAGGCTTCTACGAATACGCTGCTGTGCTCGGGCGAGCAGCACTTCAGCGTGCGCGAGTACCTGCCCTACTTCGAGCTTCGCGCCATGGATACCGTGAAGGTGGACGTACAGTGGCAGGGATTCGGCCCCTCCAAGAAGGTCGCGGACGTTGCCGAGACCTACGAGCTCAACATCGCGCCGCACAACCCGGCGTCCGAGCTTGCCAGCTTCCAGTCCGTCCACCTGTGCGCCTCCGTCTCCAACGTCAGGATAATGGAATCCGACCCTGAGGGCGTCCCATGGCGCTTCGACCTGTTCACCGCGAGGCCGGAGGTCATCAACAGCTACATGACGGTCCCCACCGCACCGGGATGGGGCTGCGACCTGGTAGAAGAAGCCGCCCGAAAATACGCCTGGAACAAGTAGCTAATATCCCCTCTCCCTTGATGGGAGAGGGCTAGGGTGAGGGTGAAAACCACCGAAAGGAACTCCCCATGAAAATCACCGCAATCGAAAACTTCGCCGTCCGTGGATTTGGCCGCAACCCCTGGCTCTTCTGCGCTATTCGAACCGACGAGGGCATAACAGGCTACTCCGAATACGGAGAAGGGGCATTGACTCGCGGACTGCCGGGTCTGGTCGAGGACCTGGGCGAGTCGCTGATAGGCCAGGACCCGCTTCCGGTGGACAAGCTCTACATGGATATGTACCGCCACACCCGCTCCGCGTCCGGCGGCGCGACCGCCATGGCCATCGCAGGCATCGAACTCGCGCTCTGGGACATCAAGGGCAAATTCCACGGTGTTCCTGTGCATAGGCTTGTTGGCGGGCCTTTCCGCGACAGGCAGCGCGTGTACTGGTCGCACCTCGCCACTTACCGCGCCCGGATGGCCGAGGCGTGGGGCAAGCCAAAGCTCGCCACTATGGAAGACGTAGCCGACTGCGCCCGCGAGGCCGTTGACGCCGGATATACGGCCTTCAAGACCAACATCATCTTCCCGGGTGAAGAACCCTCCGTCATAAACAATATGTTCGCAGGCGCCAACGACCAGAACGCCCCCACTGACCTCGTGCGCCACACCGCAGAGCAGATAGGCGCGATGCGCGCCGCCGTCGGCCCAGACGTGGACATCTGCCTGGACATCAACTACAACTTCAAGACGGAGGGCGCGATAGCCATAGGCCGCGCTCTGGAGCCTTTCGACCTGTTCTGGCTGGAGATAGACAACCAGGACCCCGACGCGCTGCTCCAGCTCAAGATGGCACAGAGGTCGCCGATATGCTCAGGCGAGCAGTTGCTCGGACTCCGACAATACCAGCCCTACTTCCGCAAGCGGGCCATGGACACCGTGAAGGTGGATGTCCAGTGGCAGGGCTTCTCCCAGGCCAAGAAGGTCGCCGACCTTGCCGAGGTGTATGAGTTGAACATCGCGCCGCACAACTATAACTCACACCTGTCCAGTTTCCAGAGCCTCAACCTGTGCGCCGCCGTCTCCAACGTCCGCATCATGGAGTCCGACGTTGACTCCGCCCCCTGGCGCGACGAGCTGGTCACCAACCTCCCCGAAATCAAGGATGGCTGGATGACTGTTCCCACCGCCCCCGGCTGGGGCTGCAACCTGAACGAGGAGGCCGCGAAGAAGTACGCCTATTAGAGTCCCTACCTATCCTGCACCGAGCCGTCGAAGCCAATCGGCGTGTCCAGAACCTTCGGGTTTTCTGGCTGAGATAGCGCCGCCTCGTTCAGCTCGATCCCCAGGCCGGGGCCTTCGGGGACAGTCAGGTAGCCGTCCACTAACTCAAGTGGGTTGAGCAGCAGGTCGCTCTTTGGTGGTTCGGACTCGCCTGTGTACTCTTGAAGCGCGAAGTTTGGGATGCAGGCGTCTAGTTGCACGCACGCCGCGGTGCTGACCGGCGACAGCGGGTTGTGCGGTATCACCTTGACGTGGTGCGCCTCTGCCATCGCAGACACCTTCTTGCACCCAGATAGGCCACCGCATAAGCACAGGTCTGGCCGCACGTAGGACGCCGCCTTAGCCTCCAATAGCTGCTGGTACTCAAATATGGTCGTGAAACGCTCGCCGGTGGCTATCGGGATGTTGCACTGCGCCGCCACGTCCCCCATGATGGCTGGGCTGTCCGGCAGCATCGGGTCTTCGTAGAAGAACGGGCTGAACTGTTCCAGACGACGACCAAGCCAGATGCTCTCCGCCGGAGCCATCTGCCGGTGTATCTCCACACACAGGTCAACGCCAGGCCCCACGGTCTCACGCACCGCGCCCACTCGGTTCACCGCCTCGTCCGCCCACTCGCTGTAAGACCTGTGCAGGTAGTAGTCCCTCGGGAACGGCGAGAAGCGCACCGCAGTAAAACCCTCTTTCGCGGCCTTCAGCGCGTCCTCAGCCAGCCCCTCTGCCGTGTCGTTGTCGCTCGGAGCGCCCACGTGTATGTAGCAGCGAACGCGGTCGCGCGTCTTGCCGCCCATCAGGTCGTATATCGGAACGTCCAGACGCTTGCCCTTGATGTCCCACAGCGCGATGTCAATTGCCGAGAGCGCGCCCTGGACCACCGACCCCATGAAGTGCGAACTGCGATACAGCCACTGGTAGTGATGCTCGATCAGGTGAGGGTCCTTGCCGAGCAGGTACGGCTCCATCGTCTCGATCATCGTCTTGGTGGGACGCTGCCAGCCATGCACGCCGCCCTCGCCGATACCGACTGTCCCGTCCTCGCAGTGAATCTTGATGAGCAGCCATCGGTCCCAGAGGAACGTCTCCACCTTCTCAATCTTGGTCGGCTTGGGCATTATCGCTCCTCCTGAAAATGGGGTTGCTACTCCAGAAACTCATCAATCCATGCGTCGTACTCGGCGAGCCGCGTCACCTGCGCCATGAGGCCGGCGGACGCGATGCTGTCGTTCAACTCGGACGGTGAAACGCCGTCTCGCAGCGCCTTCAGCGTGTCGTGCGTGGCCTTGACCGCCGCCATGAAGGGCATGTGTCCCTGGAGCGCGATTCGCACTCCCTGAGAGCCGAGATACGCCCTGTCGTTCAAGTCCGCGCTCGCTCCACCCAGCAGTATGGGTATGCTCACCTCTGCGCTCAACGCCTCCAGTTCGGCCCTGGTACTGATGCCGGTCATGAACAGCGCGTCCACTCCAACGGCCTCGTATGCCCTGGCGCGCCGGATGCCCTCCTCGATGCCCTCTATGCCGATTGCGCTCGACCTTCCGGCCACGACGAGCGAAGGGTCCTGCCGGCCCGACAGCGCAGCCTTCATCTTGCCGATTCCTTCTTCCAGCGGAATGAGGCTCTGTTCTGCCTGTCCGAACGGCCTGGGCAGCAGGGTGTCCTCTATGGTCAGCGCGGCGACTCCGGCGGTCTCCAGCTCCTCCACGGTGCGCTTTACATTGAGCGCGTTGCCGTAGCCGTGGTCGGCGTCCACCATGAGAGGGAGCGTTCCGGCGCGGCATATCCGATGGATCTGCTGCGCGAACTCGGTCAGTGTGAGCACGATGTAGTCCGGCGCGCCCAGCACGGTGGCCGACGCTATGGACCCGGCGAACATCATCACCTCGAATCCCAGGTCCTCGGCTATGCGAGCCGAGATGGGATCGTACACGGATGCCGGATGCAGGCACTCGTCTCCTTCCAGGATGGCCCTGTATCGCTCGCGTCGTTCGGTCAGGTTCAATGTGGGCCTCCAGGGGGCGGGGGATTAGGTACAGCGCGATTCGACACGGGCTTTGCATCGGCGCGTTTCGGGCTTGAAGTTCGTGATTCCGATTAGTCCGGGACCGGACCTATGCAGTAGAAGTCGCTGCTTTCAAGCAGCAGTTGTATGACCTCGGGCGAGGTATTGCGCGGGAACTGCGTCATCGCCCACTTCTGACCGATGAAAGCGCTAATCTGCTCAGGATCCATGGGCTCATTGCCGTGAGCGAGAAGCACTCTGAAGATCGTCTCTTTCAGGGGAGTGTCCGGCAGCAGGAAATCAGGGGCCTGGGAGCAGTGCCCCAGTATCTGGTCTATGAAGTCCTGGGGATCTGAGGCAATCGCTATTTCGTCGTCAATCCCCTGCTGGCACATATAGCACTGTCTGCTCGCCACGAGTATAGGCAGAGACCGTCCTGTGTCTTCGGCTTTGGCGGGGTCAATGAAGTATTTTGCGAATTGCGGCTGCTGATCGGAGCTTCCGGTTGTCTGTACGTCTTCAACCATTAAAAAACATCCTCGGGCCAATCCAACATCTGCACCTCGACTACTTCTCCGGTTTCCTTGACTGGCGTGTCTTCGGGACAGACTGCCAGCCCGTTCGCTCCGGCCATCGAGGTGAGCAGATTGGAACTTTGATTGCCTGTAAGTCTGGCGTGGTAATCGCCGTTCTGTTTCGTTATAACCGCACGGGCATATACGCGCCGACCGTCGGTATTATATATTGGCTCGTCAAGCACCGCCTGGATTCGAGGCTTGAGAAAACCGCTCTTGCCCATCATCTTGTGAATCGCGGCGCGCCCGAACTGCTCGAACGCGACCATGGCGCTCACCGGGTTGCCCGGAAGACCAAGGTGAGGAACCTTCCTGCCACCGCCCACATCCAGAACTCCGAATGCCAGAGGCTTGGCCGGACGCATCCTGACCGACCAGAAGGCTATCCTGCCATGTTCGGCCAGGACGTCCTTCACCATGTCGTAGTCGCCCTTGGACACGCCCGCTGAGGTTATCAGCATATCCGCTTCCATAGCCTCACGCAGTTTCGCGTTCATAGAGTCCAGGTTGTCTTGCGCGATGCCGAGTAGCTTCGGAACGCCGCCGTATCTCTGCACGCTCGCCGCGACTGAGTAGCTATTCGAGTCGTATATCTTGCCCTCGGAGTATGGATCGCCAGGGTCGAGCAGTTCATCTCCGGTGGAAAGTATCGCCACGACCGGTCTGCGGACTACTTTCACGCTGTCGAATCCGAGCGAGGCGAGAACGCCTATCTCCGACGGGCGCAGTACGGTTCCGGCTGGCAAAACGAGCGTACCCTTGCGAACGTCCTGACCGGCGGGCCGTATATCCGAACCCTTGAGAGCGGCTACCTTGATACCGATCTCGGACATGTCCAGGCCGGAGTTTCTGCGCTCTATCTCGTCCGTCTCCTCGAACGGGACGACGGAGTCGGCGCCGGGAGGAACGGGGGCGCCGGTCATTATTCGGACTGCCGTTCCCGGCTTCACTGTAGTGTCCGGCAACTCTCCCGCGGCCACCGAGCCGATCACACTGAGCGTGACAGGAGAGTCTTCCGAGGCATTCTGTACGCTCGACGCCTGAAGCGCGTATCCGTCCATTGCCGAGTTGTCCAGCGGCGGGATGTCGTGAAGGGAAGTAGCGTCTTCCGCAAGCACCTGACCCAGCGCTTCCAGCAGCGGCGCTTCCTCTGTGTCCAGAACGTGAAAGTGGTCCAGGATGCGTTCGAGCGCGTCCTCGACGCTGAGCATAGCTTCGTCGTGATGTCTGTGTCCATGTTCGTGACGGTTCACGGGTCGTCTCCGATACTAAAGAGCTTATTGGTCGTTGCGCTGATCGCGCAGGTACTGGTATATGCTTTCGATGGTGCCGTCCTCACTTATGCGGAAGGCCACACCGCCGCGCTCGGCCTCTATGACGCTCATGGCTATCTCCCAGCCCTGGTATGGCGGTCCGATGCGGCAGTCGTCCGGCACGAACACGTTGTCGAACCTGACCCGGCGCTCGCTTCCCATGAGCAGTCTCATGTTTCGTATCTCGAGGCCCGGGCTGTTGGCGTCCACCATGAACACGCCCAGATTCATGCGCCTGGGCCTGTCTTTGCCGGTATTGGCGAGCGTAATCA
>DAOULF010000199.1:0-10993 GCA_034420555.1 Dehalococcoidia bacterium
AGGCCCGCGCCCGTCACCGACGACACCAGTTCCTCGATTGTGCGAAAGAACGTGAGGCCCGGCGAGTGCCCCTCCGGCACGGGGTCTTCCCACACCTCCACCGGCGGGTTGAAGTAATCCGTCACCCTCAGCAACCCGGCAGCCACGTCCCAGTCGAACGCGCTCAACGGATGCACCGTTGACATCACAAGCTGCCCGCCCGGACGCAGTATCTCCGCGCAACGCTCCAGGCAGCCTTTAATATCAGGGATGAACTCCCATCCGAATGACGACATCACCACGTCGAACGAAGCGGGCCTGAACATCGTCGGAGATTCCATGTCCCCAGTCACCAGCTCGAAGTCCGCGCCCGAACGACGCCTCAGAGACATAGCGTATCCTAGCTGCTTCGGAGAAAAGTCCAGCGCGACGACCTCCGCGCCCCACTTCGCCAGCGCGACGGAGTTCTGAGCACCACCGCACGCGAGCTCCAGGATTCGCTTGCCGGAGACATCTCCCATCAGCTGGTAGAACCGCTCTCCGGGAGAGAATGGGGCGTAGTGAACGTCATCGAGCGCGATGCGGCTGTCAGCCTGGTAGGACGGGGACATAGCGTCCCAGCCTGCCCTGATAGCGCTCTTTACGTCTCGCGTATCCAAGTAAGGCCGCGCTACTTAGGGTCGTAGCCGCAGGAGACCGCGGACCGCAGTTGCTCCATCGCCTCGGCGACAGATACGCTGTCGTTGTACACTGCCGACCCCGCCACAAGCTGGTCCGCCCCGGCTTTTACAACCAGCGCGGCGTTGTCCGCCTTGACCCCCCCGTCAACCTCAAGCGTTGCGCCGGACTCTGCCCTATCGAGGCACGCCCTGGCTCGGGAAACTTTGTCAAGCATGGAGGGAATGAACGGTTGTCCTCCCCAGCCCGGGTTCACTGTCATAACGAGCAGCAGGTCAATTTCAGAAATGACCTCTTCCACGGACGACAGGCTTGTTCCGGGATTGATTGCCACCCCCGGATCCATATCAAGTTCGCGTATCTGTCCGACCGCGAGATGCAAGTGATACGTCGCCTCCTGGTGAACGATTATCCTGTCGGCGCCTGCGTCCTTGAGTTGCTGAAAGTGATTTTCAGGACGCTCGACCATCATGTGTATTTCAAGTGGAAGGTTGGTGCGCGGCCTTATGGCTTCTACGATAACAGGCCCAAACGTAATCGGTGGAACGAACTGGCCATCCATTACGTCTATATGCAGGCAGTCCGCTCCGGCCCGCTCCGCCTCGACGATCTGCTCTCCAAGACGGGCGAAATCGGCGGACAGAATGGATGGCGCTATCTTCACACTTCTATTGGCTTCCACGCTGACCCTCCAGATCCGACTTGGCGGCGGCAATGGCTTTGGCGACCCTCGATTGCGCCGTTCCCCCGTGTACGTCCCGCGCAGCAATCGAGGACTCGACTGTAACGTCGTACACGTCCCTGTCAAACAGGTGCGAGTGCGACCTGTATTCTTCAAGTGATAGCGCATCGAAACCCACTCCCTTCTCCAGTGCGTACTCCGACAGGCGCGATACCACCCTGTACGCCTCCCTGAACGGGGACCCGCGGGCTACCAGGTAATCGGCAATATCAGTGGCCAGCACATAGCTTTCCCCCGCCGTCCGGCGCATCTTGCCAATGTTCAACTCTATGCCCGAAATGAGATCGGCGAAGATCCTCAAAGTGGATAAGATCGTGTCGGACGTGTCGAAGAACCCTTCCTTGTCTTCCTGCATATCGCGGTTGTACGTCAGGGGCAGTCCTTTCAGCACGGTCAGGAGCCCGATAAGGCTGCCATAGACGCGGCCAGTCTTCCCCCGCGCGATCTCCGCGAAGTCAGGGTTACGCTTCTGAGGCATGATGCTGCTGCCGGTCGTGTACTCGTCCGGCATACGAACGAATCCAAACTCGTCCGACGACCAGAGTACGAGCTCCTCAGCCATGCGCGACAGGTGCATAGCACATATCGAGGACGCGGAAAGGAAGTCGAGCAGAAAGTCGCGGTCGGACACCGCGTCCATGCTGTTGGAAGAAATTCGGGAGAATCCGAGCTCGTCCGCTACGAATTGGCGATCTATCGTATATGGCAGACCAGCCAAAGCGCCGCTCCCCAAAGGCATGACGTCAGTGCGCTCATAAGCCTGCTCGAATCTCTGGGCGTCCCGTGAAAACATCTCGTAATAGGCGAGAAGATGATGCGCAACCAAAACGGGCTGGGCACGCTGTACGTGCGTGTAGCCGGGCATCGGAGCGTCGGGATACCGCCCGGCTAGAGACACAAGATTCCACCTCAGATCGTACAACGCGGACAGTATGTCCACTATCGCTTCCTTAGCGTACATCCTGACGTCGAGCGCCACCTGGTCGTTCCGTGATCGGGCGGTGTGCAGCCGCAGCGCAGGCTCTCCGATAAGCTCGAACAGCCGCCGCTCGATGTTCATGTGGATGTCTTCGAGTTCGGGTTTCCACTCGAACTTGCCGGAGCTTATCTCTTCCCGGATGGCATTGAGTCCGGCGATGATGGCGTCGGCGTCCGACTCGGATATGATGCCCTGCTGTGAGAGCATCCGCGCGTGGGCTATGGAGCCGGCTATGTCCTGCTTATACAGCCGCCTGTCATAGTGGATCGAGACGGTGTAGTCCGAGAATACTTCCTTGAGTCCCATGAGCAATCTAGTCCGGGCGCTTGGGGACCAGGAAGCGGCGGCGCATCGTGAGAATCTGTTCCTCGCGGTTGTTGTGCGCCCTCGTCTCTATATATACGATTCCGCGGTCCGGCCTGGAGCGTGATTCGGTCACCTCCAGTATCTCGCTCTCAGCGTAGATGGTGTCTCCGTGGAAGGTCGGGCCGGTGTGGACTATCTTCTCGTACTCCAGGTTGGCGATAGCCTTCCCCGACATTTCGGGGACGCTCATCCCGACCACCAGGCTCAACACCAGCGCGCCGTTCACCAGAATCTTGCCGTGCTGGTGCTCTGACATATACCGTTCGTCTATATGCAGCGGGTTATGGTTCATCGTGAGCAGCGAGAAGAGATGGTTGTCCATCTCCGTGATCGTCTTTCCGGGCCAGTGCTTGAAAATATCTCCGGGCACGAAGTCCTCAAGGTACCCGCCGAATGTATCCCTTCTGTCGTGAATCATGTGTGGACATCCTTACTCACTCTTGGCGGCTTCGTATTCAGCTTCCTTTTCCCTGACCGCGGCCAACTCCGCCGCCCGCAGTTCCTCCGACGAGACCGGCGGCCCATGCTCCACGAATTCAAGCGTCTTGAGTTCTTCCACGTTAAGTCTGGAGGAAGCGTCAAGAATTTCGATCCCGTAAACCGCTCGATTGCTTCCTATGTCCACCATTATTTCCTCTTCTTCAATCACATGGGTAGTCAGTTCATGCTTTTCAGTCGTCAAGTATATATACACCGCATCGGCGTATGGGTCGTATGTAATTTTCACTCTATCCACTCCCCGTATCTGGTTATTACCGTTGCCACCACAGTTACCAGGCCTTCTTCAACATAAAATACCCTGACCAATTTATGCGGGTAACGGCTGCCTTTATGTTCATAGCCGTCTCGGAACACCATTTCCCTACCCAGTTTGGGCGGATGGGCCGGGTATGCGGTTCCCATGTAGATTGTATCAGCAACCTCGGACTCGGTGGCCCCGCGATCCTGCATATTCTTCCTAGAGTGTTTAGTATGCCTTATCCTCACCGTCCGCTACACTGCATACCGCTCAAGCAAACGACGCGCTATCAGCAATTGCTGAATTTCATTCGTGCCTTCGCCGATGATCATCAGTGGCGCGTCTCGGTAGTACCTTTCGACATTGAAGTCCTTGATATAACCGTAGCCTCCATGGATCCGCATCGCCTCCATCGCCACCTCGCCACATACCTCCGACGCGAATAACTTCGCCATCCCGACTTCGAGATCAACTCGCTCCTGTCCGGCGTCCTTCTTCGCCGCCGCGTCGTATGTCAGCAGACGCGCGGCCTGTATCTTGGTCGCCATCTCCGCCAGCTTTATCTGGATCGCCTGGTGCTGGGCTATCGGCTTGCCGAACGCCTCGCGTTGCTGCGCATACTTGATGGCGGCGTCGAACGCCGCTGTCGCCACTCCGACGGCCCTAGCCGCGACGTTGATACGTCCGGTCTCGAGGCCAGCCATGACCTGCTTGAACCCCTGCCCTTCCACGCCTCCCACCAGAGTCTCCGACCCAACGCGGCAGTCGTCGAATATAAGCTCGGACGAGTCGAGACCACGATAGCCCAGCTTGTCCAGATGTTGCCCGACACAGATTCCCTGGTTCGGCTTCTCGACGATGAAGCAACTCATTCCGCGATGCCGGGGCATCGCGTCCGGGTCCGTCTTGGTCATAACCGCGAACACGTTGCCGTACTCCGCGTTCGTTATGAACATCTTCGTGCCGTTGATGACGTACTCCTCGCCGTCTTTCCTGGCGGTGGTCTTGCCGCTCTGGACGTCGCTCCCCGCGTCCGGTTCGGTGAGGGCGAGTCCGCCCCTCAGCGCGCCGCTCGCCAGCCTGGGCAGGTACTCCTCTTTCTGGTAATCGGTGCCGAAGTTCGTGACTATGTGAGCGAGAACGTGGTGCGTCCCGATTATCCCGCTGACGCTCATCCAGCCCCTGCTCAGTTCCTCGAAGATAGTGGCGAAAGTCGTATGGTCCAGACCCAGCCCACCGTACTCTTCGGGTATCGTGATCCCGAACAGACCCATCTCCCGCATCGGCTCTATAAGCTGCTGCGGGTAGATGTCCTCGTTGTCGTATTCCTGGGCGATAGGTTCCACCTCGCGCCTCACGAAATCTCTGACGAGAGCGATGATCTGGTTTCTGACTTCGGTAGAGTCCACTGTGGTCGTCATTTTGCGCTCCGTATTCGGATTTCAGAAGAAAATGCCGCGCTTCAGGCGATCAGGTCGAGGGCCGAATTGTCTTCGATGGTGGCCCAGAGTCGCGACAAAATCGTTTCCGACAACTCTAAGCCGCGAGGCGACTGAAAGTCCAGCGTTGACCCGATGATCCCCACGAACGTGACTATGTCCAAGAGCGCCCAACCGAGATCCTCCGCGTGGTTCTCGGAGGCGTAGTCAACTCCATTCGCAGAAAGAGTGTCCGCGTATGCTTCCAACAAGTCCGCCTGATACTGCCTCCTCATTTCCACCGGAACCGACGTGGACAAAAAGTAGGCCAGGTCGTAAATGCCCTTGCCCAGTCGAATCGCCTGCCAGTCTATGAGCTTGAGACCGTCCCCACCCTGTTCTTGTCCGAAGAACACATTGTCCAGCCGAAGATCCCCATGCACGAGAGTCACGGGTGAACGGGACAGCCGCGACTTGACCTCGGACACTCGTGGCCCAATCCGCCGCGCGGCTTCCAGCAGCCCTTCCGGTATTCCCTTCATGGTTCTCCCCAGCCGTCTCCATGCCACAGTGTGCACCCGCTCGAAGTATTCCATACCGTTGTCGAATGTGGGAACCCAGGAGAGGTGGGGGACGATTTCTTCCGACCAGAATTGAGAATGAAGCCGCGCCGCGCCATTGACGACTTCAAGGGCCTGCTCGAACGCGCAACCCTCTATCTGGTCGCCAGGACTCATGTATGACAGGTCTTCGATGATAAGACAGAACGCTCCGCTCTCAGGGTCGAATTCAGAGTACAGCGTAAGGGGCGCTATTTCGATTCTGCCCGCCAGAAGTTGGTAAAACCTAAGCTCTCTCTCGTACACGCCCAGCGACGTCAGGAAGTCGCGCGCGCGTTCATCGCCGGAGACCGTCTTCCAGATCAGAGTTCTAGCGGCGGATGAATCCGCATCCCCGCGCTCGAGACGCAATCGGTAAACCGAGCCCGCGAATCCCGCACCCTCGCCGATGGGTTCGACCTCGACGCTCGCTATCCCGACACCCAGCGCCGATTCCAGCCAGGATGCCGTCATCCGCTCAGGTAATATAGGGAACGACTTGATATTCAAAACGCAATCCTCGAAGCTCGGATTACTGATTTATCCCCTGCTTCCGTCCCAGGTTCTTCGCCGAAATTCCCAGCACACGCAGGAATCCCTCGGCATCGGAGTGGTCGTATGTCCCCATCGCCTCCATTGAGCTGTCGTCCGTGTAGAGCGAATGAGGCATGGCGTCCGGCGTGTCCTCTGCCGTATCGAAATATATCTGGCCCTTGTGCAGACGCACCGAAATCGTGCCGGTCGCAAGCTCGGTCATAGGCTCCAACGCGGCCAGCGCCGCCCTGGTCGCCAGGTCCAGCCAGTACCCCTGGTATATCTGGACACTGATTACCTGCGAAACATGGTTGAATAACTCCCTGGCGCGCCGGTCGAGAACGAACTGGAGCAGGAATTCGTAGCTCTGTCCCAGCAACTCCATCGCCGGTGATTCATATATCCCCCGCGACTTCACTCCCACGAACCGATTCTCCACGACATGAGTGCCGATACCGACGCCGTGCCGTCCCGCGATGGTGTTCGCGGTCTCGAATGCTCGCTCGATGTCCAGCGCCTCCCCGTCAATCGCTACTGGAACGCCGCGCTCCCACCGAATCGTAACAACCTGCGACTGGTCCGGCGCGTCCCAGGGCCACACTCCCATACCCGGCTCTACGAAAGTTGGCGAGATGGTAACGTCTTCCAGATCGCCCGCTTCATGGGTCAGTCCCAGGAAGTTCGCGTCCGTCGAATACCGCGCCTCACGCGCCGGACGGATAGGCAAACCGTTGGACTCGCAATACTCGATCATCTCCATCCGACCGGGGAATCTCTCCACGAACTCTGGGTCTCGCCAGGGTGCGTAAACCTCGATGTTGGGATCAATCATGTTGGCGGCAAGTTGCATTCTCACCTGATCGTTTCCCCTGCCCGTCGCGCCGTGAAACATCACGGTAATGCCGCGCTCCCGCATATACTCCAGAATGGCGGCGACCGTAATGGGGCGCGCGATGCCGGTCGTGTTCCAGTAACCACCCTCATACCGCGCCTGCGACTGGATCACCTTCAAACCCGCTTCGGCCAGCGCCGCACGCCCCGGCACGATAACCGCGTCCGAAGCGCCGCACCCGATCATTCTGTCCGTGATGGCGTCCAGGTTCTCCTCATCCGGCTGACCGAGGTCCACCGTGAACCCCTGCACCTCGAACCCGTTCTCTCGCAGCCAGTGCGTCACCGTGCAGCTATCCAGGCCGCCGGACACCGCCCCTCCGACCACGCTCACATTCTTCTCTCTAAGTTCGCGCCAGTTCATACTTCCTACAGTCCTCTACCTATATGTCTATCCGTCAGGATATTGCCGCGGCCTTCTCATTCATCTTGTCCTGCAACGCACGATTCTCCAGCCATCGCTTAAACGATTTTCCGCTCTCCATAGATAGGGTGCCGATTAGCAAACCCTTCACACTGACATCCTCATCCAGATCGGGCCAGTGTACGCTCCATCCCGCTCCGCTGATGCGCCAATTATCTCGTTCCTCCGTTGTCCCGTGGGACAGGCGAGGGTACCATGCGAGCGGTACGGATATAGAGCGCCCGTCAGATAAGTCAACGGACAACGTATCCTCCGTAACTGCCACATCCTGCGCCCGCGCCGAGGACAACTTTGTCTCCGGGTGTACTTGGGAATCATTAATCATCCCAGACTGCGAAAGGAATGGCCTTAGCAACTCAGCCGCATGATCCAGCGTGAATCCGATTACTTCCCCATCTCGACCGAAGTCAACTATCAGATTCTCGGCAACATCCGCCCCTTCATTCCCCGGTCGTCCGTTCCATAGGGAAAGAGTATCCGTTTCACTGTCGTAGTAGATGTCCAGTTTCATGGTCTTCCCCACACGATGGCTATAACCGCGATAGCCATTGGTTCGGCTCTCTACTATTGTGGAACACTCCGATTACAAGTATGTCATCGCCTTCAATGATGTACACGATCCCATAAGGGAAACGCGCCACTTCCGCCCTACGAACTTCATCACGCGCGACGGGATACATCCTAGGATAGAGTTCAATAGTATCGAGAACATACTGTACTGATTGCAGGAAAGCGGTCCCTAGCCCTTCACTGCGCCTTTCATACCAAATACACACATCCTCTATATCCCACTCCACCTCCGGGAGAAAAGATATACTCTGAGTCATAACCTGTCTTGAATCCTGGCCTTAACCACATCCCACGGAATCGCTATTTCAGGGTTCTCCCTATACCGCTGCAACCGTCTCTCAATCTCTTCCCACTGAGCCTCAGTAATCTCGATTTCTCCCTCATCCTCTGCGATGCTGTTCCAAATCTCCCCCACCAACTGGATACGCTCCGCGACGCTCAACTGCCTGATATTCAACTTGTCCAACAACTGAGTCATCAGAAACCTCCTCACCGCCCTTATTCAAAAAGGCGTCCGCTCCAATACGGACGGACGCCTCATTATCATCTAAGCTCTAATCTTAGAAGACTACCCAACCGCCTTTATCGCCGTCTCCAGACGCTCCATCGCCTGGTCTATCTCCTCGGCGGAGACAGTCAGCGGCGGCATCAGCCTGACCGCGTTCGGCCTGAGCGGATTGGTCAGCAGGCCCTCGTTGTTGCAGTTGGCTACCACGTCCGGGCCGATGTCCGAGTTGAACAGCACTGCCCATAGCAGACCCATACCGCGCACTTCGGACACGCTGCTGTTATTCGCCTTGATCGTATTCAGAGCCTCGCCCATCCGCTCACCCATCTCGGCGGTGTGCTGGGGGAGATTGTTGTCAATGATGTACTTCGTCGAAGCGTAACCCGCCGCGCAGGTCAGCGCGTTGCCCCCGAACGTCGAGCCATGGTCTCCCGGCTCGAACGCGCACGCCTCGTCCTTGGCCATGAACGCCCCGATGGGAACACCGCCGCCGAGGCCCTTTGCCAGCGTCATTATGTCCGGCTCCACTCCGAACGACTCGTATCCGAACAGCGTGCCAAGCCGGCCCATGCCGGTCTGCACCTCATCGAATATAAGCAGCAGCCCTTCCTGGTCGCAGAAGTCGCGGACGTTTTCGAGATAGCCTTCCGGCGGCACGTTCACGCCGCCCTCAGCCTGAACCGGCTCCAACATCACCGCGACCGTCTGGTCCGACACCGACCCCTTCAACTCCTCGAAATCGCCGAACGACACGTGCTTGTATCCGGGCGGTATCGGCTCGAACAGTTCCTGGTAGTGCGGCTGTCCGGTCGCCGACACGTTCGCCATCGTACGCCCGTGGAACGAGTTCAGCGCGGTCACTATCTCGAACGCGCCATTCTTGTTCTTGGCCCCGTAGCGACGCGCCAACTTCATCGCGCCCTCATTCGCTTCCGCGCCGCTGTTGCAGAAGAAAACCTTGTCCATCGCCGAGTTCTCCACCAGTATCTCCGCAAGCTGAAGCTGCGGGACCGTGTAGAACTGGTTCGATGTCTGCAAAAGCGTGCGCGCCTGCTCCGAAATAGCGTCTGCGATGGCTTCGTTCGCGTGACCGGCGTTGTTCACAGCCCAGCCGGACGTGAAGTCCAGGTACTCTTTGCCGTCAACGTCCCACACCTTCGTCCCGTCGCCCTTCACTATCACTACGGGCTGGCGGCGCACCACGAACATATAGTATTTGCTTTCTACGTCTTTCCAATCGGTGGTCATCCTATTCTCCTCCGGTAATTTCCTTCAGCCGCTCGATTGCCTCGTCCAGCGAGTCCAAATCGAGCTTCATCTTCTCTATCGTGTCCACAAGGACCTGTATCTGCTGTTCCAGCTCATTGTCCGGCACGGTCACTGTGCCTGGAGTCGTCTCGGTTCGAGTGGGTTCGGGCGCGCCCACGTTGACCAGCGATCCTTCCCCGGTCAGCGCCGCCAGCGCCTCGCCCAAAGAGTCCTCCATTACCACTTTGTCTCCGGTCGCCAGAATCACGCGCTTCAACTCGGGGAAGTTTACCCCCTCAGCCCGTATATACACAGGCTCGGCATACAGCAGACTCTCGCCCAGAGGTATCACCAGCAGATTGCCTCGCGTACAGGTCGAGCCCTCGGTGCATCTCAGCGTGAACCACGCCGAGATGTCCGGGTCATTGTCTATTCTGGCTTCCACCTGCTCCGGCCCGTCAATCTGCCTGTCCTTCGGGAAGTTGAAAGCCACCAGCTTCCCATAGTTCTCGCCGTCGCTGCGCGCGGCCAGCCAGCCTATGAGGTTCTGACGCTGGCTAGGCGTGTAGGGCATCAGCAGGACGAATTCTTCCTCCTCCTGTCCGGGAAGCCGCATGATCACGTAATATGGCTCCACTTCCTGGAGGGTGTCCTCCTGCCCGAACTTCTCGTTCGGTATCGCCCACAGGTCTTCATTGTTGTAGAAGTTCTGCGGGTCCTGCATGTGATACTTGAGATACCTCTCCGCCTGAACGGAGAAGAAGCCCTGCGGATAGCGCACGTGCGATTTCAGGCCCTCCGGCATCTCGTCCGCACTCTTGAACAGGTCCGGGAATATCCGCGCGTAGGTGCGAACTATCGGGTCGGTGTCGTCCCAGATATAGTAGCTGACCGACCCGTCGTAAGCGTCAACAACCACCTTGACGCTGTTGCGCATATAGTTTATCTGCCCCGTAGCCGGATCTCCGATTGGGTCAGAGTAGGGATAGTGGTCCGACACCGTGTAGGCGTCCTGTATCCAGAAAAGCTGCCCGTCCGCCGCCACGATATAAGGGTCGCTGTCCAGCAGGAGGAAGGGAGACACTTTCGACACCCGCTCCTGTATGGTGCGGTGATACTGAAGCCGGCTCTGTGGCGTTATCTCACCGCTTATCAGGATGTTGAAGTCCCCGAACTGCCATGCGTACGCCAGCCGCCTGAATATGGACGACATCTCCACACCGCCCTTGCCGCTGTAACGGTTCCTGAATAGCGTTCCCTCTTCCGTCTGGTAGTCCAGTTCGTCCGTATTGGAATTCACTATCACGTAGTTCAGCGT
>DAOULF010000200.1:0-3328 GCA_034420555.1 Dehalococcoidia bacterium
GGCCAGGTTGGTAACTCCGTAGGCGATGATATGGAGCATCAGCCCATTGGAAGCGAGATGTGAGATCTGCGTTCCAACCCTGCCGTCAGGCCCCACGGATGCGAGTGCCGCAACACCCATCATCAGGTATCCCACGTGGCCCACGCTGGAGTACGCCAGCAGCCGCTTGAGATTGGTCTGCGCCAGCGCGACCAGGTTGCCCAGCGTCATGGTAAGCGCGGCCATGATCACGAGTACCACCTGCCACTCGTCCGCGACCGGCATCAGCGCCTGGGTGAACAGCCTGAGAATCAGCGCGAACGCCGCTGCCTTCGACGCCACGGCCAGGTATCCCGTTATCGGTATCGGCGCGGCCTCGTAGGCGTCGGGCGCCCACATGTGGAACGGCACGGCGGCCACCTTGAATCCCAGACCCGCGATTATCAACACAAGCCCGACCACAACGCCCGGGCTCAGGCTGCCCGCCGCCGCGAGCGTCTCCGAAATTCCGTCGAATCGCGTCGTTCCCAGCAGACCGTATATCTGGCTAATCCCATACAGCAGCAGCGCCGAGGACACCGCTCCGAGCAGTATGTACTTCGTGCCGCCCTCGTTGGACTTGGGGTTGTACCTGTCGAAGGAGACGAGGACGTAGAGGCCAAAACTCAGCAGTTCGAGCGAGATATACGCGGTCAGCAGTTCGCCCGAAGCCGCCATCAGCATCATTCCCACGATGGTGAATATCAGTATGCCGTAGTACTCGCCCGCGTAACTCAGGTTCCGGCGGACATACTCCACCGACGACAGCACGACCACGATGCCCATGACGATGAACACCGCCTTGAACAGCAGCGAGAATCCGTCAACGACCACAAGCCCGTCATACAGGCTGTCTTCCACATTCCACTGGTAGATGAGCGTAACCGCCAGGATGAGCGACAGCCCGGCGGCGGCGGCGTATCCCAGGAGATGCTTGCGCTCCTCGCGCAGGAAGAAGTCCAGCGTCAGTACCAGGAACGCAAGTCCTGTCACCATGAATTCGGGGGCCAGTAGCAGGAAGTTGTTGTTCATCCCACCCCCCCGAATCGCGCGAGCACTTCGGTCACGCCGCTCTCTATCACACGTATGAACGGGAACGGGAACAGTCCGACCAGGAGTATGAACCCGGCCAGCACCAGCATAGAGAACTTCTCCCGAACGCTGGCGTCAGTCTGGCCCGACCACTGTTCGCCCAGAGGCCCGAAGAACACCCTCGCCATCAGCCTGAGTATGTAAACGGCGGTTATCGCCGCGCCTATGATTCCCAGTATGCCGAGAACGGGGTAGGTCTGGAAAAGGCCGAGGAACACCAGCAGTTCCGCCACGAACCCGCTCAGTCCGGGCAGCCCCAGCGAGGCCAACCCCGCAATTGCGAACAGCGTCGCGGTGAACCCCATTCGCTTGGCCAGGCCATTCAGCACTCCGATGTCACGGGTGTGCGTCTTTTCGTAGATGACGCCGACCGCCGCGAAGAACAGGGCGGTCATAACGCCATGACTGAACATCTGTAGCACCGCGCCGTTCAGTCCCAGGACATGGAGCGTCGCTATCCCCATCAGGACGTAGCCCATGTGGCTGACGCTCGAATAGCCGATGACATACTTGAGATCAGTCTGCCCCATCGCCGACCACGCGCCGTATATGACGTTCACCGTTCCCAGACCTATCAGCGCGGGCATCCAGAACTCAGCGCCCTCCGGCATCAGCGTCATGCCTATTCGTATAATGCCGAACGCGCCCAGCTTCATCAGCACCCCGGCGTGAACCATACTCACCGCCGTCGGCGCGGCCACGTGTCCGTCAGGCGACCATGTGTGGAACGGCCACAGTCCGGCCAGTATCCCGAACCCGATAGCCAGGAATGGGAAGAAGACCCGCTGGAACCCCTCCGAGAACGTGGCCTCCTGGAGAGCTACGAGGTCGAAAGTGCCCAGGTCTGCCTCCACGAATATGGCAAGCAAAGCAACCCAGATGAGCACGCTCCCCGCAACGAGATACAGCATCAGCTTCATCGCGCCATACTCTTTGGTGCGAATGAAGGTCGGGAACGTCGAACTGCTCCCCCACACGCCGATGAGCAGGTACATCGGCATTACGGCAAGCTCATAGAAGAAAAAGAAGAAGAACAAGTCCAGCGCCACGAACACGCCGAACACGCCCGCAAGCAGCAGCAGGTACAGCACGAAGAACTCTTTGGCGCGGTCCTCGATATTCCACGAAATCAGGACGCCGGTGAACAGCACGATCCCCGTCAGCAGCACCATGAGCGCCGAAATTCCGTCCACCCCAAGCCTGAGCGTAATCCCGCTCTCCCCCATCGCCCACGGCCCCGGTATCTCCAGCCACTTCCATATCCGCTCGAACTGCATTCCCCCCGCCGAATGGTCATACGCCAGAAACACATAGACCGACAGCAGCGCCGTCGCCACCGCCACCGCCAGCGCGAATCGCCGCACCGCCAGCACATTGGACCCTGGTATCAAAATAAGCAGTCCCGCGCCCGCCATCGGAATGGCGACGATAAGTAGGAGCGCGTATGAGTCGAGTCCATTCATGTCAGGCCAGAACAACCCACCAGATCACCGCCAAGATCACCACCCCCGCCGCCATCGCCATACCATAGTTATATATCCTCCCCGTCTGCGCGAATCTCATACGCAGGCCGGAGAGCTTCACCATGTCCGCAGGCCCGTCAACCCCAACATCATTCACCACCGCCCTATCGAACACCGCTACGAACCGCGCAAGCGCGAGCGCCAACCTATCAATGACCCACTGGTAAGCCTCGTCCACGTAATACTTGTTCACCAGTATCCTGTGAATCAGGGCGAACCGCGCGGCAATGTCCGCGACAGACAGGCTTCCTCTGGCGTAGGCCAGCCAGCATATTACGATACCCGCCCCGGCCAGGAGCAAAGATGCAACGCTGAGCCACAGGACTAGATGAAACTCGCCTTTCCCTTCGATGAACGCCGCGAACCCGTGATAGCCCTCCCACAGACCAAAGGCCAGTAGTCCGACAACGACCGCGAACGGCGCGAGGAGCAGCAACGGAACGGTCATACTCGCGGGCGACTCATTCACCTCGGAGTGATCCGACTTCGGCTGTCCCAGAAAGGCCACGAAGGTCACGCGCGCCATATACAGCGCGCTCAGTACCACGCCCGCAAGAGCCAGCACGATATACACCGGCGGCAGGTGTTCGAGGACGTGCAGCAGAACCTCGTCCTTTGTAAAGAACCCGGCCAGTGGTATCACCCCCGCCAGCGACGCCGCCCCTATGATGAATGTCCATCCGGTTATAGGCATA
>DAOULF010000201.1:0-10369 GCA_034420555.1 Dehalococcoidia bacterium
TCGTCGGCTGCGGACTCGGACAGGCCGCAGAGACCCGCCGGATGGTAGAGGAACTCTTGCTCTCAGACGCTCCGCTTCCGCCAACCGTAGTTGACGCCGACGGCCTCAACACACTCGCCCAGATCCCCGACTGGTGGAAACTCTGGCCCACCGACGCCATCCTCACCCCCCATCCGGGCGAGATGGCTCGTCTGATCGGCATGAGTGCCCGCAATGACCGCATCGCAATCGCGCAGAGTTCCGCATCCGCATGGAACAAGACGGTCATCCTCAAGGGCGCGTACACAGTCGTTGCCGCCCCGAACGGCAACGCGATGCTCTCCCCATACTCCAACCCAGGACTCGCCACCGCTGGCACCGGCGACGTCCTCGCGGGCGCAATAGTCGGCCTGCTCTCACAGGGCGCGTCCCTCGCCGCCGCCGCCTCCCTCGGCGTGTACCTGCACGGCGAATCCGGAGAGCGAGTCAGATCCAAGCTCGGCGACACCGGAATGTTGGCAAGCGACCTCCTCCCCCAACTACCCAGAATCATCAGGGACACCCGCTAACCACCGTTCCCTGAAGAAACGCTTCCACGCTTCCCCTACGCCTTTCCAAAGTCTTCCCTGGTTTCTCATAGGACTACACATCCGTGCGCCACATACGCTATAATACGAACATACAGACTAGCTAAGGAGAGTATCCAACGATGATTCTGAACCTCGATATACATAAATATCCACTTATGTTATCCGAAAATCGGAGGGGCGAAAAACTGCCCTCAAAGCTAACGCAGGTGATTAACAGGTGGATTTCTGGTGTTCTAACCGCCTGTTGCATACCTGTCGGTCACCAGTTAAGCCACCTGTGGCCACCTGTCGCTTTATAAACGGAAATATATGACACCGCGAATCTGTCCGTTCAATAAAGTGGCTGACTCTGCCGCTCCGCGTCAGACCTTTGCTAACTTTCGAGAGGAATAGAGCGTTATCAGAAACAGAGCCATTTCTGTATTAGCGAAAATTAAGGAAGAGTCATAACATCACTCATGAGAATCCTGGATAGCCTCAAGTCATGGAAACTATGGACCGCCCTGATCGTCGTGGTCGCCGCCGGAGCGGGTGGATATTACGGCTACTCCCAGTGGTCCGACTCCGGGACTGAGGAAGAGGCGGGCCAAACCCAGCTCGTTCCCATTACCCTCGGCAACCTGGTCAACGACGTGAGCGTGCCCGGAACCATCACCTACACCACCCGCGAGACTCTCACCTTCGGACAGCAGGGCTTCGTCTCCGACGTTTCGGTATCTGAGGGCGACGCGGTGTCCGCTGGCGACGCGCTTGCCGCGCTGGACACCGAGACCGTCGCAAACCTGGAAAGGGCCATCGCCCAGGCTCGTAACGATGTGCGCGACGCTGAGGACGCGCTCGAAGATGCCAGGAACCCCTACACCGCCGTCCAGATTGCCCAGGCCGAGGCTGACGTGGCGAACGCCCGACAGAACTTACGGAAGGCCGAAGAAGAATTCAGCGAGCTCGGCATCGTCTTACCCTCCGACCTGGCGCAGGCCCGCATGGACGTACTGAACGCCCAGGCCGACCTTGATACCGCCAGGGAAACTAGAGCCGGGTTGAACGCTCCCACGTTCCAGGAGCTTGCAAAGGCCAGGGCGGACGTCACCGACGCCCGTGTCGCGCTGCAAGACGCGGAGGACGCGCTCGGCGCGCTCCTCGATCCGATTGACGATGAGGTCGCGGACGAAATCGCAGGCTACGAGTCGGATATAGAATCGGCGGAAGAAAACCTGGCAAGCGCCCGCTTCGACCTTCAGACCGCGGAGCGCAATGCCCAGGAAAAGATCCAGGACGCTACGGACGAACTCGACACGGCCCGGGAAGACTACAACGCGCTCTTTCAGAAGTGGCTCGGCATGGACGTGTCTCAGGAATCCGGCCAGTCGCCCGACGACATACTAGCAGCCCACGGCATCGCCCTGGAGAGCGTCTTCGAGCGACCGCAGATACAACCATTGCGCTCGAACCTCGGTCTAGTCGTTCCCGCCGACGATCCGGCAACTCCCTGGGACGAAGTAGTCGTGTTCTCCTGGGTGATTCTATACCCCGGCCAGTTCCAGGTAGATTGCGACGATTCGAATTCTGGCGCCGACCTGATGTGCATCCGTGACGAGTTCGAGGACACCTTCGATTCCATACAGGAACGGGCCTCCAATCTCGAAACGGTCCGGAGTGAAGAGTCCGAAAAGACCAGAAAGGCCGGGGTCGCTGTCTCCAATGCCGAAGAGACTCTGGCGCTGAAGCGTGATGCGCTGGAAGACTACCTCGCCGACGTCAACGCCGAGCCGGACCAACTGCTGGTCGAGTCCAACGAGAGAGCGATTGAGACGGCCCAGGCCGACCTGTTCGACGCCGAGTCCGCTTTGGCCGACCTGACGCAGATCGCCGAGAGCGATATTCAACTAGCCGACCAGGAGATAGAGTTGGCCGAGGCCAGGCTCGCTGAAGCCGAAGAGTCCCTCGCCGACCTGCTTGCCGACCCTGATCCCGTTGATACGACTGTCAAACAGACCGCGGTCAGCCTCGCCCGTGAGTCGCTCGCTGAAGCCGAGGCTACTCTGCAAGACTACAGCGCCGTTGACCAACTGGAGATCGAACTACGGCAGGCCGAGCTGGTTTCGGCAAGGGCCACGCTCGAAACCGCCATCGCCGACCTGGAACGCGCCACTCTGCGCGCGCCCTTCGACAGCATCGTGGTCGCCGTGAACATCGAACCCGATCAGCAGGTCAACGCAAACACGCAAGCCATCGAGATCGCAGACCCGTCCATCGTGGAGGTGAGCGGTTCGGTTGACGAGATTGACGTCCTGTTCCTGCAAGTGGGCGCTCAGGCGTATGTCACGCTGGAAGCCCTGGCCAACCAGGCCCTGCCGGGGACCGTCTCCTCCATCGCCAGCATCGGCTCATCCCAGCAGGGCGTGGTCACTTACCCCGTCACGATCCGCGTGGACTCATCGGAAATCGGCCAGGTGCCCGAGGGACTCAGCGCCACCGCCCAGGTCATAATCCGTGAGCGCAACGACGTGCCTCTTATACCGCTCCAGGCGCTCTACGGCACGGTGCAGTCCCCCACGGTGAGAGTGGTGAGCGGCAACGACATAATCGAGCGTGAGGTCAGTCTCGGAATCAGCGACGACTTCTGGATCGTTGTCGAAGATGGCCTGCGAGAGGGAGAGACCATCAGCATGGAGGTGGTCGGCAGCGGCACGAGCCAGTTCGGAGGAATCGGCGCGACATTCCGCGCGGTGGGCGGATTCAGCGGGCCTCGAGGAGGAGGTCCAGGCGGCGGCTCTCGCTAGGTTCTATTCACGATGACACCATTAGAAACCATAAAGACCGCCATCTCTTCTCTCGGCGCGAACAAACTCCGCTCAGGACTCGCCCTTCTGGGCATCGTGATAGGCGTCACCGCCGTAATCACGCTCATGTCCATCGGTCGCGGCACGACGGAACAAGTCACCGGCATCATCCAGGGACTGGGAACGAATCTCCTCTTCGTTCAGCCGGAAGGAGACGGCGCCCAGCTCACACTTGGAGACGCCGACGCGCTCGTTGATCCCGTGTACGCTCCAACCGTACTCGCCGCCGCGCCGGAGATCCGCGCCTTCGCCACGCTGTCCGCGGGCCACGAGAATACCTCCGCCCAGGTGGTCGGCGTAACCCCAGAATATCTGGCCGCCAGGAATCTCGCTCTCGCCAGCGGGATGTTCATAAAATTCCCCCACGTGGATAACCGCGACGAGGTCATCGTGCTCGGCTCCAACGTCGCCGAACAACTTTTCGGGAACCGCGACCCCGTTGGCGAGTATGTGCGTCTGAACGCGAGGCGGTTCCGCGTGATCGGTCTTCTGGAAAGCCAGGGCGGGGGCGGCTTCGGCACCTTCGACACGCAGGTACTAATCCCGATTACCACCGCCTACTACCGTCTCAGCGGCGAGCGCACGACTGCCGGAGACATCGCGGTCAACCTCATCAACGTCCAGGTCAGGGACATCGAGGAAATTGACAGGAGCATCGAGGAGACGAGCGGAGTGCTTCGCCTCCGACACCGCATCGCCGAAGAAGACGACTTCACCGTCATCAGCCAGCAGAGCACCATCGAAACCCTGGAAGAGACGACGAACACCCTGGTCGTCTTCCTGGGAGTCATCGCGGGCATATCCCTGCTCGTGGGCGGCATAGGAATCATGAACATCATGCTCGTTTCAGTCACCGAACGCACCCGTGAGATCGGCATCCGCAGGGCTATGGGCGCAAAGCGGCGCGACATCCTCTTTCAGTTCGTGGCAGAGGCCGCCGCGCTCAGCATAGGAGGCGGACTCCTGGGAGCGGGCATTGGGTTCTGGATGTCCAGCGCGCTGGACGGCCGCACCCTGGGAACCCAGACCTTCACGACCAGCTTCGGCACCGAGTTCGCCGCGCTTGCCCTGGTGGTGTCAGCCGGTATCGGACTGTTCTTCGGCATATATCCGGCCATCCGGGCGTCGAGACTCCACCCGATAGACGCCCTGCGCTATGAGTGACGGCCTGGTTCAACACGAAATTGGACTATTGCCCGTCCTGTGAAAAAGACGGGGAAGAAAGAGAGACGCAAATGAGAGGAGTTCTGGTCGCATTAGCGGGGACACTGGTTCTCATAGTTGGCATCGCTTGCGGGTCGTCGAGCGAGGAAAGCGCGCCTGCCGCCGCTCAGGTCGCAGACCTGTCCCAGTTCCCGACGCCCACCCGATCTCAGGCAGAACCGAGGCCAACCTCGCCGCCCCCGGTTGCCCAGCCGCGGACAGCGCAGGACGAGGTGGATACTGTCGAGGCGGCGCCCATGACCCAGGAGGAGATACAGCAACTCCGGCAGCAAATGCAGAGCGGCCAGCTTAGCGAAGAGGAGGTCCAACAAGCGATACAGCGGCTGCGCGCCCAGTTCGGCGGAGGTCAAGGCGGTCCCTTCGGTGGAGACGCAGGCAGCGTGGCAGTCGGCCCTATCGAGAGCGTGGTGGAAGACACCATCACTGTCAAAACCGAACTCGCGTCGGTAACCGCCTCAGTGGGAGAAGACACAAACGTCAGAATCACCTCTATCCTCGATCCATCAACCCTGAATGACGGATCGCAGGTCATGGTCATTAGTGAGCGCGTCGAGGGTAGTACCCTCGCCAGGGTGATAACCATAGTCCCCGAAGGCCAGGACGCATTCGGCAGCGGACAGGCTGGTCGGGGCAGATTCGGCGCTGCCCAGGGAGGTCAGGGTGGACTCAGCGCGGGCCAGGGCGCCGTTGGACCTCGCGCTCTCTCCGGCACAGTCGAAAATGTGACCGACACCGGATTCCTGCTTGAAACTCAGCAAGGCCCCCTGCCCGTTGATATGGACGATGAGTCCATCATCATACAGACTCAACAGGGAACTATTGACGACCTGGAGACCGGAATGCTCGTCAGAGTCTCGGGACCCGCCGATGAGGACGGCAGAATAGATGCCCGGACCGTCACCGCCACGCCGGAAGGATTGGAAGACTTTCCCGGCTTCGGCAGTGGAGCGAGGGGGCTCGGCAACAACTGACCGGAGGTCGCCGGGAGCGCTGGAAATCCCTCACGGGACAGCTATGCTCCGGACGGGCTTGACAGGCCCGGCCAGAGTATCTGCTCTAACTCGTCGAGGCTCGCAATAGGGGTAGATACACTGGCCTTCTCGATCAACTCGGTCACGGCGTCGCTTCCGAAGTCGTGGAGCAGCGTCCAGGCCATGACTCGGCGTGGTAACTCTTCATCCGTAAGCAGGCTTCGGTCATACGCCTCCAGGAAAACCTCCATCGCCTCTGAGTCTCTATCGAACAAGCCAAGCCACAAAGGCATCCACTCATAGTCTCTCACGCCAATCTTGGCGTCCCCGAAATCTATGATGGCGGTTATCCTCCACTTCCCATCCTTCCTTCCGAGCAGGATGTGGTCTGACTCCAGGTCCCCATGAACCACGACGCGCGGGCCGCGCCTGGAATCGCCCACGGCCTCTTCCAAAATAGCGTTGAGCGCATCCGCCACCTCGGACGTTATTATCCCGTTCGCGGTAAGCTCAGGCAGAACCTCCCTTCTTCTTCGATCCACCAGGTCATCCCAGGACTCGCCTGCGTTGACGTCTTCGAAGAGAGTGAGCGGGGTCTCGTGAAGACTGCGTACCATCCGCCCCACCTGGGCCGTGATGGACAGCGTATCTCCCCGCGTGATGCCCGGCCTGATAGCGTCGAGCGTCAGGCCGGGGCAATGTTCCATGATCAGGTAGTTCCAGGAGACCCTGTCTTGGAACCGGCCCGCCGCGACGATCTGCGGGACGGGAACAGTCTCGCTTTCTTCCAGCACTTTGGTCAGAGTCGTTTCCATGTCGAACTCCGACCAGAACGGGCTGTATATCTTGACAACCAGTTGCCGGTCGAGGATGAAGACCGCGTTTGTATTCGAGCGCGGAATTTCGATGCTCCGGTAGTGGATTCCCTGATCCTCGCAGATAGCGTCAATCACGGGTTTCCACAAATCCGCGTCGTTGAACGCCGCCGACCATTCCGACCATGATTCGATGGCAGGCAGAAAGTAGGACAATCTCACCTCCAGTTAGTTTTCCAGTTTACACGGTATCTCTTGAGACGATTGCAAAAGTTCCCCCTCCCTCGGTGGGCTTACAAGGGTAGGCAAAAGTCCCTTCCCCCTTGACGGGGGAAGGTTAGGATGGGGGTGACTCCGCCAACCCAACTTCAATGCCTACCCCTATCAGCCCTCGGTGGGTGAGGCTGGTTAACTTTGGCAACCCCACATTCCCAGGGAACAAGGGGCCAATCAATCGGCTTATACAAGCCTCTCATATCTTTGACGATTGTCCCAAGCCGTGAAATAATAAGCTCAGAATACGCGATGGCTCAATTCACCCGCAAAGAGGACGACAAATGGCGGACGCTGACATTGGAATTATCCCCGCCGATGCGATGATCGGCGCCAGTCTGTCCGACACCGACCTCCTTGAAATGTACCGCCGGATGACCCTCGTCCGCACCCTGGACGAGCGCATCTGGATGCTCAACCGGCAGGGCAAGGCGGCCATCGTCGCCTCATCCCAGGGACACGAGGCGGGGCAGATCGGCAGCGTGTCTGCCCTGGAAAAGGGCAAGGACCAGTTCTACATCTACTACCGCGACCTCGCCGTCATGCTGATGCTTGGCATGACTCCCGTCGAGATAATGTCCGGCTTTCTCGCCAAGGAGGGCGAACCCCTCAGCGGAGCGCGCCAGTTCCCCACGCACGGGGCGTATCCCGACATCGGCCTGGTCAACATATCCAACGTCGTCGGGACTCACATCCCCCAGGCCGTCGGCGCCGCGCTCGCCAACAGGATGCGCGGCGATGATGGCATCGTAATTACCTACTTCGGCGACGGCGCGTCCAGCGTCGGCGACTGCCACGAGGCCATGAACTTCGCCGCCATTCACGACCTGCCCGTCATCTTCTTCTGCGAAAACAACAAGTACGCCATATCCGTCCCCGTCTCCAAGCAGATGGCGGTAGAAAGCATCGCCTCCCGCGCCGAGGGCTACGGAATGCCCGGCATCGAAGTGGACGGATGCGACATAGTTGCAGTATATGAAGCCACCTCCGAGGCCGCACGGCGCGCCCGTTCCGGCCAGGGGCCAACCCTCATAGAGGCCCACGTAGAGCGATACCTGCCCCACACCTCCGACGACGACGACACCCGCTACCGCCCCCGCGAGGAACTGGAAGAGGCCCGCAAGCGCGACCCGCTCAAGATCCTCTCCAAGCAGCTACGCGACATCGGCGTCCTCACCGACAAATTAGAAGACGACTTCAAGCGCGACGCCCGCTCCATAGTCAACCAAGCCACCGACGCCGTCGAGTCCGCCCCATACCCTGAGACCCACGACTTCTATAAGCACGTTTACGCGAGTTGAACGGACTAGGAGAAACACAATATGGCTCAAGCCTTGTCGAACGCACATACTCGTATAGACAAGTCTCCAGACGAAGTTCACCGCAAGAGCGTTGGTTCTGTTGAGGGTGTGATCGAATCCGCCCGGAAGAGTTCGCATATAAGTTTCTATCTACACCGTGCAACCTCCGGACAATTAGTGAGATGTGATTTTCCCGAATCTATGAAGGAAGAGGTATTAGAGGCATCCAGAAAGAGGAATACGGTAGTTGCTTCAGGTGTAATATCCTACAATGTTCTCGGAGAACCCCTGAGCGTTGATGTACAAAGGTCGTTGCGGGTACTCAGAAGGGAGTCGGAACTGCCGACCCCCGCCGAGATGGTCGGACTTGCGCCGGATCTGACAGACGACCTGGATACCGAAGAATACATCAAAGGCATGAGAAATCCCTGACTCAGAACCCGATATCCCAAGCGCGCCTATCCGTCCGCTGCTGAGATATGAACGACCATACCTTGATTCGTCGGTCTTCTTCGCTCATATCAAATGTGACGCACTTCTGGTATGGGATAAAAGGTTTGCGCGACATTTCCAATCTGGAACGGTGCATGGAGTGTTGGTCACGGAACCGTATTACTACGGAGATATGAATCATGGCTGAGCAAAGTGTCATAGAAGCCGTAAGAGACGCCATGCGCGAGGAGATGCGCCGCGACGAGAGCATCTTCGTCATGGGCGAAGACATCGGCGCGCGCGGCGGCGTATTCCTCGCCACCGAGGGCTTCCTCGATGAGTTCGGCGAAGCCAGAGTCATAGATACCCCGCTCGCCGAGTCCTCCATCGCCGCCATTGCTATCGGCGCGGCCATGAACGGTATGCGCCCCATCGCCGAAATCGAGTTCGCCGACTTCATCTGGCCCACCATCAACCAGATCGTCGGAGAGGCCGCCCGCATCCGCTACGGCACGAACGGCAAGGTGAACGTACCCATGGTGCTTCGCGCTCCACAGGGAGGTGGAGTGCGAGGCGCGCTATACCACTCCCAGAGCGTCGAAGCCTTCTTCGCCCATACGCCCGGCCTCAAGGTCGTTACCCCCGCCACGCCCTACGATGCCAAGGGACTACTCAAGTCCGCCATCCGAGACGACGATCCGGTCGTCTTCCTCGAACACAAGCGCACATACCGCCTTGTGCGAGGCGAGGTCCCCGAAGGCGATTACACTGTCCCTATCGGTGAGGCCGACGTCAAGATAGAGGGCGAAGACGTGAGTGTTATCACCTACGGCCTCATGGTGCACCACTGTATCGAGGCCGCCCGCGAACTCCAGTCCGAGGGCATAAGCGCGGAGGTCGTTGACCTGAGAACCGTCAGGCCCATAGACTCCCGCACCATCCTCGACTCCGTTCGCAAGACCGGCAAGGCTCTCATAGTCCACGAAGACACCAAGGCCGGGGGCATCTGCGCCGAAGTTGCGGGAGTCGTCAGCGAGGAGGCGTTCGAGTACCTCGACGGCCCCGTGACCCGCCTCGCCGGCCCCGAAGTCCCTGCCATGCCCTTCGCCCCCACCCTCGAGGCCGAGTTCATGCTCGACTCAACCAAGATAGCCGCCGCCATAAGAAAGCTCGCCGAGTATTAACCCATGATCATCGAACTCCCCCATGTCGGAGAATCAGTAACCGAAGGCGTCATTGGAAAGTGGCTCAAGTCCATCGGCGACCGCGTTGAGCGATACGACCCGCTCGTCGAAGTCGTTACCGACAAGGTCAATATGGAAATGCCGTCCCCGGTCACCGGCACTCTCACCGCGATCCTGGTCGAGGAGGGCGCGACCATCCCGATGGGTACCCCCATAGCCGAAATGGACGCCGAAGGCGGCGAACCAGCCCCTGCGACTCCGCCAACCCGCGCCGAAGTTGCAGCCGAGCCACCCACCGACAGAATAGGCACACTGCTCAAAGATGTCGCCCCCGTAGGTCCCACCGGCTCCGGCGGCCCGATCTCTGCCGACAAGCCTGCCGAATCCCCCGCGCCCCGACGCGCCCGCAGACGCTACTCTCCCGCCGTCCTCCGGCTCGCCGACGAACGCGACGTTGACCTCGACCGAATCCAGGGCACCGGCCTCAACGGGCGCGTGACGCTCAAGGATGTCCGCAGTTTCCTCGAAACCCAATCCGAACCGACTCAGCCCATCGAACCTGTCCCGGACCCAACCCTTCAGCCCGCCCCAATCGCCCAGGATGACGAGCGCGTAACCCTCAGCCCCGTGCGCCGCATGATTGCCGAGAACATGGTCAGGAGCGCGTCCCAGATTCCGCAGGCGTGGACGCTCGTCGAGGTGGACGTCAGCGGACTTGTGGCCCGCCGCCGCGCCATCCGCGACAACTTTCAACTGC
>DAOULF010000202.1:0-15823 GCA_034420555.1 Dehalococcoidia bacterium
GCCAATATCTGGCCGAGCGCCTGGCCCGCGTCGCCCACGATTCCAACGTCCACCTTGCGATTCAGTCCTATTTCCTCCGGTTCGATGTCAACGTGGATTATCTTGGCGTCCGGAGCAAACCTGCGTCCGAAGTCGAACATCCAGTTAAGGCGCGCTCCGACGACCAGGATTACGTCCGCGCCCTGCATCAGTGTGCTGCGAGCGGCATTGAAGTTCATCGGGTGATCGTCCGGGATGAATCCGCGCCCCATCGGTGAGGGCAGGTAGGGCATTCCCAGCGTCTCGACCAACCCAGTGAGTTGCTGTGTCGGCTCCGACCAGCGCACTCCCTTGCCTACTATCATCGCTGGCCGCTCCGCGTTCAGCAGCAGGTCGGCGGCGCGGGCGATCTGCTCCGGGTTTCCCTGTGGCGGCGCGTCGGTGTAGTAGTCCGTAGGCCAGTGGACGGAGTCCTCCTCGACCATCTCCTGGAGCACGTCGGACGGGAGATCGAGATAAACGGGCCCCGGTCGTCCGGTCTTCGCCTTTCTGAATGCCATGGCCATATATTCAGGGATGCGGGATGCGCTGTCCACCTGCACCGCCATCTTGGTGATTTCACGGAACATTGGCACGTTGTCCGTCTCCTGGAATGTACCGGAGTAGCGTCCTGTCTGCGGCCCGGAGCCTCCGATTATCACCAGGGGCATACAGTTGTCGAACGCGACGTGAGCGCCGGTAACGCCGTTGGTCACGCCCGGCCCGGCTGCCAGCACCGCGACTCCAACCTCGTTCCTGACGTATCCATACGCTGTGGCAGCGAACGTGGCAGCCTGCTCGTGCCTCACTCCAATCGGCCTCACACCGTATTGCGGCCCGTAGCCCATCACTTCGACGATGGGGCCGCCCGCGAGTCCGAACAGCGTCGTTATCCCCTCGTTCGCAATAGACTTCGTTACGAGCGCGCTTCCCTCTAGCAGTGCCATTTCAACCCTCCGTACCCTGAGAATTCTGAAATCCAATAAACCATGATGCTGGCTACCCCGACTTCCACACAGGCCGACGTTTCTCAGAGAACGCCTTCGGCCCTTCGATTGCGTCCTCGGTCGCCTGCACCCGCTCCATGATGGGCGCGCCAAGCCGTACCGAGTGCTCCACCGGCACATCCTTGCCGCCATAGACGATGCGCTTTATCCCCTGCACGGCGAGCGGGGCGCACAGCTTGATCTCCTCGGCAATTTCGTCGCACTTTCGCAGCAGTTCGTCTCTATCCTCGACCAGATGCTGGATCAGACCTATGTCATACGCGCGCTGGGAATCTATACGGGTCCCGGTGAGCATCATGTTCAGCGCCTCCCCCAGCGGTATCATGCGCGACAGGTTGTGTACCGCGTGTCCGGGGAAGATGCTCCAGCGCGCCTCAGGCAGGCCGAACTGGGACTGCCGCGTGGCGACCCGTATGTCGCAGCACAGCGACATCTCCAGTCCGCCCGCAACACAGTAACCGTCTATCGCCGCGATTACCGGCTTGAACACGCCTCTGTCGGCGTAGGAGCTCACAAGCGGCCTGCGTATCGGGCTTTCCGGCCTGTCCCCCTCGGCGTCCAGCGCGGCGCGTTCCTTCAGATCCATACCCGCCGAAAAAGCCCGGCCTCCGCTGCCTATGAGGATCGCCACGTACAGGTCCGGGTCGTCGTTGAACAGATCCAGGGCCTCGCGCAGTCCCCTTCCCAATTCGCGGCTGATAGCGTTCAGCGATTCAGGCCTGTTCAGCGTGATGTATGCGATATTGTTGCGCGTTTCATAGAGCATCGTGTCGGTCGAAATCATCATTCACTCCTGACCGGGTTGGTTCGGAGTGTATTCGCGCCGATGCGTAGTGTCAACGAACACAGAACTTGAGGCCCCCGCTGGTGTGAGCCCTAGCTTCAATGACTGTAATGGCAAATGCCCGTGTACTGGTGGCTTCATATCCAGTCCCATTCATTGTAAACTCAACCTGCGAAGCTGAATCAACTCAACGGAGGCGGATATGCCCGTAGATATGAACCGCAAGAACTGGAAGCCCGGCGACAACTGGGAGAAGGCGATTGACGATATTCACTATGTCCGAAGCCTGGCCAAAGAACTTGGCGGCCCGGAGCGCGTCAAGCGTCAGCACGACGGCGGACGCTACACAGTCCGCGAGCGGATAGAGAAGATGGTTGACCCGGGTAGCTTCATGGAAGCGGGCCCGATGGTCGGGGCGGCTGAGTTCGACGCCGACGGCAACATCCGCGGATTCACTCCGGGCGCCTACGTCATGGGATTGGCCGAGATAGACGGTCGTCCGGTCGCCATAGGCGGCGACGACTTCACGATTTCAGGCGGCAGTCCGCACAACGTACACAAGGGCGCGCGCCAGTTCACACAACCCCTCGCCATCCAGTACGGCATACCCTACGTCCAGCTCGTGGAGGGTGTCGGCCATAGCTCCAAGTCGGATGAAGCCTCCGGGCACATGGGCCTACCCGGAGGTGATCTATGGTGGCGCAACGTCGAGCTTCTGCGTCGCGTTCCAGTCGCCGCCGGGATAATGGGATCGGTCGCGGGCGCGCCCGCCGCGTTCGCTCTCATGTCCCACTTCACCGTGATGATCAAGGGACAATCGCAGATATTCCCGTCCGGTCCGCCCGTCGTGCGTCGAGCGATAGGCGAAATGATGGACAAAGAGGAGCTCGGCGGCTACCAGATGCACGTCCACGACAGCGGACAGGTGGACAACGAAGCGGAGTCCGAAGAGGACGCCTTCCAGCAGATCAAGACGTTCATCTCGTACCTGCCCAATACTACCAGCGACGTCGCCGCACGCGTCGAGACGGGTGACCCGCCCGACCGCAGACCGGAGGAGTTGCTGAACATCATCCCTGCCAACCGCAAGCGTTCCTACGACCCGCGAAAGCTCATCCGGCTCGTAGTGGATAACGGCGAGTTCTTTGAGATGCGACGGCACTGGGGAGGCGCGGTCATAACCGGCTTCGCTCGTCTGGACGGATACAGCGTGGGGGTAATAGGAAGCGACCCGCGCTCGCTCGCCGGCGCGATGGACGGCTGGGCCGCCGAGAAGTACGCGCACTTCGTTGACCTCTGCGACGCCTTCAACCTGCCAGTCGTGATATTCCTGGATATGCCGGGTTTCATGCTTGGCTCCCACGCCGAGCGCAAGGCCACGATGCGCCGAGGCGTCCGCGCCCTGATCGCCAGCGCGGAGGCGGACGTGCCGAAGATCGAGTTCAACGTCCGCAAGGCATACGGCGTCGCGGCGGACGCGCCTCACAGCCTCGGCCATCCCAACGGTCTAAACCTGCGCTTCGGCTGGCCCGCCGGAGAGTGGGGCGGCATCCCCATCGAGGGCGGCGTCGCGGCGGCCTACCGGCGCGAAATCGAGAACGCGCCGGACCCCGACGCTCACCGCGAGATGATAGAGAACCGGCTACTCAAGTTCCGTTCACCGTTCAGGGCGGCCTACAAGGGCGACGTCGTGGACCTGATAGACCCGCGCGAAACGCGCCAACTCGCGTGCCGCTTCGTGAAGCTCGCCCAGCCGATGCTGCACAAGCTGGCCCAGCGACCCAAGCGCGCCGTCCGCCCATAGCGCCCACCAGTCTGTGACTCCAATCCATACAGGAGCGCCAACATGGTAACCACGAGAACAAGATGCTGGCCCACATACGAAGACTACCTGAATATCCCCGGCGACGACCGCTACGAACTGATCAATGGAGAATTCATCTTGGTTTCCGCGCCTAATCGTGCACATCAGACAGCCAGTGTGAAGTTAGTGTCGCGCATGGATCCCTTTGTAGAGAGTAGAGAATTGGGCTGGGTATTCCACGCCCCATTTGAAGTGGCGCTCACCGATCCCGAAGGCATCAACATCATCCAGCCCGACATCATCTTCGTGTCCAAAGAGCGCGAACATATCATCACGCCCGCCAACATACAGGGCGCGCCCGACCTGATCGTCGAAATCCTCTCCCCATCCACCGGAAGGCGGGACAGAACCGCCAAGCGCGACCTCTACGCCCGTCACGGTGTCGGGGAGTACTGGCTCGCAGACCCCGAAGACCGGACAGTGGTTGTAATGTCGCTTAAGGACGGTAAATTCGAGACGGTCGGAGAGTACGGCATGGAAGACATCCTTACCTCGCCTACGCTGGAAGGCTTCTCCGTAAGACTGGACAGCATCTTCATGTAACCGACAACGAGACACGGAGGCCAACGATGGAATACCAAATCTGGCTGAACGGCGAATACGTTGATAGGGACAAGGCCCAGATCGGCATGACCGACCGCGGCTTCCGGCTGGGCGACGTGGTGTTCGACACCTCCAGGACCTTCGACGGGAAGGTATTCAGGCTGAGAGAACATCTCTTGAGGCTTTACCGCTCCCTCAAGTATGTGCGCATTGACCCCGGAATGTCCCTCGACCGGATGGAACACCTCACACTGGAAGTAGTAGAGCATAATGAAGACCTCCGCCGGAGTCTCAACGACGACTACATGATTACCCAGATAGTGACCGGCGGAGTGGGCAGGCGCGGCGACGGCGGCCCCAACGTCTCCATCTGGATAGACCCACTCGGCTCGCCCAGGTGGGCGCCCGCATACGACGTCGGGGCACACGCCGTCATCCCCAGGACTCGCAGCTATTCCTCTGAGAGCCTGGATCCCAAGGTCAAGCATTACAGCCGCCTCAACTTCGTCCTCGCCGAGTTGGAGGCCGCCGACGTTGACCCCGACGCCATGCCAGTCCTGCTCGATAGCGACGGCCATCTCAGCGAAGGAACGGGCGCAAATTTCTTCGTAGTAACCGATGGGACTCTCAGGACCTCCAGAGACAGCAGCGTGCTCCAGGGCGTCTCAAGAACGACCATCATGGAGATAGCGGACACGCTCGGCATCCCTGCCGTCGAAGACGATATACAGCCATACGACGTTTACACAGCGGACGAGGCGTTCTTCTGCAGCACGCCGTACTGCATACTGCCCGTAGGCCGTGTTGACAACAGGCTGATAGGAGACGATGTTCCCGGACCCATAACCAACCAGTTGCTCGCCGCCTGGAGCGAAAGAGTAGGACTGGACATAGTTGACCAGCTAAAGAGGCTTCCCAGATAATCCTCTCCATTGAGCCCATAGTGATACAGGAGCGCCAACATGGTGACCACACGCACAAGGCCCTGGCCCACATATCAGGACTACTTGGACATCCCGGGCGAAGACCGTTATGAGCTAATCAACGGAGAATTCATCTTGGTTTCCGCGCCCAACACCCCCCACCAGAGCGCCAGCATGGGATTCATATTGTCGCTCGGTAACTTCGTAGAACTAGAAAATCTGGGATGGGTATTCCACGCTCCCTTTGAGGTCGTCCTTACCGACCCCGAAGGCATCAACATCGTCCAGCCCGACATCATCTTCGTCTCCAGGGAGCGCGAGTCCATCATCACCCCCGCTAATATACAGGGCGCGCCCGACCTGCTCGTAGAGATCCTGTCCCCCTCGACGGGCAGAAGGGACAGGACCGTCAAGCTCGACCTCTACGCCCGTCACGGCGTCAAAGAATACTGGCTGGCCGACCCCGACGCTCAGACCGTAACCGTCATGCTGCTCAAAGACGGCAAATACGAGGTCGTTGGGGACTACGGCATAGAAGACACTCTGACATCGCCCACCCTCGAAGGCTTCTCCGTCGCCCTGGACAGAATTTTTCGCTGATTCTTGAGAAATGACATCCGCGCCCAATAACTGTAAACTGGCAGGACATGACTAACACCGCATACTGATCGTACACGGAGGTACGCAAGCGATGGTTACTACACTAACCGGAGAGCAGCTTGAAGAAGTAAAACAACAGGCCGCCGAACACTTCTGGCCCCATGCCCGGCAGGCGGGCAATGTTTCCGAGGACACCGGCCTCAAGGTCGTGACCGACGCGCAGGGCGTGTGGGTCAACGACGCCGCAGGCGAACCCTGGTTCGACCTCATATCCGGTATGTTCCTCAAGAACATCGGACACGGCAGAAAAGAGATAGCCGACGCCGTATATGAGCAGATGCAGGGCATAAGCTACTCTCCCGGAGGCACAGTTACCCCCGTCACTGCCCAGTTGGCCGCCAGGGTCGCTGGTCTCGCGCCGGACAAGGACTCCAGGATCTATTTCGTCAGCGGCGGATCCGAAGCTGTCGAAACCGCCCTCAAGATGGCCAAGCAGTACCATAACAACAACGGAGAGGCGGGCCGTTGGAAAGTCCTCAGCAGAAAAGGCTCTTACCACGGCGCCACTCACGCCTGTATGTCCCTCGGACAGTCCGGCGGCGCTGTCGCCCAGATAGGCCCCCTAATGCCCGGCAACGTGCATGTCGCGCAGTACGACTCTTACCGGGGCAACGGCACACTCGAATCCGCCATGGAGATAGACCGCGCAATCGAACATGAAGGTCCGGAGACTGTCGCTGCCTTCATTGGGGAACCCATCTCGGTGGCCGCGGGCGTACATGTGCCGCACCCCGACTACTGGCCCACCATTCGGGAGATCTGCGATAAGCATGGCGTGATACTGATCTGCGACGAGGTAATCACCGGCTTCGGGCGCACCGGCAAGATGTTCGCCACTGAACACTGGAACGTACAGCCCGACATAACCACCGTGGCCAAGGCTCTCACCAGCGGCTACCTGCCCATAGGCGCGGCCATAGCGCGCAAGGAAATCGCGGACGCCTTCATCGGCGACGAAGATTCTACCTTCCGCCACCTGATAACCTTCGGAGGAAACCCCGCCTCCTGCGCCGCCGGGCTCGCCAACCTCGACATCATGGAGGGCGAGGGTATGGTGCAGAACTCCGCCGAGATGGGAGACTACCTCTACGAACGCCTCCAGACCCTCTACGAACACAGCATCGTCGGCCACGTTCGCGGCGGCATGGGCCTGCTCGCCGCCGTCGAGATAGTCAAGGACCGCGACACCAAGGAGAAGTTCCCCAAGGAAGCCGGACTGAGCGACAAGCTCACCCACCACTTCAACCAGAACCGCATATTGGGGCGTGGCCAGGACGTAATCCCCATATCCCCACCGCTCTGCATCACCCGCGACGAAGTTGACCAACTAGTCTCCCGCCTCGACGACGCCATAGGCAAAACCGAATCCGAACTCGGTCTCTAGCCCAACCAGTAGGGGCGTCCGATGTGGACGCCCCTACCAATTTCTCATGCGGAGCCACACGTTTCGCCTCGGCCAACAGCTTAAGGAGTGGATACGTGGCTACTACCACATATCTCCAGAGAGACAGGAAAGATATGACCGCGCAGTTGGGCGACCTCCGCAATCTGAAAGATGGTTGGCACGACGGTGACGGATTCGCTCCAAGCCACAAAGGACTGGACTGGCTTGAAGCCAGGCTGTCCAATGAATATCTCAATCTCCTGCCGCTTCCACGAATCTATCCAACCTTTGAAGGCGGCGTCCAGTTGGAATGGTCAATCGGCTCAAACGACGCCAGCCTTGAAGTGAATCTCTCCGACCGCTCGGGCTACTGGCATAACCTGAATTTGCGGACGGGTAAAGATGAAGAACGATTGTTGAACTTAGAGGGTAGCGAAGAATGGGACCGGCTTAGCGCTATGCTTCAGCGCTTGACGGAGAGCGCGGAATGAACCAGGATACCTTGCTTCATAGGCAGGTACATCCTAATTTCATCAGGGACGGCGAAACCACATCTCAAGCGTTTACCCCGACTCCAAAAGACAATAACCGACTTTCGGTGTATGACGGCGATATGATTAGCGCGTCGGCGGCATGGGAGCATTTTACTGGAGCGCTGGGGTTTAAGTCGGGTGGCGTGATGTCAATTTCAGTTGCAGAATGTCAGGCTATTGAGCTTTCCGTGTTCCCGGACCCCACTGACTTCCCTGAACATACCCTGATTGAATTCGGCGGGCTCACCAAGAGACAAACGACGACAAAAGCCAAGCAACTGCGTGAGTGTGCAAATACTCGCGGCTGGCTTTTCCGTCCAGAATCATGATACTCGATGCTTCCTGGACAGACGAGAACCTTCGCCGGACTTGATCTTGTCAGGTTGCCTCACATCTCCCCGCCCCTCTGAATAATCTGCAACTAGGTTGACAAAATCCCCCTTTACAAACCCTCCGAACATCTGTACACTACTATCTAAGAACATATATACGCACAACTCCAAAATTCATAATTGCTAATTGAAAATTGACCACTCCCACCGACAACCTATCGCCACAAGAGCGACTCGCACAGATAGTCCTCGAAGAAACCGACGGCGGACGAAAAATCGTCCGCTTCTTCAGGCAGGTCGTCGAAGGCGAACTCAACCATGAGGGCTTCCAGCCCAACCACCGCATGGACTCGGCCAAACAACTCGTCAAGATAGGACTCACCCAGTTCCAGGACTACATAGACGCCAACGCCTCGCCCCCAAAGCGACGCAAGACCAGGCAGCCGTCCACGGACCTCAACGAAGTCTCCCCAGAGATTCTGCAAGCCCGCGAAGAACTCGCCCAGTATGCCAGAGAACTCACCCAGGACGGCAGATCCGTCATCAAGATGTACTCCGAAGTGATGGACGGCCTCAGAAACGACGAAGACTTCAAGCCTCACCATCGCATAGCCGCTGGCAAAGAACTGCTTCTGCGCGGCTTCGGCCCAGTCTCAGCTTGGCCCGAACCATCCCCGGCTGACTCCCAAATCACAACCCATCAGCCCAATCCAACAGACCACAGTTCACACAACGCCTCTGAGCCTCATCCCGCTATACCTCTGACTCCCACTGTCTCGGAATACCTCTCCGAGGCGGTCGAAGCCTACGAGGAGCAGAGTCCTCTCAGACAGCTTCTGCCACAGGACATCCTGGACATAGTGGACAGCGACGACCCCCTGGACGAATGTCCCTGCGCCATAGCCGAGGCTGAGGACAGAGACATCCCCTGTCCCGAGAACGACGAATGTCCCTACTTCGGCATCGAATTCCCCACGTTCACCGAAGAAGAAAGCGAACGGATCAAGGAACACGCCCTGCGCGGTCTCAGGATGCGCGCCGAGCTGCTGGGATACGCCAACCCCTCCGAAGACGACCCCTGACATCTGAAAACAGAATACTGATAGCCGAAAGTTCCTGCGTATCCGGCACGGTCTTTCGGCTATTCGGGAATAGTATTAGACTGGGGCTACGTTACTATGTATATGGTTTCCTCGAATGGTCTCAAGTCGAAGGCGCATCAGGCGTGCATTTCTCCGCTCGCTGCCTTACTGATTATGGCGCTGGCGACAGTAGCGTGTGGGGAGATGGAAATCCAATCGCCGGAGCAAGTGACGACGGCCTCCGGTCGTCCGACACCCGAACCATCCCAGACACCCACGCCCGAGCCGACAGATGCCAATGCGTCGCCCAAAGTCAGTGTTGCTCCCGCATTGGCTGTTGCCCCAAGTCCAACTGAGTCGCCGACTCCGATTCGGCCCAGTCCGACGCCCACACCCGACGCGCTGACCCAGTTGAAGTTAAGTGTGACGTGGGAAGACGCTACGATAGAGTTACGCTACGTGGGATGGAAAACTGACTTCACCAGGTACGCGGTTCCATACTCGGAAATAAAGCGTGGCGGGCCGCCCAGAGACGGCATACCACCCATAGATGAACCCATCTTCGAGTCGGTATCTGAAGCATCGTCCTACATAAACGATCATGAACCGGTTCTGAGCGTGGAACTGGGCGGCGAGGCGCGCGCCTACCCCCTGGCAGTGCTGATCTGGCACGAGATAGTGAATGACGAGTTGGGCGGTGCGCCCATAACGGTCACCTACTGCCCACTGTGCAACAGCGCGATAGTGTTCGACCGCCGTGTGGGGGACGATAAGAGAGTACTGGACTTCGGGACGACCGGCTATTTACGCCACAGTGATATGGTTATGTGGGACAGGCAAACCGAGTCATGGTGGCAGCAGATCACGGGGGAAGGCATCGTGGGCGAGTACACCGGAACGCGGCTCGACTTTCTGCCCGCGACCCTCACATCCTGGCGGGATTTCCGAGATTCTTTCCCCAACGGCAGTGTTCTGTCCAGGGACACGGGATATCCGCGCGACTACGACCGTCCTCCCTACGCCGGCTACGACTCGAAAAAGGACCGTCCGTTCATGTTCAGGGGAGAACTGGACGATAGGCTGCCTCCGGTGGAAAGAGTCGTGGGCTTGAATATAGGCGATACCGCAGTGGCGTATCCGTTTACGCTTTTCGGGCCCATGCCCGTAATCAACGATAGCGTCGCCGGTACGGACATCGTGATCTTCTACGCTCCCGATACAGTGTCCGCATTCCTGGGCGTGTTCGCCTCGGAAAGCCCGGTCGTGGGTTCAACTGGCGTCTATGATCCCAACCTGGATGGGCGCAGGCTGACATTCAAGGCGAAGGACGGCTCCATAGTGGACGAACAGACCGGCTCGGAGTGGAACATCTTCGGCGAGGCCACCGGCGGCCCGCTGGCAGGCAGCGTTCTATCGCCAATCATTCACGCCAACCACTTCTGGTTCGCATGGCGAGCGTTCTATCCCGACACATTGATTAAGGGAGAGGACGAATTCGCCAACTAAAGACCTGGGTCCGCGCCTTCTCAGAATCCGGTGTGAGCGGACTTACATCCAATAGTCAGTAAAAGACCGATGGCCAACGAGCGTTGACCGCGCTGTGAGCCATCGCTATGATGTATGAAAGCCGCTAGCGTAAGGAGTTCAGAGATGCCTTTCGGCATTGGGCCATTGGAACTGGTAATTGTCCTGGTTATAGTCATGCTGATCTTCGGAGTGGGCAAGCTCAGCGACATAGGCGGGGCTTTGGGCAAGTCAATCCGCGAGTTCCGAAAATCCTCTATGGACGACGACACACAGGAACAAGTCTCGGCGTCTAAGGATAACAAGGAGCGGAAGACTACCACCTAGCTCAAGCCATGATCCGAACGAATGCAAAGGCGGTCCTTTTTATTGGCTGGGCTGTTCCGCGCCCACTGCCCGCGCCCTGCGACCCCGCGCCGCCAGCTTTGCCAACCAGATGCTTAATTCGTACAGCACGATAATCGGTATAGCGACCAGGCTCTGGTTGATGGGGTCGAAAGTCGGGGTTATTATCGCCCCCAGTATGAACGCGACCACGACAGCGTACCTGCGCTGCCTTCCCAGGAAGCCGGGAGACACCAAGCCTATCTTCGCCAGGAAGAAGATCACCACCGGCATCTCGAATATGATCCCCAGCCAGAATGTGAGCGTCAGGATCAGGTTGATGTAGTCGCCTATCCTGATCATGGGGACAGCTATGTCACCCGCAAAATTCAGTAAGAATCTGATCATCGGGGGGAACATGACATAGTAGCCGAAAGCCGCGCCCGCCAGGAACGCCAACAGCGTTGCGGGCATCAGGATGTAGAGGTATCTCCGCTCCGTCCTGCTCAGACCCGGCGCGGCGAACCTCACGACCTGGTACAGAACGAATGGAAGCGATGCGAACAACCCCACGAGCAGTGACGTCTTGAACGCGATACTGATGAACTCTGTCAGCGTGGTATATACAGGTCCGCCGGCAGGGATTTCCTCGAACTGCCTGGCCGGTCCCATCAGGAACTTGAGTATCTGTCTGTGGAAGACGAAAGCTATGGCAGTGGTTGCCGCCACTGAGATCGCCGAGTACATCAACCTGCGACGAAGCTCGAGCAGATGGGACTTGAGGGGAAGCGGCTCGTCACTCATGGGGTCTGACCGCGCTCCGGCGACTGGTCCGAATCAGAGTCCTCCGAGGCTGCATCGGACGCAGGCGTAAACGCCACGGGGCCGTCCGCTTCCACCTTGTCCTCGGTTCGAGAGTCATCACTGACCGTCTCAGCGGGCTTCCTATCCACGCCGCGAGTCATGCTGATTGTCTCGCCCGCGTTGACGACCTTGATGTCGTCGTCCTCCACGACCACGCGCGGCATCTCAGACGCCAGTTTGCGTCCCTCTCCTACCATCCGACCGAGGAAACGCGCCGCGTCCATCATGCGTTCCGGGCCAAGCACGATAAAGGCGATAAGCAGGATTATTACGATTTCCAGAGGCCCCATGCCCAGGAAACTCATGGTTCACTCTCCGATACGGCTCGCAAACGGCAGTCGCTACACCTGTCATAGTAAGGGATTTGATTGAGAGGCCGCAATTTGGGTCTGGCCCCCAAAGCGTCAAGAGCGGCCACCAGCAGGCACATCGGCAGGCCGACGACATTCAGGTAGCATCCCTCAACCCTTATCACCGGATTGAACTCATCGTCCTGCACCGCATAGGCGCCCGCCTTGTCGAACGGCTCCCGTCTCGCTATGTAGCCTTCGATGTCCTCGTCAGAGTAGTTCCGGGTGTATATGTCCGAAGTTTCCACTTCGCAGCGCAGTCGTCCTGAACCGGCGTCCGCCACCGCGATCCCTGTGACCACCTGGTGCCGGCGGTCCCTGAGCCGCGTGAGCATATCCCGCGCCTCTTCATCCGAGTTCGGCTTCCCGAAAATCTCCCCATCCAGCGCGACAACAGTGTCCGCGCTCACCAGCCAGCCGTCGTCTCTGCGCCAATTCCTCTCACCGAGCTTGGCAATCGCCGAGCGTATGACATACTTCTCCGGGCTTTCGCCCGCCTCCGGCCTCGGTTCTTCTCCACGCGAGCCTGAGATTGACACGGGATTCATAAGAGACTTGATAAGCTCCCTCCGTCTCGGCGAGGAAGACAGCAGTGAAATTCGGTTGGAGTCTGACAAGTTTCGCTCGCTCCGAGAAACGGACGACGATCCGTCTCTACTATGATTTCAACTCCAGAATAGTAACCGACTCCACATGATACGTCTGTGGGAACATATCAACGGGCTGGACACTGTTTATTTCATACCCGCCTCTTACGAGGATATCGAGATCGCGCGCCAGCGACGGCGGGTCGCAGGATACATACGCGACCTTCTCCGGCCTCAGCTTCAGCAGAGACTCGATTGCCTGCGGGTGACAGCCGGTTCTCGGAGGATCCAGGATAACCGCGCTCGGCGTCTCGTCCAGATCGCAAATCTCCTCCAGGTCTGCCAACGCCTCCTCAGTCTTGAGTTGAACAAACTCGACGTTGTTCAGACCCTCGGCATTCAGCTTGCCATCCTGCACAGCCGACGCCGATTCCTCTATGGCGATGGCCCGCCCCACATAAGGCGACAGCAAGATCGCAAAAACCCCGACGCCCGCGTATGCGTCCACCAGGACGTCGCCCTCCGCAAGCTCCAATCCGTCGCGCGTCAGACGAACCAGATTCTCGGCCTGCGCTGTGTTCACCTGGAAGAACGAAGGTGAGGCGACCCGGAGGTCGCGCGCCATCATCCTCTCGGTGTAGTGAGTCTGACCGGACGGAATGGAGATGTCAGGATTCTGGAAGGTAGGCTGCGCCAGCAGGTCGCCCGTGTTCGACCCCACACGCAGAGACATATTGGTGGTCTCACCTGACTTGTCCTGAAATTCCGTCAGCGCGCCATTTATAACCGGGTCCATCAACATACAGTGCTCAATTCTAATGAACCTGCGCGTAATCCGGTTCGAGAAACCCAGCTGGCCTCCCATGCGAACCGTAAACCGGGCGTGGTTGCGATAGTAGTATTCACTGGGAGCCGGCAGCGTCGGCAGTACCTTCGCGTCGCCAAGTGAGCCGTAACGGTTGAGACATCCCTCGACCGTCTCGCGCTTGAGCTCGAGTTGAGCCGGATAGGCTATATGCTGCCACTGGCAGCCCGAACAAGGGCCACAGTATCCGCACTTCGGCGTTACACGATTCGGGGACGGGTCGAGGACCCTGGACACGATTCCCGATACGACATCCTTGCGCCGTCTCCGATAACGATAAATCCTGACCAGCGCCCGCTCGCCTGGGATTCCCCCCGCTACGTTGATGGATCCGCCCTCAAACTCCGCGGCAGTATCCCCAAGTTCCGTCAGGTCCCCGAGTTCGAGTTCGGCGAACTCCGCGGGCAAATCTTCGAAGCGTATGCGTTTCTTTCTTCTCCGCGCCAACTCTACTTTGACCGCCATCCTTTTTGCACTAACTCAGCAACCGTCTTCAGACAGACAAATATAGCATACTGGCGCGTACTGGCTCCCGCCGCGTGAGAAACGCCGCTCCATATCTGCTATTATCTAGGCAGCGATCAAGGGGGTACAGATGACAGTAACGCGCCGTCTTCCTGAATGGTTCAAAGTGCCGATGCCCGGCGGGCCGAACTATATGAGCCTTCGCGAGCAGTTCAAGTCCGAAGAGCTCCATACAGTCTGTGAGGAAGCGCAATGCCCCAATATCGGCGACTGCTGGGAGCGCGGCACCGCCACCTTCATGATACTCGGCGACATCTGCACGCGCGCCTGCGCATACTGCGCCGTCACCACGGGCGTACCCCAGGGACTCGACCTCCAGGAACCCATCCGGCTCGCCGAGACGGTCGAACGGCTGGGACTGAAATACGTGGTCATAACCTCGGTCAACAGGGATGATCTGCCGGACGGCGGAGCCTTCATCTTCGCGCAGTGTGTCACGCAAATACACAGTAGAGTTCCGGACTGTAAGGTGGAATTGCTGATCCCCGACTACCAGGGCAACTGGGACGCGCTCGCGTCCACGATAGATGCCGGACCGGACACCCTGAATCACAACATAGAGACCGTGCGGAGGGTCTTCAAGCGGGTCCGGCCACAGGGAGAGTACGATCAGTCGCTCGAACTCCTGAGGCGCGTCAAGGAGATGTCTCCCGGCGCGGTTACCAAGTCGGGAATGATGGTCGGCCTGGGCGAAACCTGGGACGAGATCGTCGAGACCATGCAGGACCTGCGCTCGGTGGACTGCGACCTGCTGACCATAGGCCAGTACCTCAGGCCGTCGCAGAAGCACGCCCCTATTGCCAAGTGGTACACGCCCACAGAATTCGACGAGTTGCGACAGGAGGGCGAGGCGCTGGGCTTCCATCACGTCGCTTCAGGGCCGCTGGTCAGAAGCTCCTACCACGCCGACGAGCAACACGAGGCCGCGACCCTTGGAGGGCTCACGCTGAGTCCCGTCTGAACTTGCTGCGGAGATTTAGTCCGAGGAAGGCAGCTTCCTGGGTTGCTGGACTTCCATCGTCTCGCCGTTGTACCGGAGGTCGCAGGGTCCCGCCTTGGTAACGAGAACCGTCACTGAGCCGTCCTCAGATTGGTAGCGTCTGCCAAGGTTGATCGTCTGGACATCGTCGCCCGGAGCGTACCCATCGTCGAAACCCGCCCCGGCTCCCTTTTCCTGCAAGCCAATCTCACCATCCGACAATACGCCGTCACCCCCCTTGGTAACGATCAGTTCAGCTCCGGCTGGTGTAACGTACCTAGCGCCTGCCTTAATCATTCCTGCATACCTCGCGAACCTGGACTTATATCCGGTGGATTCCGGTCCTTGTGCAAGCCTGTTTCCACGCAAACCAAATAGTCCCGCACAAGTTTTCATTTAAGCATAGAACAGACTATAAGACGATATATTTGGGGTTGTCAAATTCGGTGTATCTCAAGGACGATTGCAAGTCCCCTCTCCCTCGATGGGCTTACAGGGGTATGAATACATGTAAACCAACCGCGCGAAAGTCTCCTCTCCCTCTGGGCTCACGAGGGTAGGTAAAAGTCCCTTCCCCCTTGACGGGGGAAGGTTAGGATGGGGGTGACTCCGCCAATCCAACTTCAATGCCTACCCCTCTCAGCTCCCTCTGGGAGAGGGCTAGGGTGAGGGTGA
>DAOULF010000203.1:0-30778 GCA_034420555.1 Dehalococcoidia bacterium
TGTTGCTACCGGTAATTGTCGGCGCCGCAGCGCTTCTGGCGCTCGCCTGCGCCTCGGAAGAGCGACCCCTGGCGGGTACGTCATGGACGCTGCTTTCCGTAGGGGGCAGCCCAACCATCGGGAACGTGGAGGTTGAGTTTTCCGAGGGGAGCGGCATCAGCGGCTGGACCGGATGCAACTCCTACGATGGGAGGTACAGCGCCTCGGGGTCATCCTTCACCATAGAAGATCTTAGTTGGACTGCGGCGGGTTGTCCCAGCCGCGAGCTGTTCATGCAGGAGTCTCTGTACACTGACCTGCTGGTCGATGCGGAGGGGTTTGCCATCAGCGGCTCCCAGTTGACCATCACCAGTTCCGATGGCCAGACCATCACATTCGCCATGGGACAATAGGGTCCGGAGGGGGCAGGGTCGCCCCTGCTCCACCGTGGCTCTCCTGCCCTCCCACAGTCCCTACGTGTCACGCTACAGGAATCGAGAGCCCCCGGTGCTTCGATAGGCTGCTGAGCCACATCTCGAAGATAGCGGAATCTACCGTAAGCGGTTTGGGCCTGAGTTGACGGTAAGCAGAACCGTCTTTGAGATGTGGATAAGGCTGTAGCGCCCGAAATTATGGGTCACCCCCTTCTGGGAGATTTAGATTAAATCCAAGGCATCCCTTTGGCACCTGGTCTTTATACCTAACAGGCTGCGGAAGAGCAGGCCACAGGTCGGCATAGAGACAGCGCTCGCCTCCTGCCGCGCCTCCTGCGGATTGATTTTCACCGCAGATGGTCGCCAACCCAGTCTTATCCGCCGTCAACGAGGTCTGACAGGCACACCTCGCCCGGGGAAGGCTACGCCCCGATGGGAACTCTGGTTTCCCCGGCTATTAACCTAGACATCCTCGCCAGGTTGTACGCCGTCGCCACCAACTCCCCACACAGTCCGGTCCGCTCTTCCCTGCTAAATGCCGCCGCCCAGCCTGTTTCTCCCGTCGCGGGCAGACCTAGCGAGTTTCAGGATCGAAGGGCCGGCCGTCAACGAGAACCTGCTTGATGACCGCGCTGCCGGAGGCGTTCAGCGACACCACCACCTTTACGTCCCGCGCTCGTTCGACGATGCGGCCGGCGCCTTCGGGAACGAAGAACGTACCGATGGCAAAATCCAGCCGGCGCCGATCTGTGACGCGGCCACGGATAAAGACATCGGGCGGCTCGGGTTCCCATGTGGAATACCGATCCGCGCACCAGACCTCGCCACACTCCCGGAGTGTCACGTAAACCACGCTGCCCTCGGGCGCGTCCCTCTCCCTCTCAGGCAACCGGGCGATTTCGTAGTCCAAAATAGCGTAATCACCCTGCAACAGTGAGCGCGGATCGACGGGAACCGTTTGCAGGATGACCTCTCGCCCCTGCGTCAACGCAACCTGCCGCGCGCCGACGAACGCGACAAGACCGACAACCTGGGCCGCTACCACGACAAAGAACAGTATCATCATCCGCCGGCTCATGCTTCAGCGCCCTCCCGTCGCACCCGTCCCACCAGTCGCCTGCGCAGGTACTCCATTCCGAAGCCGCCGGCCAGTAGGATGACGCCGGCCACGATGAACGCGACGGACTGGCCCAGCAAGCCAAACCCGAATTCAAAGTAGCGGGTGAACAGCGTAACGGCAAAGATCGCTACGGCAAGATTGATGAGCCAGGCCCGGTTCCAACGATAGCCGGCCGCGATCATCGCCAGCACACCTGCCAGCATCATGAGGTTGAACACCCACCACAGCCATTCTCCCCCGAACGCCAGGCCCAGCCACATCGCGGCGGAGGTCAGCCCCATCGAGGCGAGCGCGCCTGCCTCCCACCATATCTGACCGGATCGTTGGCCCGCATCACGCCAACCGGCGACGCCGACCATGACCGTTGCGGCCAGCCCGGCGACGCCTACAGTCAGCCAATATTCCGTGGACAGCTCTGCGAAAGAGAGGGCGTACCCTCCCAACTCTCCCCAAAAGAAGTTGAAACTCATCACGTAGATTGCGGCAGCGACCACTAGGAGGCCGGAAATGTCGCAGAGTCGCGCGAATTGGCGCGTATCCGCAAATCGCGCCTGCGCCCGCCCCGCCGCAAAAAGGAATGCTCCCAACATGAGGAATGCCGGGACCGTCAGTACGATCTCTTCAGCGACCACATCCGGCATCCATTCTTGCGAGCGGAACCCCATCGCAGCCAGGAACAGGATGAGCGACAGACCCAACAACGCCCGCGAACGGGTGATGTACGCTAGCGGAACGACGCCAAGAAACCACAGCGGCACAAGGTTGGGATGATTTACGGGAACATGGTAGGTTTGCGCAATGAGGTGGATGGACGCGCCGAAGGCGATTGCGCCGAGCAGGGTGATCGCGACGCCGATACGAGCGTAGCCGAACCGGTAGCCCACGAACCACCCGATGATGTAGATGGTCGGCGTTCCTATCACCATGAGCGCCAGTTTCCCCAGCGCTGGGATGGCTGACCAATTGGCGGCGATGAACGCGATGACGCCCAAGCCGATCAGCGACGCGCCCATGACGGCGATGGCGGTGACAACACGGTTGCCGGTCGCGCTGTCGCCGGTCGCCGCTCCGTTGGAGTCGTAACGGCCAAGTATGGCGGTAGCCTGTTCCTCCGAAATCAGGCCGGCGACTTGCCATTGGACAACTTCCGCCGGCAGACGACGGATGAAATCGCTGTTGGGCGCTGACGGGCTGTCCGGTGTATCGGCGGGCATTAGTCCAAGTTCGTTCGGGCAACCATGACGATATCGCTGTCCCATGAGGGAGATACGCCTATGAGTGACCGAGCGCCAATTTCCAACACGAATTTCATCACATCAGCAGGACTTGCGCAAAGTAGATTGACAGAAGGGAGGACTTTCAAAAACAAACCTCACCTATCGTTCCGAGGAAGGCCACGTAGAGTATATCCCAGTTTAGTCAGATGTCAATGGCATTGGAGAAGGGTTCATGTTCAGCCACCTGAAATGATGGTTCGGACTGCAAATCACGTTTGTGGGATTCCCACACAGGGAATAAACGAATCTTGCCCAGATCTGAATTATGTACGAGCCCAAAATTTGGTTGAGGGTAAATTTTCGATGGAGGATACTTAGACGGCTTCCGAAAGCGCGGCTCTGCCTCACTCTTGCCCCCGCGTACCTCTCAAGGCGTGTTTTCTTCATTTGGATAGGCTGATATGATGGCTCAGGCGGGGAATTCCGAATCTGGACGTCCCGCGCGAGCGCAAACTCAGTCTATCCAGATTTCAATATGCGCGGGTCTGATCTTCGGGTGACTCGACTTATAGGAGAGAATCATATGGATGCGGCAATGAAAGGCAGAGATCTGTCTTACCTCATGAACTGCCAACGTCCGGCGCGGGAATTCTTCAAAGGCGCCCAAGCCGCTGATAGAGGTAGCGGCTTGGTTATCAATCTCGCTTCAAGTTCGCTGGATGAAGGAAAGTCGACGCTCGACACGTTTGTTGTCTGTGGGGAAGGATGGGGTTGCCGCGACGAAGTGGATTGGCTGTTCGAGGAGCTTGTCATGCGCGAGGAGAAGCCCGACGAGGATGAGCGCATGGAAGCGGCGAGTCGGCGATTGGACGAAATCGCGATGTCCAAGGTTGAACTCGGGATCGTCCATGCATGGCGTGATGGCAGCTCTTCGACGGAATCTGTGTGTGACGGATGTGGCTTGGGAATAGATTGGTTGTTCGGCTCGGCTTTGATTTTCTCGGAGGAGTCTAGCAGGATCCTCTGGAGCGAATGGCGAACGGGCGTTGCAGGCTTGATGGACGAGGAGTTGCTCGTAGCCATGGCTAACGCCGAGGTAGCCATGCTAACCCATGGGCGAAAGGGCTGGGAGGATACAGGGCGTCCGACATACGCCGTAAAAGGAGAGGAACTAGTTCTGAGAAAAGAGATGGCGCGGCGCGAATTGGACTGGGACAACCGGGAAGCTCGCCTGGACGGCTTCGTCAGTTCCGCGCGAAGGAAATCCGGGAGCGGGATTTAGTCGAAGCGGGGGCATGCTTTGGATTCGTCCCCCTGTATACGTCGCTTTGCGCTTTGAAAGCCGCGCTGAGGAACCGGGCGCGTCGGCAATGGTTGCCGAGCGATTAACCTCCGTGACGTCCCACAGCGACGTGCGGAGCGGACCCGGACCACGCCCGTTGATCGCCCAAGGGATCACGCTAGCGAGACCGAGAGCGAACCACATCACTCCGCAGTACATCATGAAGAGGTGCAACGCCTCTGACCATTCAATATCTCCGAGAACAGGCAAGGCTAAAAGGGTACATATGACCACAGGGCTTGCGACCTCAAGGATGAAGCTTGTCAACATCGTCCATCAAATAGGGGACTCTTCCTCCCGCGGGGCAGCATCGCCGTTAGCGTGAGTTTCCTCCCGTTGACAAGGCTGAAACATCCGGCAACGTAATGTAGTCATCCGGCAAGCTCCTTTTCGGTGATTGAGACTGCAACGGTGAGTCTAATACTGTACAGGGCTATTGAAAGTTGTCGAGCGGGCACCCGTTTCTCTGATCAGCGGCGGGGTGAAGAATCGCTAAAGTCTCTGTGCTTCACAAGCTGCTCAGTTGAGAGGGCAGTCCTGTTTTATTTCTCTCTATGTGACGTGGCCATACCGGGGAGCTGTTGACCGCCCAGACCCTCTCAGGAGCTCAGCAAGACTCCAAGCGCAGGAACCAAGCATCTGAACTCCCCGACAAGCTACCGCCCGCCGTTGTCACAGAAGAAACTCCTGTCGGATGCGATTGCTTCGGACATCCCGACGTCTCAACAGCGTCTCCATCAGCCGGACCTGCGTGAAGCTCTGGATTGGGAGTGCGACTATCCGCATGAGCTCTTCCCAACCCGCGTTGATCGGTAGTCAGCTGGATATTGAAGCAAACCGATAACGTAAGCCATCTCTCGCGGCGCCAATTCGGCTCGCGTGTTACAACAATCGCCCCGTCGCCTCGACCGCCTCGATCAGTACTGGCCCGTAAGTCCTCGAGCGGTTGACCGCGTGGCCGACCGGCCTGGTCGCCATCTCCGTCCACTCGCGCGACGCAATCAAGGCGCGCAGGTCCGAGACGTTCGCGCGGCGATCCAACCATGGCGCGTACCCATCCGGCGACAGGATTACTGGCATCCGACTGTGTACCGGGCGCATGAGCGAGTTGGCGCCGGCGGTGATGATGGCAGCCGAGTCGTGCCCGTACAGTCCGGCGAACGCGAATGGCCGCTCGTCCTCGTGATGGACCCACACAGGGGACTTGCCGTCCGAGGCGCTTCGCCACTCGTAGAATCCGTTGGCTGGGATCAGACATCGCCGGCTCTCGAACGCTGAGCTGAACGTCGGACGTTCGCCCAGCGCGCTTGACATTCCGCACAGCCGTTCTATACCATCCTCTGACCATAACGGCGGAGGCGCGCCTATGAGAATCGCCTGCGCGCTCATCAGTCATCTGCGAGCCAAGGCGGAACTGCACAGACGAACGGACCTCGACGACCGGACTCCGGCGGCGATAGTCGATAGGACCCAAAAGAGACCCCTGATAGTTGACGTTCTGCCAGGGGCCTCGGGTGTGGCGGCGGGCATGACCCTCGAACGGGCCGCGTCCCTCCGCGCTGGTCTCATTGTACTCGATGCCGACGAGAGTTTCTATCGGTCGGTCTTCGACGACGTCCTGAACGCGCTGTCGGCGGTCGCGGACCGCGTGGAGGCGGCCGAACTCGGCGTCGCCTACGTCCGGCTCGACGGGCTGGAGCGGTTGTACGGCGGCGAGGAGGGCGCGGCGACGGCGCTGCTGAACGCGCTGCCCTCTCACTCGCTGCCCCGGGTCGGCGTGGGTTCGTCCAGGTTCTGTTCGCGCCTGGCGGCCCGGCTGTGCGAGGGCGGGGGACTGCTCCGCGCCCCGCCGGACGCCGCCTCGTGGCTCGCGCCCATGCCGGTCGGCCTCCTTCCCGTGTCCGCCGACTTGAAGGCCGGGCTGCGCCGGTTCGGGCTGCGCTCGATGGGCGCGGTCGCCGACGTGGGCGCGGACGCGCTCGCTGACAGGTTCGGACGCGAGGGCCTTCTCGCGTGGAAGCTGTGCCTCGGACTCGACGACGAGCCGTTCGTCGTCCGCAGATTCGCCGAGCCCCTGGTCGAGAGCGTATCGCTGCCGTTCGCTTCGGCGTCGCTTCAGACGCTTGGCGTCGCGGCGGACATTCTTCTCGAACGCGCCTTCGGCAGGCCGGCCATGCTCAACGCCGCCGCGGAGTCCGCCGAATTGTCGGACGGCCGGTGGACCTCCCTGGCGCGGTTCAAGTCTCCCGTCCTTTGCTGGCGCGACGCCTCGACGGTGGTAAAGATCCGCATGGAACTCGACCCGCCGCAGTCGCCCGTCGAGCGACTGACGCTGCGGCTGTCGGCGCGCTCCGGCGATTCGGGGCGTCAGCTGAGACTGTTCGGCGACGCGCGCGACGGGCGCGCGAGCCGGCTGCTGGAAGCCAATAGGCGGTTGCGCGCCGTCGCGGGCGGTTCCGCCGCGCTTCGCAGGGTCGTCGAGGTCTCGCCGTGGCACCCGGCGCCCGAAATGCGGTTCTTGACGACCGCGATAGACCCGTCGGACCCCGGCGTCGCGCTTCCCCTGTACCCGCCGGAGCGAATGGACGCCCTGGAGGGCGCGGACGGCGCGCCGGCGTCGCTGCTGGTGAACGGCGGCTGGCGAACCGTGAATCGCGTCGACGACAGATGGACGTTCGATCTGTGGTGGCTGCCCAACCCGTTGGCGCGCGACTACTATCGCGTGGCCCTCGCGGACGGAAGCCGCCTCACGCTCTTCCGCGACCTGCGGGAAGGCGGCTGGTATCGGCAGGGCGGCTGACGATGGGTGGCTACGTGGAGCTTCGCGCCAAATCGTTCTACTCGTTCGGCGAGGGGGCGTCGGGAGTCCACGAGCTCTTGGCGAGGGCTGTCGAGCTTGGGCAGCCGGCGCTGGCGCTGACGGACTCGAACCTGTGCGGAGCGCTGGAGTTCGCGCGTCTAGCCGTCAGTCTGGGCGTTCGCCCGATCACCGGCGGTGAGCTTACTCTGACCTGCGGCTCGCGCGTCGCTCTGTTGGCTGAGAACCGCGCCGGATACTCGAACCTTTGCCGCCTGTTCAGCATCGCCAACAGCCGGGACCGGCGCGAACCGAGGCTCGATCCCGCCTATCTGCCGGGTCACGCCGACGGGGTGATCCTGCTGACGGGCGGGCGCGGAGGTCCGGTGTCGCGGCTGGCAAACGAGCGCGGGAACGCCGAGGCGCGACGGCTGCTGAGAGAGTACATGGACTGGTACGGGTCCGATTCGGTGTACGTCGAGATCCAGCGAAACTTCCTCAGCGGCGATACGGCGCGCAACAGGCGGCTGCTCGAAATCGCCGGAGACGCCGAGGCCGGCCTGGTCGCCACGAACGGAGTTCTCTATCACGTCGCCGGGCGCCACAGGCTCCAGCACGCCCTCGTCGCCGTCAAGCTGAACGCGACGATAGACCAGGCATTGCCGCGTCTGCTGCCGAACGACCACTCGCGTCTGAAATCCGCCGCCGAGATGGAGCGGCTGTTCGGCGACCTCCCCGAGGCGGTCGCCAACACGGCGGCCGTTGCCGAGCGGTGCGGCTTCGACCTGACGAGGGACCTGGGATACCGCCTGCCCGAAGCCGACCCGCCGGAGGGCTACACGGCCGACTCATACCTGCGGCGACTGTGCCATGAGGCGGCGTTTCGCCGCTACGGCGGGATGCCGCGCGAAGTCGACCGCCGACTGGAAGAGGAGCTCGGGCTGATCGAGCGGCTTGGACTCGCGGGGTTTCTGCTTCTGTACCGCGAGATAGCGCTGATCGCGCGGGGCATCATGGAGGAGCGCGGCCTGGTCAGTCCGGAGACGCCCATCGAGGAGAGATCGCCCGGACGCGGCCGCGGCTCGTCGGTCGCGCTGCTGGTCGGCTACCTGATCGGCATCAGCCACGTCGATCCGCTGCGCTGGGACCTGACGCTGGACAGGTTCATCTCGGACGACATGACCGGCCTGCCGGACATAGACCTCGACTTCCCCCGGTCTATCCGGGACGAGTTGATCAGGCGCGTCCACCGCCGTTTCGGGGCGGAGCGCGCCGTCCTGGTCGGCGCGGTGTCCACGTATCGGACCAAGGGCGTCATCCGGGACCTCGGCAAGGCCCTGGGGCTGCCGCGCGAGCGACTGGACGCTCTTTCCAAACGGCTGCGGTCGCGGTCGGCGGCTGAGCTGCGGTCGGAGATGGAGAGGATGCCGGACTTCGCCGGCGTCGTGGACGCTCCGGGCTGGCGCGCGCTGCTCGAACTCGCGCCACAGCTCGAGGGCGCTCCGAAGGGATTGGGCCAGCACGTCGGCGGGATGATCCTGAGCGGCGCGCCCATCCCGGAGATGGTTCCGACGCGCCCGGCGGCGATGGAGGGGCGGTTCATCATGGACTGGGACAAGGACAGCGTGGCGGACGCGGGCTTCGCCAAGATAGACATCCTGTCGCTGCCCGTTCTGGACCAGATGGAGGAGACGCTCGATCTCGTGGAGCGCCGGACGGGATCGCGCCCCGACCTCGGCGCGGCGGACCCGAACGACCCCGAGGTGTACGACATGATCAACGCCGGACGCGCCAAGGGCGTGTTCCTGCTGCAATCGCCGGCGCAGCTTGCGATCGCCAGGCGCCTGAAGTCGCGCAACCTGCTGGACCTGGCCTACCAGGTCGCTCTCATAAGGCCGGGCGTGGGCGTTCAGGGCAGCGCGGTGTCGGAGTTCATCGAGAGGTACCGGCGCGGCGCCGAGTGGGATTACGACCATCCGCTGGAAGCGCGGGCGCTCGAACGCGGGCGCGGCATAATCGTCTGGCAGGAGCAGGCGGTCCAGCTGCTGATGGACGTTGGCGGCTTCAGCGCGTCCGAAGCCGACGAGGTCCGGCGGGCGTTCGCCAAATCGAACGCCGAGAGCCTGCTGGAAGTCCACAGGGACAGGTTCGTGAAGGGCGCTCGCGCTAGGGGCGTCCCTAAAGACGTCGCCCTGCGGATCTTCACGAAGGTCAACGGACACTATATGTTCCCCGAGTCGCACTCGCACGCCTTCGGCGTCACGGCGTACCAGGCGGCTTGGCTGAAGCGATACCATCCGTTGGAGTTCTTCGTCGCGCTGATGAACCAGCAGCCGATGGGCTTCTACCCGGCGGAGTCGCTGAAGCAGGACGCGCGGAGATTCGGCGTTCCGTTTCTGAATCCATGCGCAAACCGCTCGGCGGTGGACTGTTCGCCGGCGGACGACTCGGTCCTGCTCGGCCTGCGCTTCGTCAGGGACGTGGGCGTGAACCTGGCGCGGCTCATCGTTTCGGAGCGGGATCGCGGCGGGCCGTACGCGGGCGCCGGCGATCTCGCGCGACGGACGGGGCTGAAGCCGCGCTCGGTGGAGTCCCTCGCGATGGCGGGCGCGTTCGACGCGGTCGCCCCGAATCGCAGGGCGGCGCTGTGGGACGCGGGGCTGGGCGTTCGTCCGGGTCGAAACGGTCAGGCGGCGCTGCCCGCTTCCACGGACGACGGCGCGCCGGAGCTCGCGGATTTCACGGACGCCGAGAAGATGGCGGGCGAGTACGCGACGATGGGGTTGTACCCTCGCGGGCATCTCATGGAGTTCGTCAGGCCGTCTCTGCCGCGTTCGGTGGTCCCCGCAGCCGGGGTAGAGTTCCTCCGGGACGGCGCGCCGGTCGCGGTCGCCGGCTGGCCCGTGGCGCGACAGCATCCGAAGGGACGGGATGGGACTGTGTTCGTCACCATAGAGGACGAGACAGGGGACGCGCAGGCGATCCTCTGGAGCCGGGTATTCGCGCGGTACGAGCGAGAGTTGAACCGGCAGGTCGTCATGATCGCCGGGCGCGTGTCGCGGTGGGATGGGGTGGCGAACGTCGTGGCGTCGTCGGTCCGGACGGTCGGCAACGCGGTTCGGATGCCGCCAGCACACGACTGGCGGTGAAGACGCATGAAGGAACGACTCCACGGCTATTGCGATAGACGAATCGTGGCGATACGCTGTGTGAGGCGAAGGGAAAGGTATCGTCGACGTTCGAGGAGCGGTCATGTGCGGCAGATTCAGTTTGATAGCCGATCTCGGCGAGCTTGCCGGGCGGTTCGAGTTCGACCGCGACTGGGACGCCTTCGACGCTCGACACAACATAACGCCGACCCAGAGCGTTCTGACCGTCGTGGGCGAGGAGGACAGGCGAGCGGGCTTCATGCGCTGGGGGCTGATTCCTCGCTGGGCGAAGACCCCCTCGATCTGGGCGCGCATGATCAACGCGAGGGCGGAGACCGTCGCGGAGAAGCCGGCCTTCAGAGACGCCTTTCGCCGCCGCAGATGTATGGTATTGACGGACGGGTTCTACGAGTGGCGAAGGGTCGGAAAGTCCAGGACCCCTATGCGGATAGTCATGCGGTCGCGGGAACCGTTCGCCTTCGCTGGACTGTGGTCGGTCTGGCGCGACGAAGACGGCAATCCCATACCTTCATGCGCGATCATCACGACGCAGCCGAACGAGACGCTCGCGCCGATACACGACCGGATGCCGGTCATTCTGTCCAGGGACGCCGAGAGGCTGTTGCTGGATGAAGGCGTCGGGGATCCGGATGCGCTGTCCTCGGTCCTCGTCCCATATCCGTCGGAACTGATGGAGGCCTACGAGGTGTCGTCGCTCGTCAACTCGGTCGCCAACGACGGGCCGGAAGTGATGGAGCCGGTAGGCTGGCGGTCTAGTCCGCGTCCACGTCCAATCTAGAACCCGACTCTCCCTGAGCTTTCCTAAGTCTCCAGACAAGGATATCATCCTCCGCAGCCCGATAACTGAGAAACCTGCCGTAGCTCAGGGGAAATCCGTTCTTCGCCTGTGGGCAATCTCCTTGAAGTCACGAAGAACCCCTGAGCCGCACGCGCGGCTCGGTTAAAATATGGGAATTATACCGCAAACTAAACGTCGTTGACTAATCCGCGTCTGTGGGTGTAAAATGAGGATACACCACATTCACGGAGACTCCAAATGGCTAAGGCGCCCGGCAAGGCCAACCGCAACGGCATCAACCTCATGGAACTGTTCGAGATGTTCCCCGACGACGCTACCGCCGAGCGGTGGTTCGTCGAATCCCGATGGCCGGACGGTATCAGGTGCGCGTTCTGCGAAGGCGACGATATAGACACGTCCGGCTCGCACCCCACCCAGCCGTACCGTTGCCGGGACTGCCGCAGGCAGTTCTCCGTCAAGGTCAACTCGGTGATGCACGGCTCCAAGCTCGGATACCGCAAGTGGGCAATCGCCATCTACCTGGTCTCCACCAGTCTCAAGGGCGTGTCGTCTATGAAGCTGCACCGCGACCTGGGCGTAACCCAGAAGACGGCGTGGCATATGCTTCATCGCATCCGCGAGGCGTATCACATGGACGCTCCGGTCTTTGAGGGGCCGGTCGAGGTGGACGAGACCTACATCGGCGGCAGGGAGTCCAACAAGCACGAATCGCAGAAGCTCCACGCCGGGCGCGGCGCGGTCGGCAAGACCGCTGTTGTCGGCATGAAGGATCGTCCGACCAACCAGGTCAACGCCAAGGTAGTCGAGAAGGTCAACAAGCAAACGCTACACGGGCTTGTCCACCAGTGGACGGCAGCTGGCGCGACGGTCTATACGGACGAGGCAAGCGCATACATCGGCATCCGGCGCGTCCATGAGGCCGTGAGGCACAGCGTGAAGGAATACGTGCGCGGCATGGCAAGCACCAACGGCATGGAGTCGTTCTGGTCGATGCTCAAACGCGGCTACATCGGCGTCTATCACAAGATGAGTCCGAAGCATCTGCATCGCTACGTCGCGGAGTTCGAGGGCAGGCACAACAGCCGTCCGTTGGACACGCGGGTTCAGATGGCGTCGGTGGTGCGGGGCGCCGTCGGCAAGCGGCTGAGGTATGTTGACCTGATAGGGCCGGCGTGGACACGCAACCCCGCGATGCTGTGAGGTTCAAGAACCGAGGTTGTCTGCATGGATCAGTCGGCGGATACTTCGTGGGTGTGGGATTGCTGGCCTGCCAGCCTTGTGCTGGCTTCGTTGTAGCCCCTCAGGTAGCTCTGCTCAGCTTCGGCATCGCTGATGCGTTGACTGAGGCTATCACGCAACTCGCGTATTTCATTGCGTATCTCGACGCGGAACTCGCGCAATTCTTGGCGTGTCGCGCTATCTTGGCGAAGGATAGCGAATAGCGCGAATACTATGGTTCCGATGCCGACAAGGAACGCTACGACAACCGCAACCATCGTCAGTATGAGAGTGAACTCAGATTGTGTGAATCCAGTATCCATAGCAAGTCCTTTCTATCTCTAGAGAAATTTGCATAAGCCCCCCCTCACCCATTCCGTTGAGTCTATCAGGTATGGAGAACCCCTCCCCCCATAGTGTGAGAGGGCGTCTAGCGTCGCCACCATTCCTTGATCGCAGCCACCAGCAGCGTCCACGCGAACAGGAAAAAGCCTACCGCTGCGCCGTTGCTCCGCATCCAAGTTGATTCCTGCTGTTTACCCTCGCCACGAGGGTAATTTGCCTTTGTTTTGCTGGTAGTGTATCCTGCCGCTTGACTTCTGGCAAAGTCTCATTCGCCTGTTCGTTGCAAGACGTATTGGCGCGGCGGGGCGCGGTTCACGCGCCCCCTCTCGGTCGGTCTTGCAGCGTGGATAGAACTTTGCCAGAAGTCCGCACCCACCCAGCCAGTCAAGAGGGGGCTTCTGGAATGAGCTATCTGCGATTCTATCCGATCCTACTCATCGGCCTTGCGACGGTCATTCTCGCGGCCTGCGGTTCTTCGACCAGGCCAAGCGCCCAATCTGAGGAATCCGCATCTGAGGTCGAGGCTGTGGCGCTTCATGGCGCTCTGGCGAGCGTGTGCTATCTCTACGAGAAGCAATCAGCCGCTGCCACAGGCGTCGTGCAGGACTTGGCGGAGCGCGAACTCACCAACGCGGAGATTGACCAACTCACTATCCCGCACGAGCGCGCCTACGAGGAGAAGTACCCGCCGCCCGCGAGCGCCGGGCAGCTGCTTGTCCACCTGTTCACCTATTGCGACTTTGCCTCCATGACGGACGAACAGCAGACCCGCATCGTGGAAGCTACAAAGATAGGGATGGGCCAAACCGATTATGACTCCCTAACGGACGAAGAGCGGGCCCGCCTCGTGGAAATTGGGGTAAGAGCGATACTCCAAGACGATTAGGCGAACCTCCCCAAGCCGCCGAGTCTGATGTCTGATAGAATCTGAGCATCGGCGGTTGACAAGATTGCGGAGGGACGGCACATGAGGGAAATGATCTGGGTCGGCATACTCGAAGCGGACCGCCTTGAGCGTTACTACCACATGGTGGCCGACAAGAACGACGGCTTTCACAGGGTGATCAGCTTTATCGCCCTCGCGGTAGGTTCGGTCGGGGTTGCGACAGCGGTAGGCGCTACGGTGGCGGGGAACCCCACAATATCGGCTCTCATCTTGGGCGTGGCTTTCATCCTATCTCTGTTTCTTCACATTGCCGACTTCTCTGGCATTGCCGTCGCCGCGCAAATGAAAAGCGAGCAGTACAGCCAATTGGCTACGGATTGGCGTCGTCTGTGGTATGGAGAACCGGCGCTAGAGGACATTATGGAACTCCGTCGAAAGAGCGAAAGGATTGGAACGGGATATGCCATTCCCCTCTATGAGAAACTTCATGCGCGCGCTCAAAGAGACGCCTACCTCGCCGTTCCGCAAGAATTCATGGTCGGCGGAGAACTCGAATCCCAAGCCTGACCCCAAGTTGCCCATGCCGCCACCGCCACCGCCGCCTAAACGAGAGCGCGGGTAGGCGTGATAGCCTAGAGCCACATCATGAAGGGACAAACCAGATGAACCAGCATGAGGTCAGACAGAGGCTGTCGCCTATCCACAGCAACTTTCACGAGGGCGCGTTTGAGGAGTGCGAGGAATGCGCGATCCTGCTGAAAGAGTTTAGCCTCGATTCGTCGAACCGAGAAGTCGCGCTCGCCGAGGCAGGTGTGGATTACAGTCCGTCGCGTCGGATGGGGCGTCCGCCGATGCGTATGCCTGGGCGGATTGACGCTTCGCCAGAGGAGATAGCTCGCAAGGTGATGAACACGCCGCCGCCAAAGGGCGGCTGGGAGTACATGAAGCGGCGCAGGGCAAGCCGGCGGGGCCGGAAGTGAGTTGTGGATTTCCCATGCCGAATCAGCGGTTCAGCTACGACGTTTAGTTTGCGGTATAATTCCCAAATTATAAGGGTTGACGTTAAGTTAAACGTATCGATTTAGCTACAAATAGCTATGATTTTGGCGTAGTGCACCTTCGGTATCCTAGGGAACAAAAATCGACCCTGAAAACGGGGGTTTTCGGCCCCCAAACACCCCATTTTCAGGGGGTCCGGAGACCGCCCGGAAACTACCGGTGAAAGTCAACAAGTCAACAAGTCAACATTCTCACAAGTCAACAAGTCGGCCCGCTAGTCAACAAGTCAACAAGTCAACAAGTGACCGCAATTTCCCGCCAGAACAGCAAGAGCGAAGACGGCGGACGATTAAGACGAAGTTTCCCCTCCGTCGTCATCGCGCCACGAGTTTCGTTAGAGAAAACCGCGCAGAGACTGGAGATTCGAGGGGGCGCGCAGCCTGCGGAACGCCTTGCTTTCGAGCTGACGGATGCGCTCCCGCGAGAGGTCGTACACGGAGCCTATTTCGTCCAGCGTGCGGGTTCTGCCGTCCACGAGTCCGAAGCGCAGCTTGATGATGTGGGCCTCGCGTTCCGGCAGAGTTTCGAAGACTTCCTCCATACAATCTCTGAGGACGCTGTTGGTGGCCGCGTCGACGGGGTTGACGGCGCGCTCGTCGGCTATCACTTCGCCCAGGTGGGCGTCGGACGCGTCTGCCAGAGGCATGTGGAGCGAGGTCGGAGGCTTTGTTATTTCCAGTATCGCAGAGACCTGTTCGGCGGAGATGCCCATCTCCTCCGCCACCTCTTCGGGCGCGGCGATCCGGTCGCGTTCCTGCGTGAGGCGCTGGGACGTGGAGCCGATTTTGTTGAAGATCTCATCGATGTGAGCGGGAACCCGAATCGTCCGGGACTTGTTGGCGATGGCCCGGGTGATGGCCTGGCGTATCCACCAGATCGCATATGTGGAGAACTTGTTTCCGAGGAGGTAGTTGAACTTCTCGATGGCGCGCATGAGGCCAATGTTTCCCTCCTGGACGAGGTCGATGATATCGACGCCCCTTCCCGGATACTTCATCGCCACGCTCACCACGAGCCGCAGGTTGCACTTTACTATCATCTCCTTCGCTCGATCGGACCGGAGGCGCGTCTCCTCGAACGCGCGGGCGAAGCTCTCTTCACGCTCCAGGAGTTCGCCTGAGACCTCCAGCGTATCCAGGACAGCCTTCAGTCCGTCGAGAGGAATGCGCCCGACCGCCTCAAGGGCGCAACTGGGGAGGATCCTGCAATTCAGGGAAAGGTCGCCGACGCTCTTCTGGGCGGCGGCGGGTTTGATGTTGAGGGTGTCCGACAGAAACTTGAGCGTTTCGTCCGTCATGACTCCGTACCTCGGACTGCTACGAGGGCTCTGCCCCACGTCCGGTATTGGCCGCAAGCTGGCCTACTCCGGTTCTGGTTCCTTGTTGACATGCTAGTTGCTGGTGTGACATTATCCCGATATGAGTATCGTGCACCGATGGTTCAAAGAACACAGGCGTCTTGGCGTGGTCATGGTCGGGATACCCTTCACCGTCGGGGTATTCTTATTGATGCTGTTCTCCACTTTGTTCATTAGAAGAACACTGGGTGTCGAGTCACCTTATCCCGCCGCCATAACCGTTGGCCTCCTTGCCCTTGGATTGGGCTTGGGCCTGAATTACCTCAGGGGTCGTTATGACGGGGAGCGGTAGGGGTGGTGTTACACCGCTGTCTGTAGGTTGTACTTCCAGTGACTCCATTGCTGGGTAGCCGAACGTGGTTCCCAAGTTCACGTAAGTTGCGTCTGCGTGTCGTCGTAGGTTCTGCCTTTGCGCTTGGCACGGCTCGTTGCCGCGCTCGCCATCGGAGGATGTCGGTCTAAGGGAGTACGACATCCCTGCCCTGAGAAGGGCTATCTCTACTACTGGTAGGCAGAGACTCCGATGACTCCATCCTCGCCCTACCGTGAGCGGGTGGTTCCTGCTTCGACGCTTCGAACAGCAGTTTCTTTCGTAACCGTAACGACACTCTGGCTAGCAGCGCGCGGTTCAGTAGGGTGGCCGCCGCCATATTGTCGGGAAGGCTTCAGACACGGTTCGGCTTCGGGTCTCCGTGCCTCTTCCCTAGCCACCGGCCCACTCCTGGGCCGGGTTCCATGCATGGAACATTCAATTTAGGCGCTTCTCTGCGCACACCGGTAGAGGAGGTGGAAAATGGTCGAGGCGTACCCGCCTAACAAGGTTCCCGTCAGGCTGAGGGACTTGCCGCAGGCTTCGGCGAGTACCCCGGCGGCGATGCCCTGGGCAGAGCCACGCCCCTTGAACTCGTGGCGCTCGTCTCCGATCAGCAGGTCGAAGAAGCCCTTCATGTGGTGCTTTACGTAGTCGCTGAGGGGGCATCTCTTTGGCCGGACCTGTCGGGCCTGCCACAAGGGGAGCCGCACGCGGCGCAGGCGTTCTTGCGGCGGTTCAGGTCCCTGTCCGTCAGCGGCACGCCGCCGGATGACGGCGACCTTCCAGCGGAAGGACAGCTTGGCTTTCTCCCGGCTCAACACCGCGAACAGCGGACCGGAGCCGAGGGAGAGGCGACGCCTCTCCAGGTTGGTGATGGACTCGACCACGGCGGCCCTTGCGCCGGGCACCGTCTGCTCGACCTCCCGCTTCCATTTGGGGACCAGGTGAGGCGGGCAGATCACTAGGATGCGCCGTAAGCCCGCCATGTGCACGGCCGCCGCGCCGAGTTACCCCGTGTTGCCGGAGCGCTTTTCCGTCGGCCCTACTCCGAACCAGACGTGCGGCTTTCACCGCATCCAGCTCTCCAGTGTCTAAACAGGGGGTAGTGTCAAGAAGAGCAGGTACCACGCGGGGGCGTGGCACCTAGGCAGGTGTGGGCGGCGTAGGACGGTAAGGCTGGGAAGCCTGTTAGTCTTTGCGCCGTGTGCCGCGAGGGTCGTGACCGTGGGCAGGCTGGGTGTTACCCAAACGGGTTGGGGTGACCATCGACGTAAGCGTTGACCCCAATGACTTCCCCGGTACGGGCGTCTAGGGCGAACGTGATATTGTCGTACGTCTTGCCGTTAGCACTGGGCAAGGTCATCTTAACGTGGCCTCGGAATGTAACTACCCAGACTTGCTTGTCAGGGTGCAAACCGACGGTGGCCGCGTCTGTGCCTAGCTGTCCTGTCCCCTTGGAAGAGGTCCGGACATACGCTTCCAGTGTCATCAGCTTGGAGGACGAGCTCGTTGACTCGCCTACCAGACCAGCGATTCTGGCCTGAACCAAACCCTCCGCCTTTGCCTGCTCGGCCGTGAGTACGTCATCCTGTCCGTGATTGGTTTTGTTCGAGAGTATGAACATCAAGGACAGAGCGATCCCGATGACTAGCAGGGCGGTCAAGCCGCCCCATAGAGCCGTCGTCCTGACGGTCATCACACCTCTCCTTGCCGCATGATTGCGGTTACGGCTTTGGAGCCGGTGGGCGTTTCCTATGCGTATGCTCGGAATCTGAAGTCATGCAGCGTTGTCCGCCCAGTGCAGGGATTGACTGGTATTTTACCAGAGTACGGCATTACCTTGCCGTGAGGGATTATCCTGTGTGGGCGACGTTGTAGGCCAGGACGTAGTAGTTGACGACGCCCCGGAACTCCGACTGGTACCTATCCACGATAGTGTAGTCTTCGTCGTGGAGAAGTACGCTGCGGTGCGCCGGTTTGCCTTTGCGCATGTAGGCTTGGCAGTGTTGTTCGATGACGTCGGTGGGGACTCGCAATCCGATTTGGCCGTTGACCCTGCGCCGACCGTTGCGGTCAAACTGGTCGTTGGCCTGTTGGTTCAAGAGTTCGTAACCGAGGAACCGCGCCGCCTGGCTGGTGGCGTGGGTTATGAGAGTTTTCTCCCGGGATAGCTCCAGCTTGAGTGTGTCGCGCAGGAACGTTTCCAAGGACTCTTTTGCCTGTTGGGCTTCGACCTTTGGCCCGATGAAACCCAGCACGAAGTCGTCTGCGTAGCGGACGTATCGAAGTCGCCGGTAGCCAGGGTCGTAGGGGTCATGCGATGGCAGTTGCTGCATCTGACGACGCAGCTGTTTGGCCTGCGTATGATTCCCTAGTTTCCGCTGACGTACCATGCGCATTCTCAACGCCGCCCATTGACGGTTGCCCCTTCGGTTTGTGCCACGGGTGTGGGCTGGTATCAGCACGTTCTCGACAAACTTATCCAACCGGTCTAGGTAGATGTTGTCAAAGCGCCCTTTGATGTCGCCCTCGACGAACCAGCGGACACCGGTCCAATGGGTGGTCACGTTGCTCAAGGCGGTGTGACACCCCCGGTCGGGCCGAAAGCCGTGGGAGCGGTCGGGAAACTGCGGCTCGCAGTAGGCTTCCAGAATCATCCGGATGACCTCTTGCAGCAGCTTGTCCGGCCCCGTCGGTATGCCCAGGGCGCGGGTCTTGCCGTCGGGCTTGGGAATGTTGACCCGTCGCACCGGCGTCCACCTGAACCACTCGTAGCGCAAGACTTCGATGATGCGGTCGATTTTCGCCAGTGACATACCGTCCACGGTCTCTGCGGTGACACCTTTGGTCGTAGGTCCCTGGTTTGAGTAGATGCGACCGTAGGCCCGCAGGTAAAGGTTCCGGTTGTAAAGCAGCCGATAGATGTTCTCCAGCGCCAATCCTCGTTCTCCGCGTTCGCGTATGACGTTCAATACAGTTTCGGCTTGTTGCATTGTGCATACCTCCCTGTTGTATTCCGTCGAAACCACCTGTCCTCCTTCGCCATGTGGACGGCTTTCCCGTCCTCGGACTACTACGAGGACTCCGTGACCGTAGGGGTCTCCCCCCCGTAGGCCATCCCACGTTCCGTTGACGATGGGATATTAGGTGACTAGACTCCGCAGTAGGAGCAGTAAGCGAGGTGGTTGCGTCGATGGCGTTGTATGGCCAGCTTTTGGGGGCGATGGTAGTTCTGCTGGGTCTGACCTTGGTCTCTTGTGTGGAGTCCGGGGATCCGAGAGACCAGGTCAGGCCAGCTCAGCCGACAACGGTAACGTCGTCAGTTGAACCGTCACCTAAACCCCCGCCAGCCCAGTTGACAACGGGGACTCCGACAGTGCAACCACGTCCTACACCGCTGCCGAAACAGCGGGAGACTGCTGTTCCAGCGGTAGAGCCGCTAGTGCCGCCGCCGCTCCCACGACTGTCCATCGAGTATGATGGCCGGACGTATTACGGGAGACAAGGCAGCTACTGTTGGCCCGTGAGTGTGGACAGCAGCGTGTGTGCGGAGCGTGTGCGATGGATGGGCTTTGACGGAGCGCCGTCTTTGATTGTGAAGCAAGGGGACGAGGTGTCCGTCAGTGTAGAGAGCGACGAGTCCAGTTTAGGTCAGGTCATGGCACAAGTGCTCAGGGTTGAGAGCACAGTGCCAGTCGTGACGCTGGGCGAGGAGGTGTATTCGGTTCCGGCAGCGGAGGTAATGGAAATCAACCTCCCGCCGGATGTCTACTTTCTCCATGCCTTCTATAAGTCCCCATTGGGGGACGTGTCGTACGAGTTCAAGCTGGAGGTTGTCGAGTAGTCCCTACTGTTGCCGATCCAAAGGTTGAGTTTGTTCCGAATGTGTCTTTGTCCCGTTTGGTCAGTAGACATAGGACGTATCTAGCGCGACTGTAGGTGCCCCGGTCGTTCCCTTGAATGACCACACTGGTCATCGTCCACTCATCGGAGTTGCATTGTTCCCTTCATCAGAACAGTGCAATGAGCGGCGCCGGGTTACAAGCATTCTACCGGCGGGTGGCAAGAACACCATCTGGGAACTGGGGTTCAGGCAATCAAGCTTTCACCGTATCGCGCGGGCCTTGCGGAACCAGTCCTACAACGCTTTGGGACTGTAGCCGCTTTACCGACATGCTGCTTTCCCCCTAGGCTTTCGCTTCGAGGTGGGTCGGTTGGCCCAAGAACTTTCTCCGAGTTCTTCCCGACTGAGCCGGGTATCCTATGCCGCGTTACGCGGCGCACTGAAGGTCTTGCCCGTGCCCATCTCACCGATGACGGTGGTGCCCCGGCGTGTCCTGAGCGAGAGGGCCGCGCCCCTGATGCCGTCCGCCGGTGCCCCAGGGGGGTGCGGAGCAGGCGGGGGAGCGTGCCGCCGTTCTCCGAGGGCCTGTAGAGAGGCGGGTAGGACGCCACCACCCGCTTCGCTATCTCTTCAGAATCTCGAACTTGCCCGTGCCATGGGCTTCTGCGACGAGGAGGGTGAATACGAGCTCGTGGGCAACATCTCCGAAGTTACAAAGAAGAACGGAAACGCGGTGCCCGTGCGCACGGCTGCCGCGCCGGTCAAGGCGATACTGGATCCGACCGGCCAGAGTGGAGGAGGACATGACGACACAGACAACCGAGGTAGGAGTAGAGTGGATGCGGCACCGTGAACTCGCGCACCAGCGCCGCCACTTCGGAGCTTCGCCGGGTCGCCTAGAGCGACAAGTACAAGCCTTGGCGCGCCTTTCGGTGGCCGAGGCTGGTCTGATTAACACACGCGGGTTATGCTGGGAGGAAACATGCCTATGGTAAGAGTCAACGTTGACAATCTGGATCTCAGCATCCAGTCGCTGGAGCGGGTCTTCGGCGAACTGCGGAAGCGTGAACCTGGCGACTATTGGTACGAGACATGTGGGAATTACTGACAAAGGTTGATATCGCCAAGCTCGTCAGACTTCTCGCGTCTCACGGACGCGGGCGGCATATTCCCAGCCGCCAGTCCTCGCCGGGGTATCACCCGCGCGGCATTGATGTCCGCATCGAGGTGAGATCCGCAGCTTGAACAGTCATATTCCCTGCTCGACCTGTGGGACGCATCGACGACACCACAGACCGAACAGGTCTGACTGGTGTGCTTCGGATCCACCCTCACGAGCTCGCGACCGGCCCACTCTGCCTTGTACGCTAGCGGCGTGAGTATCAGTCCCCAGGTCTGTTCGTTGATCGAGCGGTTCAGCCTGCTCTTTGCCGACACGTTCTTGCCTGGCTCTTCGACAGTCCCCCTGGCTGAACGTGTCATATTCTTGATTTGCAGATCCTCAGCGACGATCAGGTCGTGTTCCCGAACCAGCGCGTTGGTGAGCCTGTGGACCTCGTTTCGGTTGGCGACCTTCTGGCGGTGTTGCTGATTGGAGAGAACGCGCCTGCGCTCCTTCCAGCGTCGAGATCCGCTCATAGAAATCTGTCCTAATCTGCCGTCATGGGCAGAAGGCGCAGCTGGGCAGGGTAGGCGTTCCTATCCGGTGTCGATTCACCGGAGATAGACGCTGCTGAAGCCGCCAATGCGGTCCCACTGGGCGTCCGTTTAGAGTCTCCCACTAGCTCCGGGCGACTATCTTCTTCGCGTTGCCAGTCGCGCAGACTCAGCGCGGCGTTGAGGTCTCTATTCATTGTGGCGCAGCCGAACGGGCAGCAGAACGACTCTGAGCTTCCAAGCGAGTCGATCCTTCGCTTGCACGAATGGCAGGTCTTCGACGAAGCGAAGAACCTGTCCACATTCACGAGCTGCGCTCCGTACCACTCCGCCTTGTATTCGAGCGTTCGCAGGAACGCGCCCATCGCCGCCCTGCCGGTCCTGGACTGGATGCCTTTCGCATTCAGGTCCTCTACCGTCAACACGCCAACGGCGACCGCCAATGCGGTTGTGGACTCATGCAGGGCGTCTGACAGCGTGAACGCTTCTCTTGGCGTACAGCTTGCGGCGTCGGGCGTAGAGGACGCTCGCGGCGACTGGACGAACGGTTCTTGCCGTATTCGTTTCTGGACCTGTCCATCCTGGCGTTCAACCGGTCCATCTTCCGGTTGAGGCGGTCGAGCGCAAAGCTATCTTGTGTGTCTTGACCAGGCTCATAGCGAATCCAGGCGCAACTGGCCGCGCGCTCCCCGAACCGATGGCTCATCGGCCAGCGCCTCTATCAGCTTCTTCGACTTGTGGCTTCTCGCGCCGCACAGACGAGCGCGGAAGACCGTGATGATTTCCAAGACGACCATATCGCAAGCTCCTCCTAGAACGACGGCTGCTCTCCGCGATGGATTATCACTATCTCGATTCCCGGCATTTCGCAAAGACTGAACGCCAGCTCGGCGCCGAAGCGAAGCGACCTGTCCTTGTGCGTCAGTACGAGCCGCTTCATCTGGCGTCGCAGGATCATCTCCATCAGACGGCGCAAGCCTTTCTTGAGGTAGTGTGTGCTGGAGCCGAGGTCTCGGATCATCTCCGTCCGACAACCCTTTGCGGCGCAATAAGCTTCAAGCCCACCACGCTGACGCTCTAGGTCGTCCTTCTGGTCGTGTCTAGACACACGGGCGCAGCAGACCGTCGGCGATGATTCGTTCGAGATGACCAGCAGGTCGGACATGGTAGTAGCGCGCGCCGCCGCGGGTCCTGCGGGCAGGCAGCAGCTCGCACGACTTCTCCCACTTGCGTAGCGTGTCGGGCACAGCGCCATGCAACTCGGCGGCCATTCCAATCCTTATTGTTCGTGTTGACATAAGACTAGATTATCCAAGATTCCAAGAAATCTGCTGCCAGCCCCAATTCCCTTATGTCAGCGACCCTGTTCCTTCTTCATCAACGTGGTTCGTTAGAGATAGTAACAACGACTACCACGTTTCCCTCTTGCGTATTCATGGTTGCCGTCTCCCTATCAGAACTTCCCCAGCGTCATCCTAGTCATGCCAAAGTCGCTGATGTTCCTAAGCTGGAGTTGTCGGTCTGAGTTGCAATCTTGGCGAGGGTGATGTACCGTACCATTCGACTCGTGACAGAGTTCTTCACATCCATGTCGTATGGCCTTATCGGCATGAGGGTGGGCGCCTCGCGCCCTCTCTTGGTCATACGGTGTGAAGCGCTTTGTCACGAGTCGCCACCACCAGCCGGGAGGGGGCTTCTGATGGGCAGTCTGCGATCCCACCCGATTCTACTCCTTCGCTTCGCTGTGTGTTTCATAGCGTCCGCGCAACTTCGACGCCCTGCGATTGCATTCGTCCACCTCTACTCGCGTCTGCGCGGTTTCACGTGTCTGCCTGGGCTTGTACGCGACGGAGCGCCCGCGCCGGTGATATTCTCCCTCACCGCGCAGCCTAGGTGTACCAAGACTTTATCAGCGTCCGCAAATCGGACAGCGGAGGAGACCATGACTACTATTGATCCCCTCAATGGCGTGCTATATGCACGTTCCACGGGCAGCGTGCGAAAGCGTCCCATGTATCCTCGGTCGCCTTTGGGCGTTCGCCGGGTTCGGCCCGCCCTGTGGCTCCTGATCTCCATAATCCCAGTCTCGCTGTTCGCGTTCGCTTGCGACGACCCAGATTGTGGGACGGTTACGTCCAACCCCTGTAGTCGGCCACCTGTCGGGCGGCGATAGACCCTAAGAGTGAGGTAGACATGTATATGCGCGGCGGGTTTTCGCTTGAGCCCGATGAGCAGGTCCTCTATGCCGTGGAACCAGACCTCCAGGGCAACACCATTGCGATGGGCTGTGCGGTTGCCTTTGGTCTTCTCCTGTTTGTGATCCCCGGCCTGGTCATGCTGCTCATCTTCTACCTCCAGCGTCAGAAATACAGTGGGGCCCAGTGTGTCCTCACGAACAGGCGGATCGTCGTGATCGGCTGGGGTAGCAGCGGCCGAACTGAGTTTCCTCTCGATGAGCTCAGTGAGGTCACACACTCGGGATCCTCCATACGAATTTTGCGAACTGACGGACGTTCCACGCGACTCGACAAGGCCGCGTTCGCATGGGAGTTCGCACAGGAGGCCCAGAGGGCGATGGGTACAGGCAGTTAGAGATTCGAATGGGAGGTATGCGTAGCATGTTTGGATTCAGGGAGGGGTCGTCAAACCAACTTGTCGGGGCACTCCAGATGCTGCTGGGGTTGGTCGTTGTGACTCTATTCGCCGTCGCCTGCGGGCAGGACGCTTCCGGTGGAGCCGAAGACTCAAGTGATATCGAGATGCCAGACCGTGCGACGGGGCTGCTTCCCGCGGACTGGCTCGAGTACAGCATTATCGACGTCGGGCGACTCCTTGACGAGGGCGAGACCTCTCACCTAGACGAGTTCGGAGACTCCTGGGGCAGCGCGCTCGACCAAGTAGGCATCCTAGCAGAAGAGGTGGAGGTCCTGGCGGAGGTGAGGGGTGAGTTGTCTGAATACGTTCTGGTCGTCCAGGGAGGCTTGGATTTCGACGCCGTGCGGGACCAGCTCTCAGACTTCGGAATGGAGGAAGGTGAGTACCGCGGCTTCGAGCTATGGCAGGGCGGCGGGCTGGCAGTCGGCTCCGAGGTCGCGCTGATCGAGGACGGCGGCTTCGCGCTGATCGGGAGCGACGGAGTCACATCGGTGCTGCGAGGGCTCAGTCGCAGGGTGGGGCTCCTAGCATACGAGGACGAATCCGGTGTCCTCCAACTACTGGACCGTGTGGGCGATGGTTGGAACAGGCAGGTGTGGACCGGAAAGGGCTGCCTGGACATCGGAGTCCAGCGCTGTGAGGGAGTCGCATGGTCAGTCACACCGGCAGGGAGTGGCGACGTGGACGTTACATGGGCGCTTATCTTCAGGGATGAACGTTCGGTCCGTATGGAACTGGGAGATGTCGAGGATATCTTCGCCGACATTGAGTCCCTCGACCTGCATAACTTCGACTCCGACGGTCGGCTGATTGTCGTGAGGGGTGTCCTGGAGGACCATGACTGGCAGCAGGACGGTGACGAATGGGCCTTGGTGAACATGGCGCAGTCCGCGGCGCGCCTTGCGCCAGCCCCGGCGCAACCTCCACCTCCGCCCGTACCGGCAGCAACTACCGTACCTCCACCTCCGCCCTTACCGGCAACTAACATACCTCCACGTCGGCCCCTACCGGCAACTAAAAGGCTGACGGAACCCTCGGTCGATAGGGACGCGCTAATAGCCCTTTACGATTCCACCGGTGGGGAGGACTGGCTGAGAGACGACAACTGGCTGAGCAGCGACCTGTACATAGACACCTGGTACGGCGTCACCGTTGACCCGCATGGGCGTGTCTCGCAACTGATCCTGCCTGAGAACGGACTCGCTGGAGAGCTCCCGCCCGAGCTCGGTACGCTGACGGGGCTCGTCAATCTGTCCCTCCAGGACAACCGGCTGACCGGGAATATCCCACACGAACTAGGCAACCTGCCCAGGCTCAGGATTCTGGGCCTCTACTACAACGACCTCGAAGGCGAGCTGCCGTCAGAACTGGCCGACCTCTCGCAGCTGATGACCCTCTACCTCGGAGGGAACCGGCTCTCCGGAGAGATTCCGGCTTGGTTAGGTGACCTGGAGGGCCTGGCCAACCTCAACCTCTCGGACAACCGGCTGACGGGAGAGATCCCACCCGCACTGGCCGATCTCCCGCTTCTCAGATGGCTGGCGCTTTCGGGCAACCCACTGACCGGTTCATACCCGCCAGGCTCAAGGACGTGGAGTCCACTGACCTACACATGCTTGAGCTTCCATTTTGCTGAATCACGCGCCGACAAATTCCACCCCGCAGATCGTTAGAGGAGGTCGACAGTGAGACGACTGAACACATTTCCTTCACCGCTGAATCAGGCTGCCATATCAACGTTGCTGTTGGCATTTGCTCTCCTAGCCGGATGCGGCGGGTCCAACTCCGCGGATGATTCCCTCGACATGCTGCTGGACAACACGACCACCGTTTTTGTATATGACGTTGAGGCCATCGATGGGGGAGAGGTCGGCGACAGCGTCCGGAACATGTTCGAAGACTACTGGGACAGCTCGTTTGCAAGCATCGGCATTCTCATGGAGGAGACCGAATCGCTCACCGTCGGGGGACGGGCACAGGACGGCTATTCCATTCTCATGGGTGACTACGACTACGACTACATCAGAGACGACCTTAACGACCAGGGTTACGAAGATGACGATTACCGAGATTACGAGCTATGGACCGAGGGATCTCGCAGGGTGGTCGAGAGTGTGGCGCTGATGGAAGATGCCGGTGTCGTTGTGGCGGGAGACGATGATGCGGTCAAAGCGGTCCTCCGGAATTTGTCAGAGGGTGAGAGCGCCAGGGACGGGGACATGGAGAGTGTGCTGCGCGCCATGGACAGGGCTGGAAACGGATGGTTGACGGTGGGTATTGACGATTGTGACGGCTACCCAAGGGGCTGCATGGCAGTGTCCAGATCGCTCTCGGTGGGAGGTTCTTACGAGGTCCAGCAGACCGTCGTCGTCCTCTTCCGCAATGAGGACTTCGCCGAGTCCCGGCTAGACGAGCTCGAAGACAACGCGGAGGAGAGTAGCGCCGCTGGATACAGCCTGGAGAGCGTCAGGCAAAGTGACGAGTTCGTTGTCGTGGTGAGTAGCATCGACGAGGACGACCTGGCCGACCGGTTCTCGATCCAGCTCGGCTTGGCGAGATGGTAGCATGGCCCCGACGTAAGGCCTCGATGGGTCCGACAGGGAGACGGTTCGGGCATCCACAGGGGAATCAGGGCTCCGCCCTTCAGGATGAGCCTGTCCCTCACCTCGGACTGGCCAAGCCGGTAGAGGAAGCGTTCACAGGCGTACCGGACCAGGTAGTGTTGAAACTCGATTCCACGGCTCTTCGCTCTATTGAGCAAACGGGCCCTGATCGAAGCTGCGACGTTGGGACTCACAGCATGCCGGACTCAAGAATCATGCTTAGACGACGAGACGGCAGTACCCTGAGCATGCGGGCCAGCTCATCGATTGTCACCTTCCGGTCCCTGACCGATTCCTTCAGGGCCTCCACGGCGGCCTCCCGGCCGATAAGGCGTTCAAACCTGAAACAGTCCACTATGGTCCTGGAAGGGGTGGTGATACGGCCCTGGACTCCCTCGAATGACATGTTCTGTATTCCGTGGCTCCATGCAGACCCACTGAACCGGACCAGTTGTATCCGCTGAGTCGCAATCGCGGGAGGCCTGGCCTTGTGCGCGATGGCGATCCATACTTGGTGGGGAAGCTGAGTCCCAATCTCGTACACCTGCAGAGCGGAGAGGAGACAGACTATCGCAGATGGGACCCGGGCGCAGACCGAGGCTATTGAGTAGCGTTCCGTCGGTTCGGCGTCGGCAAGCCGATATAGTCCCCAACCGATACGCTCAATGGAGTTTTCCGCCTCCAGTCGTCGAAGTTGATGATAGGGTATTCCAAGTTTCTCCACTTGGCTGGGACGAAAGAAGTTGCCAATGCCCGCGCGGGCAAGCTGGTCTTGGTTGAGTTCGACTGCCATTGCGCGACGCCTCCACCTGAATTGTATTGCGACGGAAGCGCTCAGTCAAGTTATGTCGGCAATTTATATATAAGCGCCGACAGTTTCAAACTAATTTGGGTTCAGTCTTGATGGTTGCCTGCCGGTTCGGGCGTTGAAGTCGGCTAAGGCGCTGGGCCGTCGCGTGTTTCGATGCGTTGGACAACACAGGGGACGGCTTCCTAGTCTTGCGCTCATATCATGGTGTCAAGGGAGGTCGAGAAGGGCACCTGCGTGACGGCCGAAGAGCGTGCCACTTCGATGTCGAAGACACGCCGGAATGTCCGGCTAACTGGTCACCGAAATTGTCCACGTTCGGGTGGAGACGGCGGTGTTCGACACGCAGCTCATGGCCGACGCGGAGGTTTCTGGGGAGGAGTACCAGAGAGGGCGCTTGCTCGGCTGGCAACTTCGCAGCTACGTATTCCACCGCGACGGGCGCAGGTGGGTCTACTGCGAACGGGAGGACGGCGTGCGCTACGAGCTCGACCACGTCGCGCCGAAGAGTGCGGGAGGGACGGACAGGGTCTCCAATCTCGTCGTCTCCTGCCGCGAGTGCAACGCCGACAAGGGAAATCGCCGGGTAGAGGAATTCCTGTCCGGCAAAGCCGGCAGGCTGCTGGAAGTTAGACGCATCCAGCGACAGGAGCTGTCTGGAGCGGCGCACATGAACGTGATCCCGCCGGCCCTGGTCGCGAGGCTTCGGGAGACTGGGTTGAACGTGAGCGTTCATGACGCCTACACGACGTCCTAGACGCGACGGCGTCTGAGCGTCCCCAAGACCCACGTCAACGACGCGCTCTGTCTCGGCAATCCCGCAGCCGTCGAGCGGATACCGGCGACGAAGATCGTCGTGTCGGCCACCGGGCGCGGAGACCGGCAGATGCTGCGCCCTCCCGACCGCCACGGCAATCCTCGCGGACGGAGATACCGGGAATACTGCGCGCTGCCGAGGCAGTGGCAGGGATACACGACGTGCCCCGGACACCGAGACCGCCTGAAGAGAGTGAACGGCATCGTATCGGGAGAACTCGTCCGGTTCGAGCATCGCCGTCACGGGCTCGTGCAGGGACGCGGAACTCTCATCAACAACAAGACGCGAGTGTCGGTCTCATGGGGAGGCCGCCAGATAAGCGTGCGGTGGCGCGATGCCGTCCTGCTCGAACGAAACTGCGGTGTCGCCTTGTACATAGGGATTGTCGCCCACGGAGTATCCCCGGACATGCGGGGCATGGCGAAATGTATCGAAGAAGCGGCGCGCGCTGCAACGGCAAACCCCCGAACGCGCGGGGCAGACGACAATATTGCTCATGTGAGCAACCCTCAACACGGCGTATCCTCGAACTGGTGGGGCAGCCTAATTGGTGTCGGTCCCAGCGAAATTAGCGAGAGGCGCATCCCCGGACAGGCGGGGCAGACTGTAATGTAACCTTTACATCAACCGGTGTTTGAGGAGTATCCCCGTATATGCGGGGCAGACGCCCTGGTCGGCGCTGATCGGCCAGTACGCGCTGGAGTATCCCCGTACATGCGGGGCAGACCGTCTTCACCGTCTGCTTGTTCACGATGAACTCGGAGTATCCCCGTACATGCGGGGCAGACGTTCTTGTCCGTCCATAGTCGGGTCAAATACTGGGAGTATCCCCGTACATTCGGGGCAGACCCTAAACTCATGGATGGTGTTGAATTGCGGTATTTGATTTTAGAATGTACGTCAAGCCATTTTCTAACGCTCCCACAAAGGCGTTCGGGAATGCTCCTGATGCTATCTTAGCAAAAATGAGGGCTGACCAAAACCCTATCCTACCGCGCCGGGACTCGAGAGCAGTTATCCCGTTGTCGTTCTCTAGCGTCAGGCGCGAGACTTCCAGGCGACGCGAGGTCTGCGCAAGGAAGTACGGGAATGCGGTTGTTGATTCCGAGACTAACGCATGGTTGTCGGTCGTCGTCTTAGGCGTATGAGGCCCGAGTGGCGACGCCTCTACCGCAAGCGTTGGTCCGCCCAGCGCGTAGTTGTAGGCGAAGCGCGCCTCGCCTGCCATCCCGGTGTATCCCCGAACGCGCGGGGCAGACCAAAGCAACTTATCCGTGAACCACGATCCCACAGATAAACCCCCGTACATACGGGGCAGACCAGGCCACATCTTGTCTTCTCTTGGGCCATAGAGGCGAATCCCCGTACACACGGGGCAGACCTGGCCTGAGTACAAAGCGTCCAGACGGTCTTGGGCGAATCCCCGGACACGCGGGGCAGACTGCTGATCAACACCTAGAGATATGCACCAAGTCGGGCTTCGGCGTGCTGGTGTAGCCATGACTTCCACACCAACGCCTGATGAGCGCTGGCCCGACATCCGCGCCCGACAACGCACTTTCTACGACGCGCCGTCGCTCGAAGATCTGGACGCGCTGGAGGCCCAGGTCGCCTTTGTGGGTATGCCCGTTCGACCAGGGGACGTTCGGGCGTCCCGGCGCGCGGTACGGTCCTGACGCGGTGCGCGACGCGCGCGGCTATTCGTACATCGGCTACGGCGGGATGCAATTCGACCAGCAGGCAGCCGGATACTTCGACTCGGACCGCGGGACGGAGCTGCTCAAGGGCGTTACGATGGCGGACTGCGGCAACATAACCGTCGTGCCGTCGGACGTCCTGGACAACTTTCAGAAGTTGACCAACGTCGTCGAGAAGATAGCGGCGCGTGGTTCGATGCCCGTAGTCGTGGGGGGCGATCACGCCATCACCTTCCCGGTCGTGCGCGGACTGTCGGCGTTCGAGCCGCTGGACGTGGTGCACTTCGACGCGCACATGGACTACTCGCACGAGACGCAGGGCGTCCTGTACACGCACGGCAGCCCGATACGCCGCTGCCGCGAGCTACCTTTCGTGCGCAACATAAGCTCCATCGGCATCCGCAAAGAGAGCCGCAAGGTGTATGACGAGGCGATAGCGGATGGGAACCTGGTGGTTACGACGCGCCGATTCAAGCAACTTGGCGCCGAGGCGACGATGGCGTTGGTACCGCCGTCGGAGAACCTGTACGTTACCATAGACATAGACGCGCTCGACCCGACGCACGCGCCCGGCACCGGAACGCCCGAAACCGGCGGCCTGTACTACGAGGAGATGCGCGATTCGCTGATCCACCTGGCGCGCAATCACCGCGTCGTGGCGT
>DAOULF010000204.1:0-1657 GCA_034420555.1 Dehalococcoidia bacterium
GCCTGTCTGGGCCGAAGAAGTTCTTCAGGGACGCCGCTCCCAGTTCGCGCGCCTCGCTATTGTCTTCCAGGCATATGCCCACCGTGGAGTTGGCCCACTGGTCGTTGCCGAAAGCGCCCACCGGGTTCGCCTTCTTCACATTCTCCTTGTAGGCTCGGATGTAAGGCTCCAGGGACGAAGGCGCGCTTGAACCGAACGCCAATACCCCGATGCCCTTGGAAGCGGCTATTTCATAAGTGGATGGCTGAAGCGCCGCCACCCAGATTGGCGGATGCGGGTCCTGGTACGGCTTGGGCAGCACCTGTCGAGACGGCACCTGCCAGTACTTGCCCTCATACTCGAACCAGTCGGACTCCCATATCTTGGGAACCATCGCGAGGGACTCCTCCCACATCTCGCGGCTGTCCCTGGGGTCTATGCCCATGCCCGTCAACTCATACGGCGCTGAGCGTCCCGTCCCGAAGTCCACCCTGCCCTCGGAGAGGTGGTCCAGCATCGCCACGCGCTCCGCTACCCGGTTCGGATGGTGGTACGGCAGAATCACCACGCCGAGACCGAGCCGAATCTGCTTTGTGCGCTGGCTGAGCGCGGCATATACCAGTTCAGGACACGGCGACGCCGAAAATCCGGTCAGAAAGTGATGCTCGACGAACCACAGGTAGTCGAATCCGACCTCGTCGGCCAGGATACACTGCTCCATCGTCTCCTGGAGGACCAGCCGGTCATCCAGGCTTGGCCTCTGCATTTCGTACTGAAGCGCCAGTTTCATGATGTGCCCTCCAAGGTCGTGTCCAATGCGCCGGATTTTCGGCGTATTCTACTTTGGACTTCCCGCGTTTACAACACGGCCTCATCTCTCCGCAGGGCTTGTGCAAAATACGAAGTTAGGCTTCCGGACCGTAATTCCCGCGAAAGGAGACCTTTGCACAACCATCGTCATTCCCGCGAAGGCGGGAATCCAGGGGGGAGGTGCGGTCCAAATCGCAATAATGCTGACCTTGCACAGGTCCTAACCTCGCCGAGCCGGAGGGATACGCGGCTGCCGCTATCACTCTATCCCGTCAGAGACAGCGACTTCCAGATCGCTCCAGTCCTCCGATTCAGCCGCCATGGCCTTATATGTATCCTCCCAGGACATCTTCTCGCTGTCTCTGCCACGCAGGAAGACGCCATCCTCCACCTCTTCCAGCGCCAGCCATCCATCCCAGCCGTACTTATCCAACATCGCCTTCGGGATGCGAATCCCCTTGGAATTGCCTATGGTAATCAACTTTACTTCCCTGACCTCGCCCGTCTGGTTCACTTCACTCACCTTCGCAGTTCTCGGTAATTATCGTAATTACTCATACTCGGAACGTCAACCATCGCTGCCATCCACCTCTAGTCTACAATTCGCAAGCGACTGTTGATATGAGTAGGCAAGAGTGCTTTTAGGTAGGCATATCCAGCTCACAACCGCCAATTACTGTTAGATCGCATTGTCTGAAATTGCAGAGACCTTGAGACCGCGTGGAAACAGCTATGGTATGACGAACCTACCGTCGAAGCGCGGTAAGGTACCTGCAAGAACGGGACAATAAAATCGCGGCCGGCTATGAACTCGACATAGATGAGGACTTGAATGCGAAAGCCCAGCAGGACGCCTAGGTGACAGTCT
>DAOULF010000205.1:0-1813 GCA_034420555.1 Dehalococcoidia bacterium
ACTCCGTGGCGGGACTCATCGCTATTCCAATCCCGTGAGTATAGACCAGTGTGTTGTTCACCCAGTTCTGCGACTCCGGGTCCAGATTCTCCGGCGCCACCTCGCGCGCCGACAACAACACCTGCCGATATTCTCCTCCGATGTTGTACCTGTCAACGTCGGCATCCTTGAAGTCGTAGTACAGCCTGATTAGCTGAATCTGCCGGTACACCGCCGACAGCGGACGATAGTCCCACAGCCGTATGTTGTTCACCGTCTTGATATTGTCCTGTATCAGCTCCGCGCCCACATGGGGCTCCGCCGGATAGAAATCTTCCTCGATTCGGTTCAGAGCGAATGCCTGCCTCGTGAACTCGATGTTCCGGGCTATGTACGGCTGCTCCCGCACGAACTCGTTGGGTGTCACCGAGAACTGCTGTATCAGCGCGGGCCACGCCGTCGTGAGCACAAGCCCCAGCACTATCCACAGCACCACGGACCCGACTACGATGCGAAGCTGCCTGAAATAGACATTGGCCAGGATCAGGATCGCGGCGGCCACGGCCACGATGGTCATTATCAGCAGCGCCGGCCTGCGCGCGTTCAGGTCCGCGTATGCGGCCCCGAACACCGCGCCGTCTTCGGACAGCACCAGCGCCAGCCTGTCGAACCAGTGTCCGGCGGCTATCGTCAGCATCATGATCGCGCCGATTATGGACAGGTGGATTATCACCCGCCCCGTAAACTCATAGCTCGCCCCTCTCAGCGTGTAGTTGATGAAGTGGATGGCAACCGTTCCGATCAGCGTCACGATTCCCAGTCCCAGTATCCAGCCCTGGAGGAAAGAATAGACGGGCAGATTGAATATGTAGAAGCTCAGGTCCTGTCCGTACACCGGGTCCGTCTGCCCGAACGACGCAGCGTTCGTGAACCTGAGGAACAGCTCCCACTGCGACGACAGCACCGACCCGAATATCAGGCTCAGCAGCAGGACCGCGATTATCGAGCCCCACACGACTATCCGTGACAGGAAGCCTGTGACATCCTCCGGCAGGGGCAGCGTCACCGCCCCTCTGGTATGGGCGTAGGCAAACCTGAAACTCACCGACAGCACGATAGCCGCTATGACCGCGCCAATGCCGAACAGCGCGATCCGCGTCACCGCCACCTTTATGAAGATGCTCCGCAGATCCAGAGCTTCATACCACAGCAGGTCCGTATATATGCCCCGCGTGAACGAAAATATGCCGAACAGGACTATCAGCCCTATGATCACCGCGCCCCATCTGAACGAGGACCCGGAGGGTCTGGGCATGGCTTCGGTTGTCAGGCTATCGTTATCGCCACCGTTGCGCGAGAATTCTTCAGCCATCGTTTCTCCTAACCTACCCGCGTGCCCAGGCTTTCACCGGACAGCGAGCGACGCAGCGCGCCGGGACTTCTTCCGTCTATTATATGGGATGAACTGTCGTTGACGAGCGCGTTGACGCACGCCTCTATCTTGGGAATCATACCACCAGAAATCGTGCCTGAATCGCTCAATTGCTTCGCCTGCTGGACGGTGAGCCTAGGAATCAGGCGCCGGTTCCGGTCCAGAACGCCCTCCACGTCAGTCATGAACACCATCTTCTCCGCCCCAAGCGCCCTGGCTATCTCACCCGCCGCGGTGTCCGCGTTTATGTTCAGAAGGGAGTTGTGGTACTCAGGGTCGTCCGAAGAGCATATACCCACGGGAGCGATCACAGGGGTGAAACCCGCGTCCAGCGCGGACTCTATGGGGAGAGTGTTTACCGACACAACCTCGCCGACGAATCCAAGATCGGGGTCTTTCACG
>DAOULF010000206.1:0-4437 GCA_034420555.1 Dehalococcoidia bacterium
GTCCACTATCAGCAGACCGCAGTACGCTCCGAGCGCTATACCCACCACTGCGCCAACCATCAGCGCAGGCGCCGCGCTCGCTTGTGGGAATACCTGCCGGTAGCCTGCTTGCAGAATCCAGACCACCAATAACGCGACGATCACGCCGACTGCCGGAGCAGCCGTGACGTGTATATTCGCGGGGTAGCTGAGGACGAACCATATATAGATTCCGGCCGCCGCGCCCACAAGACCGGCAAGCGTCCAGACAGATGTCGGGGTCAGGCGATCCCTGAGACGCGGCTCGAAAGCCGTATGGAACGCCCAGACCACGACTCCAACCGTCACTGCCGCAAATGCCAGGTTCAGGACCGGCTCGTTGACCTCGTACCGTCCGCCGAGCGTATCGTGCGAGCGCAGGTAAAACACCCCATACGCGCCGAGCGCAGACGCCGCGCCGTAATACAGGTCGAAGAACCACACCGTGCTGTAAACGAGTGTGAATCCCATAGCTATAAGCGCGTACACCGCGCCCACCGCCAGGCCGTTGAATGCGAATTGAGTCGCCTGGTCCGGCGACTGCGTTATCTTCCAGATGACGTAGATCGCGGCCAGCGCGGTCAGCGCGACAGCCAGAACCGTGCCATAGTTGTCACGGTATCTCAGAAGCATACGGCCTCCCCGAGTCGGCTATGATTACCCGTCAACAAACCCTCTCTCCTTCGAGGGCTTACAAGGGTAGGTAAATGAGTAAAGCTACTATGGAAAGTCCCCTCTCCCAGGGGGCTGAGATGGGTAGGCATTGAAGTTGAATTGGCGGAGTCACCCCCATCCTAACCTTCCCCCATCAAGGGGGAAGGGACTTTTACCTACCCTTGTGAGCTCCCAGGGGGAGAGGGCTGGGGTGAGGGTGAATCCCACCCCAGCCTTCGATGGAAGCGGAATTACTGCATCGGCGCAGGTCCCAGGACAGTGTAACCCTTATTGGCCTCGGTCCGCTCTGAGAGCGGCAGCACCTCTACGACCACGTTCGCCAGTCCCACGACCTCGCCCTTTTCGTCGAAGCTGTAGTTCTCGCCTATCGTGCCGCTCCAGGTTATGCCATAGAGACAGTCCCTGAATCCGTCTGCGTCCTGGTCGTCTCCGGTCTGCTTCAGGCACTCGGCGGTGATGTACACGTCGTCATACGCCGAACCCAGGTACCACGGCAGCGTTACATAGCCGTATCTCGCGCGGAAGTTGGCGAGTACGTTCGAGGCGGTCATGTTCCCGGGATCGAGGTCCGTCAGCACTGCCTTCAGACCTGTCGCCGCGTCCCCGGCTATCTCCAGCGCCGTGGTGCCGACCGGCACTATCTCCGAGTAGAGAGGCCCTTCGTAGCCCAGTTCGCGCACCTGCTTGACGATGGTGCCGCCCGTGAACTCCGACTGCGACGCAATGTGGATGGCGTCCGGGTTTTCGCTTGTCAGCTTGGTCAACTGAGACCTGAAGTCCGTAACGTCGGAGGCGTAGCGTTCGGCGCCGACCACCTCGCCGCCCAATTGCTCGAACTGCGCGACCGTCGTCCGCCTTACGCCCTCGGCATAGTCCGTGGACTCGGTTATGGTGGCAAGTTTCCTGACGCCGTCGGCCCAGAGCAGGTTGCCAGTGTCTATGCCCAACTGCGCGTCGTTCAGCGATGTGCGGAAGATGTAGTCGCCCGCGTCCGCTATGTCCGGGTTGGTCGCGAGTCCTGAGAACATCACCACGCCGTCTTCTTCAGCCAGCGGAGCGGCCCCCAGCATCGCGCCCGAGCACGAAGTTCCGAGGATTATCTTCACCCCGTCAACGTCCGTCAGCTTCTTATACGCCGTTATCGAGTCCTGCGCGTTGCACTTCTCGTCCTCGACGATGAGTTCCAGCATACGGCCGTTGATGCCTCCGGCGGCGTTGATTTCGTCCACCGCCATCTGCTTCGCCTGCACCGCCACTCTGCCGTAGGTCTCGCCCGGGCCGGTTACCGACTCCATCACTCCTATCCTGAGCGGTCCCGAGCCGGGCGCGGGAGCGGACCCAATAGTAACGTAACCCTGATTTTCTTCGGTGCGGTCAGCCGTCGGCAGTACCTGTACGACCACGTTGGATATCCCTACAACCTCGCCCTTTTCGTCGAAGCTGTAATTGTCGCCTATCGCGCCGCTCCAGGTTATGTCGTACATACAATCCCTGAACCCGTCCGCGTCCTGGTCGTCGTTCGTCCGCCTGAGACACTCCGCCGCTATGTACACGTCGTCATAGGCCGAGGCCAGGTACCAGTGGAGAGTCACGTAGTTGTAACGCTCGCGGAAGTTCGCCAGAACCTCCTGGGCCTTGGTATTCGCGGGGTCCAGATCGGTTACGATGGCCTTCAGTCCGGTGGCGGCGTCCCCGGCTATCTCCAGCGCGGTCGCGCCGACCGGCACCACCTCGGACTATAGCTGGCCTTCGTAGCCCAGTTCGCGCACCTGCTTGACTATCGTGCCGCCGGTGAACTCTGACTGCGCCGCTATGTGGATAGCGTCCGGGTTCTCGTTGAGCAGCTTGGTTAGCTGGGATCTGAAGTCCGTAACGTCCGACGCGTAGCGTTCCTCCGCCACTATCTCGCCGCCCAGCTCTTCGAACTGCTCGACCGTGGTGCGCCTGACGCCCTCGGCGTAGTCCGTGGACTCGGTTATCGTCGCCAGGTTGCGAACTCCGTCCGCCCACATCGTGTTCCCGGTGTCAACGCCCAGCAGAGCGTCGTTGAGCGAGGTGCGGAAGATGTAGTCGCCCGCGTCCGCTATGTCCGGGTTGGTGGCGAGTCCTGAGAACATCACCACGCCGTCCTCCTCAGCCAGAGGAGCCGCGCCCAGCATCGCGCCGCTGCACGACGTTCCCAGGATTATCTTCACTTCGTCAACGTCGGTCAGCTTGCGATAAGCCGTGATCGAGTCCTGCGCGTTGCACTTCTCGTCCTCGACGATGAGTTCCAGATTGCGACCGTTTATTCCGCCCGCCGCGTTTATCTCGTCCACAGCCATCTGCTTGGCCTGGACGGCCACGTTGCCGTAGGTCTCGCCCGGCCCGGTTACCGACTCCATCACGCCGATTCTGAACGGACGCGCCGCTTCTTCGGCGGCCCTCATCATCGCCGACTCTACCGCCTTTTCGATGTCTCCCTGTGAAACGCCGGGACGGTCGGCCAGAGCCCTGGCTATCGCCGCCGACACTTCCGCCTCAGTGAGTCCGGGAGTCTGCTGGCGCAGCGCGCTGGCTATGGCATTCGCCACATCCTGCTCGGTAACGCCGGGCCTTTCGGCCAGCGCCCTCGCTATCGAGTCTGCGACCTGGGCCTCGGTAATGCCGGGCTGAGCGGCCAGAGCCTTGCCTATCGCGTCCGCGACCTGGGCCTCAGTGACTCCGGGCTGAGCGGCTAACGCGCTCTGGACCGCCTGGGAAACCTGCTCCGGCGTCATGCCCTGCGGCTGGGCCTGAATGGCCTCTTGTATGACGGCGGATATATTTATCGGCGTGGGCGTCGGCGGAATTTGGGGAGTTTCCTCAGTCCCGCAGGCCACAGCCGCTATCAGCATGATCGTCGTCAGCAGCGCTGACATCAAGAACATTGGTCTGGCTTTCATAATATCCTTCCCTTCAATCTGTCTTCTCGCCAATCCGAATATCTCGGTCTGAATTCAGTCAGAACTGCTCTCTCTGTGCCACAATCTCGTCGAATCATAAATAATTCAACTTGTCGAAATTTATATCATTCAACTAATCAAACCGCAAGACAGGTTCAATTCAAACGAGACGATTTCAGAAGTAGCGTTACGGAGCTGTTCAAAGTCGGGTAGTGGCAGAAACACCAGCCAGTTCACCCTCACCCTAGCCCTCTCCCTGAGGGAGCTGAGAGGGGTAGGCATTGAAGTTGGATTGGCGGAGTCACCCCCATCCTAACCTTCCCCCGTCAAGGGGGAAGGGACTTTTGCCTACCCTTATGAGCCCTGAGGGAGAGGGGACTTTTGAAAGTCTCTCATTCAAACGCAAGACACACCGCCCAGGATGCAACCGGGCGGTGTGTCTTGATGATCTTAGTGGCTGACAGTCAGGCTAAGACAGCTTGTCGCCGAAGAAGTCGAACACCTTCTGCCACGAGTCCATCGCCTGTTCGGGACGGTAGATCGCTCGGTCGTGATACCAGAACCCGTGTCCCGCGCCGTCGTAGCGGTGGAACTCGTAGTCCTTGCCATGCTGCTTCAGAGCTTCTTCCAACTCGTCCACTTCATGCGGAGGAGGCGCCTGGTCGTCGTTGCCGAATATGCCCAACAGCGGCGTAGATAGCCCTTCGGTCAGGTCTATCGGAGCGACCGGCTGCTGAGGGGTGAGCGTGTCGGGAGCCATTGACACGCGACCGCCCCACAGGTCCACCACCGCGTCGAACGCGTTCGAGCGGCAGGCCAC
>DAOULF010000207.1:0-2776 GCA_034420555.1 Dehalococcoidia bacterium
CGGCCCGTGGTCCGGCGAGGTCGAAAAGTGGCTTGGCGTCCCCGTGCCAATCGAACCCTTCAAGGGAGAGATCCTCAGGATGAAGCTGGATGGCCCGCCGCTGGAAAGGGACTTCCACAGCGCCGAAGTGGACCTCAACCACCGCGAGGACGGCCAGATATGGGTCGGCGCGACAGAGGAACGGGTCGGCTTCGACAGGAACCCGTCCGCAAAGGCGCGAGCCGAGTCGCTGAGGGCTGCGACGAACCTGATGCCAGCGATGAAAGACGCCCAACTCGTCCTCCAAACCGCCTGCCTCAGGCCGCTCTCACCCGACTGGATGCCCATTGTAGGCAATGCCCCCGGCTGGGACAACGCCTACCTCGCCACCGGCGCGGGCAAGAAGGGCATACTGATCAGCCCAGGCATGGGTAAGGCGGTCGCCGACCTCATCACCACCGGCGCGACCGATCTCCCGATAGAAGGTTTCGACGCGGAACGTTTCGCAGAAGACAAAGATAAAATTCCATCTCCCTCGATGGGAGAGGGCTAGGGTGAGGGTGATATGGATACCCCCGCTTTTCTGAGGAGATTCCCCCGCGTCGCAACGCTCAACGACGGACACCAGGTCACGATCCGGCCTCTTCAGCCCAACGACGACACCGCGCTGCACCAATTCTTTCTGAGGGTGCCCGAGGAAGACAGGTTCTATCTCAACAACGACGTGACCGCGCCCGAAGTCATACACGAATTCACCGGCAACATCAGCCTCGACGTCGCTATCCCACTCGTGGCCGTATCAGGCGACAAGATAGTCGCCGACTCCACCCTGCACCGCAGCAGGCGTGCTTCCAGGCGACACATCGGCGAGTTGCGAATAGTCGTGGACCCTGAGTACAGGGGGCGCGGATTGGGAGCCCGGCTCATTGACGAACTTATCCAACTGGGCGTTGACCTCGGCCTTGAGCGAGTCGTGTTCGAGCTGGTTGACCGGCGAGAGATGCCCGCGATTCAGGCTGCCAAAGCCGCCGGATTCGAGGAAGTCGCCGTGCTAGAAGGCCGAGTCCGCGACATGTACGGCATCATGCAGGTCCTCGTGATACTCGAACTGCCGCTCGAAGAAGAAGACCCCCCGCACCTGGACTTCTAGCGCGAAGCTACTCGCAGTCTTGGAGCAGCTTTGTCAGCAGTTCGAGGCGGTCCGCAGCTTCGGGCATCTCCAGGATGAGGCTCAGCGCTTTCCGGTATATCTCATTGCGGACCTCTCGCGTCTCATCCAGTCCCTTCCCCGCGGGATCGGGCAGTCCCCAGTCCTCGATGTCCTTCAGGAACAGCGCGGGGCAGGCTGCCTCATCAACCTCGCAGCCCATCGTGATGACCCGTCTCGCGCTCTCCGCCATGTCGTTCGTCAACAACTGCGGCCGGTTCTGGGACAGATCAATTCCCCACTCGTCCATTACCCTGACTACATTGGGGTGTACATGGTCGGATGGCTCAGTCCCCGCCGACGCCCCGGAAAGCGGCATGTCAAGTTTACGAGCAAGGTTGTTGAAGATGGCTGCCGCCATCTGGCTGCGTCCGGCGTTATGTACGCAAACAAACAGCGCGGTCGTCATTTCAATTCCGTTCCTATCCGAGACGATTCCAAAAGTCCCTTCCCCCTTGACGGGGGAAGGTTAGGATGGGGGTGATTCCGCTGCACTTTTCTCCTATCCGCCGTCTGCGGCGGCGCGTTCCAAGGCGGGTTTCAGCAGGAATTGGTGTACCGCCGCTCCCAGTGGCGCGCCTATCAGCGGCCCGAGTATGTATATCCAGAACCCCTCCGACGGACCCGGGATCGCGATACTCTCCCAGCCCGCGAAGTATGCGACGATGCGCGGGCCGAAGTCTCGCGCAGGATTCCATCCGCCCTGGGTCAACGGCGCGAACAGGGATATGAGTATCCCGACCGTCGCGCCGATGAGCAGTGGCGCAAGGTTCCCCGTGAGTCCAGTGTTGCGCTTGTCAGTAAGCGCGAATATGGACAGCGCGAGGATGGCGGTGCCGAACCCCTCGACGAACAGCGCGCCAAGCGGCGAAATCAACCCGGCTGCTGCTTCCCCCGTGCCATATATCGCCGGATTCGGGAAGTACTCGCCGAACACCATGGCCGAGCGTTGGCTGCCCGCCGCTCCGCGCACGATGCCGTTCTCAGCCTCGAAGCGCGCGATGGCGGGTCCGAACATACCCAGCACGGTCAGTCCCGCGAATATGCTACCGATCAACTGGGCGGTCCAGTAGAGCGGTATGAGCCGGTAATCGAAGTCTTCGCGCCTGAAGATCGCGAACGCCAGCGTCACCGCAGGATTGAGATGCGCCCCCGATATGTTCGCCGTCGCGTATATTGCCAGGCTGACCCCCAGCGTCCAGACGACCGCCACCTGCCAAAGCCCCATCTGCGCCCCGGTTATCGCGGCTGCCGCGACGGACGACGTGCCGATCATCACCATCAGGTACGTGCCGACCAACTCGCCAATAAAGCGTCGGCGTATGCCGCCCATCTGAAAGTAGGGGCGTTCGCCTCTGTCCGCTCTCGTCATATACTTGATCTTAACCACTGGTATCACGCCAACACGGTTCGATACGGCCAGGACGGTGAATCGAAGTCCGCCGTAAGGGAAGTGGGCAGCAGCAGCGCCGCCTTCAGGAACGACTCCAGGTCGGGCACGTTGTAGATATTGACCTCATATCCCCATTTCTCGAGCGAGTCGAGTACCTGTCGCTTGGCGAGATTGTCCCACTTTATCGAGACCCTGTT
>DAOULF010000208.1:0-12779 GCA_034420555.1 Dehalococcoidia bacterium
CGCAACCCTGATGGGCGGCGCCCTGACGAACATCTACAACTGGTCGCCGGGCACCGGGGAGTAGATTCAACCCGAGCACGGCGCAAAGGAGACAGTCAGGCAAGCGCGTCTGCCAGCACCTCGACGAGATGGCGAGCGCGCTGGTTCGTGCCCTGCGCTATCTGCTGCCGACATGATACGCCCTCGGCCACCACAACGAAGTCGCCTTCCTGCTCACGTATGGTCGGGAAGAGGGACATCTCGCCTATCTGCATAGATATGTCGTAGTGTTCGGTCTCGTAGCCGAAGCTGCCCGCCATTCCGCAGCAGCCGGAGTTGATCTCGACCGTCTCGCAGCCTTCGATGGATCGCAGGACGCCCAGCGCCTGCCCGATCCCGACTCGCGCCTTCTGGTGGCAGTGGCCCTGGAACAGTATCTTCTCCGGCAGGCTCGACCCGTCCAGGTCGAGTTTCGCGCCCTGATCCAATGCGTGGGCGACGAACTGCTCCATCAGCATCGTGTTCTCGGCTATCTTCTCCGCCATGCGCGCGGCGTCGGGAACAAGGTCGGCGTACTCGTCGGCGAAGCTGAGGATGCAGCTCGGTTCGAGTCCGACCAGCTTCGCTCCCGATTCCACGTAGTCGTGGATTGCGTTGACGTTGTAGCGGGCGTTCTCTTTCGCCTTGTCCAGCATACCCTTCGACAGCATGGGCCGTCCGCAGCATCGGACTTTGGGAAGAACCACCTGGTATCCGAGCGACTCCATTACCTTGACCGCAGCCCTGCCAAGTTCCGGGTGGTTATAGTTGGTGAAGGTGTCGGGGAATAGGACGACCTGTCCGAGCCGGTTGGCGGAGTCGGGCGAACCTCCCCGCGCCCTGAACCACTGCACGAAGGTCTGGCTTGCGAACGGCGGCAGTTCACGCCTGCTGTCTATTCCCACCTGGGTTTCGAGCATACGGCGCGCGGCGGGCAGCCTGTTCGCCCAGTTGGAGAAGGGCGCGAAGAAGGCGCCGAACTTGCTTAACGTGGCTATGTTGCCGAAGAACTGGTTGCGCAGGGACAGCCCGTTCGCCTTGTGATACTGGTTCAGGAACTCGTACTTGAGCTTCGCCATGTCCACGTTGGACGGGCACTCCGCGGCGCACCCTTTGCACTCCAGGCACAGGTCAAGTACGTCGTACAATCGCTTGTCGGTGAGAGAGTCCGCCGGAAGCGCGCCAGAGAGGGCGGCCCTGAGCGCGTTGGCCCTGCCCCGCGTGGAGTGCTCCTCCTCGCGGGTTGCCATAAACGAAGGACACATCGTGCCACCGAGCGTCTTGCGGCACGCGCCCTGCCCGTTGCACATCTCTATGCCGTGCGCGAAGCTGCCTTCTGAGCCGAAAGCGAAGCCGGTGTCGAGTCGAATCGGCTTGTACTCCGGGCCGATTCGCAGATTCTCAGTCATCGGCTGGGAGTCCACTATCTTGCCTGGGTTCATGATCCCGTTCGGGTCGAAGGTTCGCTTGACGTCCCGGAACGCCTCGTAAAGCTGGTCGCCGAACATCTTGCGATTGAACCAGCTACGGACAAGGCCGTCGCCGTGTTCGCCGCTCATAGAGCCGCCGTACTCCATAACGAGGTCGCCCACTTCCTCGGCGATGGACACCATTCGATCAACGTCCTCTTGGCTCTTCGGGTTGATCAGCGGACGGATGTGCAGGCAGCCGACGCTGGCGTGGCCGTAATACCCGGCCTCCGTGCCGTGCGAGGTGACTATATCGTCGAACCTGCGAACGAAGTCGGGCAGATGCTCCGGCGCGACGGCGGTGTCCTCCACGAACGGCAGAGGCTTGGCGTCGCCCGGAACGTTCATCATCAGTCCCAGCCCTGCCTTGCGGACGTCCCACACCTTGTTCTGGTCCTCCGGGCGGAGCAGTCTGAGGAAGGTGTAGCCGAGATTTCTACTCGAAAAGATAGCGCCGAGGTTGACCAGCTTGGATATGACCTCGTCCTGGCTGTCGCCGACTACCTCGATGGCCAGCAGCGCCTCCGGGTCGCCGTCTATGAAGTCGGTAATGCGCGAGTAGGCCAGGTTTGACTTAGCCTGGCGGATTATCATGGAGCCGATGAGCTCGACCGCGGCGGGCTGAAAGTCGAGCGCGACGACCGTGGCCTCCATGGATTCGAGCAGATCGGCGCAGTGCAGCACGCCCAGGCCGGTGACCTTGGGCCTTGGGACCAGGTTGAGCTTCGCTTCGGTTATCGTTATCAGCGTGCCTTCGGAGCCAACTACGAAGCGTGCCATGTCGAAGCCCATCCCGCCCACGAACTCGTCCAGGTTGTAGCCGGACACGCGCCTCTGTATCTTGGGATAGCGAGCTATGATCTCGTCACGGTTGGCCTCTCCGATTTGGAACAAGCCGCGATATATATCGCCCTCCAGTCCGTCGGCGCGCATCCTAGCCTCTAGCTGAGCGCCGTCCAGTCCGCCGAACCGCGTCGGAGTGCCGTCGGACAGCACGACGTCGAGTTCCCGCACGTTGTCCACCGTCTTGCCCCACATTATGGAGTGCGCGCCGCAGGAGTTGTTGCCGAGCGCGCCGCCCACGTTCCCGCGGTTCGACGTGGATGGATCGGGCGCGAAAAGCAGGCCGGTGTCGCGAAGCTCGTGGTTCAGTACATCCAGGACTATGCCGGGCTGGGTGCGTACCCAGCGCTCTTCCTGGTTGACCTCGATGACGTTGTGCATGTACTTGGAGAAGTCCATGACGATGGAGTGGCCGACTGTCTGACCGCCGAGGCTTGTGCCGCCTCCCCTGGGCAGTACGGACACGCCGTACTTGTTGGCGGTCTCGACCACGGCTATGACGTCCTCCGGGGTGCGCGGAATGACTACTCCTATCGGCTCGATCTCGTAGATGCTCGCGTCCGTCGAGTAGAGGACGCGGCTCATCTTGTCGAATCTCACCTCACCCGATACCAGCTTGTTGAGGTCCTCGACCATTTCCCTGGTATCGGATTCTCTGACCTGGGTTGTCATTCGCTTCACCTTGCTAACTGGGCTGCGCTTCTGAGCGTCGCTCCATGATACACGAATCGAAACCTGAGTCGAAGATACAAAAACGGGGCCACCTCAAGCGGCCCCGTTCATTGTTGAATTATATAGCAGGGTTCAGGAAATGCTGACGATCTTGTAGGTCACGTTGCCCCTGGGGGTGTCGGCGACGACTTCATGACCGGCGGCTCTGCCGAGAAGAACTTTGCCGAGAGGGGAGGCGTCCGAGATCTTGAATTCGAGCGGATTGGCTTCGGACGCGCTCACAACCGTGTACTTGAATTCCCGTTCCGAGGATATGTCCTGTACCTCGACGACCGTTCCGAGCTTGACGATTTGCGAGCGGGTCGGGTCGTTCTTATCTATGACGACCGCGTTGCCGAGCGTGGACTCTATCTCGCGTATGCGGGACTCGACTCTTCCGGCCTCTTCTCTGGCCGCCTCCAGCGGGGCGTTCTCGCGCACATCCTTGTCGGCGGCGGCTCTCTGGATCTCCAGGGCGAGGTGGCCGCGCTGTGACTTGAGATTCTCGAGTTCGTTCACCAACTGCTCGTGTCCTTCGGCGGTCAGTTCGATGAGCTTCTCTTCCTGCACGGCGGAGCGGGTCTGCCTCACGCGGGTTCTTCTGACTCGTACATGGTGGGCGAGGTTGACCTGCTTGCCGTCCTTGTCTTCCGGCCCGAGTCCCTTATTACGCACAAAGGACAGGAACTTTCTCACTTCTTGCAGCCTCTCCGAGGCTTGCGGTGTCGTTCCTGTCCCTGCGACTCTGTCGGCGTATTCGCCTATTACAGAAGGGGGAATGTCTTTTATTGACCGGCCAGCGCCGCACCAACTTACGAATCGCTGTAACTCCTTTGGGGTTTCCTGCGGGTTATATCCTTTGCGCTGCCCCGCGTACTTTATATAGTCGCCAACGGTCTCAAGGAGTGTCGTAGTACCTTCGGATCGCAACAGACCATACCCCCAATTCGAAAGTTTTCAATCCAATGTTACGTAAAATCCAAAGGTACTGTCAAACGGGGGCTTCGGTTGGGCAGGGTCTTTTCATAGTGGGCATTGTTCAAGAGTAGGCCGCCCCCTACCACTGGATTGCCGAGCGGCGAGCCCTTCGGGGTTCCCGCTTTCACGGGAATGACGGCCTAGAACTTTGCAAAGGCCCTGTCGGTTGGGAACCTGTATCAGTTTGGTCGGTAGGGGAGTCACCCCCATCCCCGTATCAAGTACGGGGCAGGCTCTAGCCTTCCCCCATCGAGTGGGAAGGGGATTTTCTCGCCACAGGTAGGCGCCGACTAAGTTGGTATGGCATCTTCGGTTGGAGTTGAAATCGGCAGGGTTGATAAGGCATACTTTATATTGTACAGGTGGCGTTCCAGGTGAGTTTCCAAGCGGAACAGGGTGCGGGTCACCTGGAAAGTGACCTGTAAACACCTGTCGTTAGCTTTGGGCCGGAAATTTTTCGGTCGGGCGAATGGTCGTTGATAAATTTCTCTTTATGTATGTTAGATGCACGTCAAGGTCATTTGTTCTGTCATTCTAGCAGATGATAGATTCATGGGACAAAGGGATAGGGGACTTTCGCTCTATCCGATGACGACCGACTTCATGTTTATCCCGTGTTCCTGCTTCTTTGATTCGAGCGTCAGGAACGTCTCCATCTTCTTCACGCCTTCGATCCGACCTACGCGAGTCCTGAGAAAGTCGCTCAACTGGTCGAAGGACTTTATGGTTGCCCACCCGAAGATGTCGAAAGACCCGGTGGTGACCGATACCCAGCTAACTTCATCCATTTCGGAAAGGGCGTCGGCAACAGCGTCAACTTTGTCGGCGTCCACCTGGAGACCGATTATGACCTGTGACTCATAACCCATCTTTCGGGCGTCGGGAACGGCTACTATCTTCATGTAGCCGTCTTGCATCAGCCTTTTCAGCCGACGCCGGACCGTCTCTTCACTCACCGGAGACGGCAGTATTGACCTGGCTATATTCGCATTGGTGGCATTCCCGTCTTCCTGTAGGCGAGAAACTATCTGAACGTCGAGTCTATCCATTGAATTCTAACCTCTTTGTGTGACTGTCGCTCAATAATTCTGCTTTTGTATGGTTATAACAATTCTGAAAAATCCCGTCCACAGCGATGAAGCATAGGAGCTGTCCGGAGGCACTCCGACCGATATGAGCGCAGAACCATCGGCTTTGACATGATAGACTTTATGACAGACTTTCGGCTGCACGCATCCATATCAGGTTCATGAATCTCAATTATACCATAAGAATAACAGAAATATAGTAATTGTATTGCATTTCACAATTTTTGACTTAAAACAACACATCGCGTGTCGTGATACTATCCATCCATACGCCCCATACGCCGGATGCAGAACAAGCACCTGAACTCTGAGCAGGAGAAGGCAATGATAGGAGTTCTTACCCACCACTGGGCGAAGCCTGACCTGGTCGGCGAAGCGCGGACGCTTCTCGACGGCAACGGTGAAGCGCAGAGCAGGCACCCCGGATTCGTAAGCCGGCAGACTCTAATTTCCCGGTCGGACCCGACCAAGATAACGACGCTTGTCGCGTGGGAAAGCAACGAGATATATGATGGATGGAGGGCCAGCCCGGAGCGTGAGCGCGCGATGGCGGGAGCCGACGAACTGTGGTCGCGCCCGGCAGAATCGGAACGCTTCGATATGGTTGATTAGCTCGAACACTGGCGCTTAGGCATAGTGCAAAATCCTGGAGTAATCCGACTATGACATACGACTACATCATCGTAGGAGCGGGTTCTACTGGGGCCGTTCTCGCGAGCCGCCTTACAGAAGACCCCGGTCGCTCGGTTCTGCTCATCGAGGCCGGACCCGACTATCCCAACCTGGACAGCACACCCTCCGACGTAAAGTATGGCTACGGACACGGGCTCGCAGGAAGAGAGATGTTGAGAAACGCCGTCGAATCCGGCAACCGCTGGTACTTCGTGGCCAAGGCTAACGACAGGGCGGTCCCGATGCTGGTTCCTCGGGGGAAGACCACTGGCGGCTCTTCGGCGGTCAACGCGCAGATATTCCTGCGCGGCGTCCCGGAAGACTACGACGACTGGGCATCATGGGGAAATGAGGAATGGAGTTTCGAAAAACTGCTGCCCTATTTCCGACGGGTGGAAACCGACACGGACTTCTCCGATGATTTTCACGGCACGGAGGGCCCCATAATAGTCCGGAGGTACAACTCCGAGGAGTTGATACCGGACCAGCGGGCATGGTACGAGGCGTGCAGGCAGTACGGATTCGTGGACTCTCCGGACCATAACGATCCTGACTCCACGGGGGTCGGGCCTTGTCCGTTCAATAACCCCAACCGAATCCGCTGGAGCACCAATCTTGGTTACATCAACCCCGCCAGGGACAGGCCGAACCTCGAAATTATGTCCGAGACTCAGGCCAACCGCGTGTTATTCGATGGGAAGAGGGCGGTGGGTGTGGAGGTCGAAAGAGACGGGCAGACCCAGGTAGTCGAGGGAACAGAGATAGTCCTGTCGGCGGGCGCTATCGGGTCGCCGCACCTGCTGCTGCTTTCCGGCGTAGGCCCTGCTGACCACCTGTCCGAGATGGATATTCCTGTCGTCCACGAATCGCCCGGTGTCGGGCAGAACCTGCGAGACCACCCGCAGGTGTCGCTGAGATGGAACACGAGGGAAGGATACGACCAGGACATCTTCGCCCCGCGATTGCAGTTTGTCCTGAAATACACCGCCGCAGGATCTCGGCTGAGAAATGATATGCTGATCCATCCCATCTCTTACGCGGGCCGGAGGCTCTATTACACCGACGACGGAGAGGGAGATCCGGGATTCGGCATGACCGCCGCGCTTTATCTCGCGGAGTCCGCTGGTGAAATGAAGCTGAGGGCCGCCAATCCCCGCGTCCAGCCTTACCTGGACTACAACCTGCTCGCAACTGAGTTCGATTTGAGCAGGATGAGGGAGTCGGCGCGAATCTGCATTGATATAGCCGCGCAGGACGTGATGTCCAAGTACATCGGCGACCTGACGGATCCCACCGAAGCGGACCTGGCTTCGGACGACGCGTTGGACGAATGGATAACGAGGACAGTGACCACGAGCCACCACATATCCGGCACTTGCAAGATGGGGCCATCGTCGGACCCGATGGCGGTTGTGGACCAGCGCGGCAGGGCTTATGGACTGGAGAATCTGACGGTGGCGGACGCTTCGATCATGCCGGACTGCATCCGCGCGAACACCAACGCAACGTCAATAATGATAGGGGAGCGGGTTTCGGACTTCATAAGAGAGTAAAGGCTTGTCAATTATCAATTGGAAACTGGAAATTGATAACTGATAACTAACGACTGGAGACGATTTAAGATGTGAGGTTACAACAGTCACAAAGCTGCCAATTCCTGGATTCCCGCTTTCGCGGGAATGACGGATGGCCCGGACTTGGGGACTTTTGTAATTGTCTCCTAACGGCTGACAAATGCGTTGACACCCGTTTGGGGTGGGCATAGAATTGGTTTCACTTAGTCAGGAAGGGGAACGAAGCCATGCGGGAGATGTCCATAGACAGCATCCGTGTCAGTCTTCAGAACTACCAGAGGGTGGTTATATTGAAAGACAAAGACTCGGATCGCTACCTGCCCATCTGGATAGGAGCGAACGAGGCTGACGCGATTGCGGTGAAACTCCAGGAGGTGAGCGTTCCTCGCCCGTTGACACACGACTTGCTGGAGTCGGTGATTCAGTCGCTGGGCGCGCAGGTCAACCACATACTCGTTTCCGACCTCAGCGACGACACGTTCTACGCCAAGATAGTATTGCAGCACAACGGCTCACAGACGGAGATAGACTCACGCCCGTCGGACGCCATAGCTCTCGCGGTCAGGACGCAGGCGCCCATATTCGCCTCGGACTCGGTTGTGGACAAGGCCGGCGTTCGGATGGACCAGGACACCGGCAAAGCGGTCATCTCGGCAGAAGGGGAGGAAGACGTCAATCGCCCTCCGACCGAAGAGGAGCTCAAGAGCCTGTCGGCATTCAGCGACTTCATAGATTCGCTGGACCTCGATCTAGGCGAGGGTGGAGACAAGCCGACCGGCGCGGCCCGATAAGACATCCGCAAATTGAGGCCCGGGGTTTTCATGAAGTTCGCGCTGGTGCAGATGACGAGGACTTCCCGGGTGGCGGGTACATATTCGACGATCACGGGCGCATGGTGGCAGAGACGGAGGACTGGTCTGAGGGAATGATAGTTGGGGAAGTCCGACTATGAACCGCTCGTCAGGAGTTTCGCGGGTCCGATAGCTCCTCCAGGAATCTGATGTCGTCTTCGGAGAGAGCGCCGTCGGGGAGCCGGTCAAGAAGGTCGGGACGACTGAGGAAGGTACGCCGGAGAGATTCCCTGCGCTGCCAGCGGGCGATTTCGGCATGGTGGCCGGAGAGCAGGATTTCGGGCACATCCCAGTCTCGGAAGGACGCGGGACGGGTGTATATAGGGTGCTGAAGCAGGCCGGTGGTGAAAGAGTCGTTGGCCGGCGATTCAGCCGATCCGACGACTCCCGGCAGCAGACGCGACACCGCCTCTATGATTACCATGGCGGCGAGTTCGCCACCGCCGAGCACATAGTCGCCTATGCTGATGGAGTCCGTGGCCAGGTGGTTGGCTACGCGCTCGTCCACGCCCTCGTATCGTCCGCAGATGAGTGCGATTTCAGGGTGCGACGCCAGCTCCTCGGCGACGACTTGGGTGAATGTCCGTCCCTGTGGCGTCAGCAGTACGACGGGGGAAGAGCCTGCCAGTTCACCGGAGTCACGAATGGTCTCCACCGCCTCGAACAGGGGGGCCGGCTTCATAATCATGCCGGGACCGCCTCCGTAGGGATAGTCGTCCACAGTGCGGTGCCTGTCGTGAGTATAATCACGGATGTCGTGAAGGTTTACCGATACGAGATCACCTTCCTGCGCGCGCGCCAGGATACCCTCGCCGAGATATGAGGAGAACATCTCGGGGAACAGCGTGAGAACGTGGAAGCGCATCTCGAGTCCTACGGATTGGCGTGGGTGCGCCAGCCTCGAATCATCTCCAGCGCGTGGGGCATGGAGGCGAGAGCGACTTCCAGCGTCTCACGGACGCCGGTGGGACTGCCGGGCAGGTTGACTATGAGACAACCGTTACGGACACCCACGATCCCACGGCTCAACATGGCGAAGGGGGTGTTCTTGAGCGTCTCCATTCGCATGGCCTCGGCTATTCCCGGGGCCTCGATGTCTATGACTGAGCGGGTGGCCTCGGGTGTGACGTCCCTGGGACCCAAGCCTGTGCCGCCCGTGGTGACGACGACGTCCACTTCCGCCGAGTCGCACCACTCGACCAGCCGGGCCGATATGTCGGCCCGCTCGTCCGGGACGATGCTCCTGTGAGCCTGTCGGAACCCGGCGGCATCCATCATCTCTACGATGGCGTCGCCGCTGGCGTCTTCGGCCCGTTCTCCAACGGCTCCGGAATCGCTCACTGTAAGGACTGCAAATCTGAAATTCGTGTCATTCATCTTATACTCTTCCAAAAATTTGTCTAATTGGTCTCAGTTCACCTTGCATCCTTAATACTATCAAAGAGAAACTTGCGATAGTGTGCCAGATTTCCATTCGGGACAGGCTGATCTCGGGCATGGCCCGTTTTCGGCATGATATTGGTTTTCAACCGGATGGAACAGGGGTTTACTCGGAATGAGAAGGAGAACCCGGACATTTCGAGTCTCCTGCCCCTTCTGGACGAGATCGTGACGTTACACGATGTGAGGAGCAGTTGAGGATGGAAGAGCTAAAGATATGATTAGCCTCGCAAATGAGATTCATACACCGCCGTCCGTCGAACCTGCGCATTTGTCAGTGATGGTGCAAGAGACGCTGCAAGCCCTCTCTCCTGTCGAGGGAGGCTCGTTCATTGACTGCAATGTGGGCGAAGGCGGGCACACGGAAGCGATTCTGAGTTCGGTCCGCAGTTCGAGAGTGCTGGGAATAGACTTGGACTACGACGCGCTGGCAAGGGCTTCGGAACGACTATCGGGATGGTCCGGTCAGTTGACTCTGCACCATGGCAACTTTGCGGACCTGTACAAGATAGCCGATTCCTACAACCACCTGCCGGTGTCCGGAGTCCTGTTCGACCTGGGCTTGTCGTCGGCGCAGCTGGATATTCCGGAGAGGGGCTTCAGTTTCAGGCACAAGGGTGAGCTGGACATGCGGTTCGACCAGAATGCCGGTATCAGCGCCCACGAAATAGTCAACCGCTGGCCGGGGGAGCGTCTGGAAAGCATCATCTATGAGCTAGGTGAAGAGCCCAGGGCCGGGCGGGTCGCAAGAAGCATCGTCAGAAACCGGCCGATAGATACCACGATTGAACTTGCCAACGTGGTGATAAGGGCCCTCAACTGGCCGACCTACAGCCGCATTCACCCGGCGACACGCACGTTCCAGGCTATAAGAATGGCGGTCAACGAGGAGAAAGAGAACCTGGAGAGCGGGCTGGAGGACGCGGTGCAGGCGCTGAAACCCGGCGGCCGTATCGTCGTCATCAGCTACCACTCGATTGAAGACAGGATCGTAAAGAACTTCATACGCCGGAGTTCGGCTTCGTGTATATGCCCGACGTCCATACCTGAGTGCGTCTGCGACAGCACCCCGACACTCACACCGATCAACAAGAGAGTCATCAGACCCTCGATTTCTGAAACACAAGAGAATCCCAGGGCGCGCAGCGCCAGAATGCGCGCCGCCGAGAGGATATAAATGACGCAATTAAAATCTGCACACAACCAGTCCAGTTCGCTGCTCGGCACGGTTTCCCGCGCCCGTCCATTCGGAGGAAGACGCCGCGACCTTGGACGAATCAGCCATCAAGCGGTCAGGACTATCGTGGCCGTTGACGTGGGCGCGACGAAGATATGCACTATCGTCGCAGAATCCGGGGGGCCTGAAGGGACGCGAGTGATCTCTCACAGCATAACGCCCTCCGGCGGGGTGACGAAGGGAAGCGTTACGGACGTTTCCCGGGCTGAGATCGCCATAAGGCGATCCGTATCGGCAGCGGCTCGCAAGTCCGCAATGCCGATTACTTCAGCGACTCCTGCGTATGTGGGTATTACCGGGACTCATGTATCGTTCCAGGACCGATATGACCGAATCAACTGGGCCGCTACCAAAGGCGTCATCACGCTGGACGACCTCATCAATGTTCCAAAGAGTATTGCCGCCGCCAGCGCCAGGTCCGGCAGGCATGTCCTTCATGCGCTGACTCGCACCTACACACTCGACGGGCAGAGAGGGATACAGAACCCCCTCGGAATGCATACCACGCGGCTGGAAGTAGAAAGTCACGTCATTTCCGCGGACCCGTTTCTCGTGAGAAGGCTCACGGACGCCGCGCGCAAGAGCGGCCTGGACGTCTCCGCGCTGGTGTTCCAGCCGGTGGCAAGCGCCGCATCGGTTTTGACTGATCAGGAAAAGGATGAAGGCGTGGCGCTGGTGGACATCGGAGGAGGCACGACCGACCTGATTATCTTCCGGCAGGGCGCTGTCCAGTACACGTCGGTGCTGCCTGTCGGCGGATTCCAATTCACGAACGATATATGTATCGCCTTCGACGCTACTTTCGAGTCCGCGGAGGCGGCGAAACTCGAGCATGGCACAACGGACGTCCTCGGCACCAGGCCGGAGGAAGAGGTGACACTGTCCATCGAGGGCCGTGAATGGCCGCGAACCATTCTGCGGCGAGACATCGCCCAGCTTATGAAGGACCGCGCCGTAGAACTGGTGAGATTGATCAGAATCAAGATGCTGGAAAGCGGAATAGAGGACACCGACGACTTCAAGGTGGTCCTTACGGGCGGTACCGCAAAGCTGCCCGGCATGGAGAGCCTTGTCAGGGACAACCTGACCAGCGACGTCAGGATCGGCAGCCCGAACTCTCGATGGGAGCTGCCCAGAGACCTCGAGGAGCCGGAGTACGCTACGAGCGTGGGCCTCGTTATGTGGGCAATCAGAAATCCGGACGCCTCATTCGAGGACTTCTCGAAAATGAGCGGCCAGACTGAAGACAGCGCAGGGGACGAGGATGGGAGCGAACAAAGTCAGGCGACGCCAAGGAGCAGGCTGGGACGCCTGCTAAGGAAATAGACGGCTAACTACATCATCCACACCAAACAGTAAACAATTAGGGGGAAATGGCATGACGACATATCGGGGCGATCACGAGACTGTTGCCCACATCAAGGTAGTAGGTGTGGGGGGCGGCGGTTCCAACGCGGTCTCAAGGATGTATAGAGAACGTATTCCTGGCGTCGAGTATATCGTCGTCAATACCGACTCTCAGGCGCTGATACGCAGCGACGTACCAATGAAGGTCCGAATCGGCGACCACCTGACCCAGGGCAAGGGTGTGGGCGGAGTGCCGGAACTGGGCTCCAAGTCGGCGGAGGAGAGCCGCGAGGATATTTACGAGGTTATCCGCGACTCGGACATGATATTCATCGCCGGAGGCATGGGAGGCGGTACCGGCACGGGAGCCGCTCCGGTACTGGCCCAGATTGCCAAAGAGTCGGGCGCGCTTACCGTGGCAGTAGTCACCAAGCCGTTCGAGTTCGAGGGACTGCGGCGCATGAGGGTTGCGGAATCCGGCATCAAACGGCTGAGCGAACACGTGGACACACTCCTGGTGATTCCGAACGAACGACTTCACGTCATAAGTG
>DAOULF010000209.1:0-1876 GCA_034420555.1 Dehalococcoidia bacterium
CTCATGGACGGATCCGTCGTGGGCCTCAAGTCTGATGGTGTCAAAGCGACCGATCATGTTGGCGTAATGAAGAGAGCCCCTCACGATAATGCGATCATCTGACCCCTCGTCAAAATCGTCCAATGGTCTGGGCGGAGGTATTGGTTTTGAGAGGTCCCGTCGATGTCTTGTGAAAGCAACTCTCCGAGTACGTCCAGGACGATGCACGGTAAGTCCGACCATGGACACCCTGTCTCCGTCAGGAGCGATCTTCTTCGCCAGCGCGCTGAAGTTCACAAGGTACGGCTTGTCTGGAATCCGACGAGCTAGTTCATCTTGATCTTGCGTTTGAACAACCTCAAGGAGATCAAGGACCTCGTCGATCACTGCCGACGCCTCATGGTCGGGGAATAGCTCCAGCTGTTTCGTCGGACGGCCTAGCCTCAGCGTAATGGCGAAACTCGCTGCCCGTGGAACGGATAGGAACACTCCGAATTTGTGTTTTAACCTGTGCTTGGGGCTCCCTCCTTCCCGATAGGGTTGATGAAGCCTCCGCTCAACGGTACGGAGGACAAGGGTCTCGGTGGCACGAACTCGGCTCACGAACTCATCGCTACTTGTGATACCGAACCCAACCGCTTCACCAGCTATCGACATTTGCATCTCGGTAGCGTCAAGTGTCAGGCCCCGAACATGAAGGTGCCGCCGGAAGTTAACGTGCTCAAGGAGATCGCGTATCTCCTCGGCAATTTCATCTGGAGGGAATCCGGACAGCCCCATCGACAGGAGTTGTTCGGCAATCCGCACTTCGTCGCAGTCCAACGCAAGAGAGCCGGCGCTGCGGAAGAGCACGGATCGATCCGGTTCTGCGTCGCTGTTCGTGGCATACGCGGCTTCCCGTTCAAGCTCCATCGCCTTACGAAACGATGCTCGCGCACCTTCTTGGTCTCCGCGATTGAGCTGAAACTGTCCCTCCTCTGCCCACTCCATCGCTCTATGGTGAAGTTCAAGTACGTTGCTCATTGGTCCATCATCCTCGCCAACGGGGCGCTGAATTCCACCACAACAACTATTCCGGGAAGTGGGTTGGCGTACGCTGATATCTGACGGATCTTCTGCTGGATACGACCTTCGACCCGGCGAATGTCGCCGCGGCGAATTCCCGATACCTCAAGCCTTGATTTCCGCCTGAACGGCATATCGGTACGGTCACCTAGCCAATAGTCGAAGCCAGTTCCCTTTCTAGATCGTTCCACGACTTCATAACCCCGAGTACTCCTGACGACAAGAATGGCGATCCCACACGCACCCAGCTCAGTGGCTTCCGGCTCGTCCGCCCACGTACGCTTAATCTGATCACCGACGGCCCACCATATCAAGTCATAGACCCGGTGAACGGCGCCGTCAACCGTCAGTCGCACAGGTACCCCGTGTCCGCAGTCATCGAGACAGACGGCGGCTGCCTCGGCCATTGCGGCGCCCACGCGCGTGGAGAGCCCCGGCATGCCATTCGCCAAGTCACCAAGAGTCAAGGTCAGGTCCTCAGGAGTCATAAGCACGCCCTGGCGGTGGCTTGCGGGGACAGAACCAGTAGCGTCTCATAGGCGGCAATAGCGCGATAGTCGCTGGGCGGTCGTTCGAGACACCACGAGTCGAGGGGGCATAGCTCTGGTCACCAATTTCGAGCGATCGAGTCACCCTATCAACTATCGGCGGGTAGTGCCCCGGCGTGAGCCCGTCCGTGACGCGCGAAACAGCAAGCGACCCGATGCTAGATCTGGCAATCCTCCTGGTGGCGGCGCAGCCATGCCTGGTGGGCGCGGAACTCGGGCACCACGCACTCCACCAGGCTCCAGAACCGGGACGAGTGGTTGAGCTCGACCAGGTGGGCCAGTTC
>DAOULF010000210.1:0-28605 GCA_034420555.1 Dehalococcoidia bacterium
TAGGCAAAAGTCCCTTCCCCCTTGACGGGGGAAGGTTAGGATGGGGGTGACTCCGCCAATCCAACTTCAATGCCTACCCCTCTCAGCTCCCTCTGGGAGAGGGCTAGGGTGAGAGTGAAAGTCACTCCCGCCATCCGTTGCCCTCGTCCAGATAGACCGTACCTCCCACGCGCGATAGCGTGATCCCCTGCCGGTACACTCCATTTAATACCTCGCGCCTGATCAGATGAGTGTCCGTCGTTGACTCCACAGAATCGGGACCATCAACAAGTGCCTCCGCTATCACCCGCCCGTCCATATCCTCCGGTATCGGCAACCCCAACAGTTCCAAGACCGTCGGCGCAATATCCACGTTTCCGGTCGGCGAAGTAATCCGCTTCCCCGACTTGAAGCCTGGCCCTCTCGCGAGCAGCGTGTTATTCATCTCATGTTTGCTCATCGAGCCGTGCTGGCCCAACCCCCTCGCGCCTCCGCTGGAATACACGTACCCATCATAGCCAGCCGCGTTGGCCTCCGAGTTCCACGCGAACGACATAGCTAACTCAGGCGCTCTTGGCCCGTCGCATCCTGCCAGCGCCATCGGTAGCGTCCCCTCTATCTCACCCGCCGCCGCCGACGCCAGCAGCGCTCCACACCAGGGCTGAGACATCAGATGGGCCGCGAGCCGTGAGGCCGTCTCCTGGCTTTGGACGTAGAACAGCACGCTCCCGCCATTGGGAGCCACCAGCGCTTCGCGCTCGGGAAAGCCCGCGTCCCGGACGTGCGACTCGACATCCACCGCCTCGCGTATCGTCGAATAGCCATGGTCGGACACGACCATCACGTCGGTCTCACTAAGGCCGTTCGCCCCCAGCCAGTCCATTATCCGCCCGAAGCCCTCGTCCGCCTCGCGTATCGCGCGGTCGGACATCTCGGACCCCACCCCGTAAGCGTGCTGCGCCTTGTCCGGCTCCGACGACCAGATCAGGCCGACGGCGGGCTGACGCTCCGGCAGGATGTGCTCGGTAAGGATGCGGATCGCGTGTCTGAAGCGCGGCGTATTCGGCTGAGTCTCATCCGGCCACTCGCCAAACCGGGACGGCAGTCGTTCCTGGAGCGAGTAAGGCAGCGTGAAGTCCGGGTGTATCGTCGCGCCGCCGGACTCATCGGCCCTGGGGTTGTGGACGTATGCGTTGCCCGACGTCCCAACCCCGATGGCCGTGTACTCCATGCCATGCTCGGTCAGGATGTCTGCCAGCGTTGGCGCGAGTAGTACCTTCCCCGTCTTACGAGCCATGTCCGACAGCGTCGGCTCCAGGGCCGAGAAGATCAGCGCGGGATCATAGTCCCGCGCGACCATCGTATTCGCCGCCAGCCCATGGCCGCCCGGATAGCGTCCGGTGACCATGCTGGCCGCGTTGATGCGCGTCACCGACGGGAACACCGGATGGTGATTCTCGAAGAAGATGCCCTCGTCTGCGAATCGCGACAGGTTAGGCATAAGGTCAGGACGAATCTGCGCGGGCTGAAGCCCGTCGAACACGACGATAAGGACTGAGGTCAAGGGATATGCTCCGTAATTGGATTGAAAGTGTGCAGTCAGGCAGCTCGGCCTCGGTAGGGTTGCACAACCCGTTTTGCCCAACTATGTTATAGGGTATATGCCAACCGTGTGTAACTTAACAGACTTTCGATTGATATTTAATACGCCGACTTCCAGACCGTACTGCCAGGGATGAAAAGGACGATTTGCAAATGACGCACCACGAGCTGGAAACCGCATTCTCGATAGACACGTCGGCGATCAAGTTCGGGCCGGGCGTCACGCGCGAAATCGGCTACGAAGTCGCCCGGATGGGCGCGAAACGGGTGATGGTAGTGACCGACCCGCGCATGGCCCCAGCTAGAACCCGTATCGGTCGTACTCGAATCTCTGAAGGCGGAGAGCGTGGACGCCGTCCTATTCGACCAGGTGGAGGTAGAGCCGATGGACGAGTCGTTCAAGGAGGCGATTGAGTTCGCTTCCAACGGCGATTTCGATGCGTTCGTATCGGTCGGCGGCGGATCGAGCATAGACACCGCGAAGGCCGCCAACCTCTACTCGACCTATCCGGCAGACTTTCTCACATACGTCAACGCCCCAATTGGGCAGGGCGAGCCGGTTCCGGGGCCGCTGAAGCCGCACGTGGCAGTACCGACGACATCCGGCACCGGGTCGGAGACGACGGGTGTGGCGATATTCGACCTGCTCGAGATGAAGGCCAAGACGGGGCTGGCGCACCGCGCTCTCAGGCCCACTATGGGCATCGTTGACCCGGAGAACAGTCGCACACTGCCCGGAATGGTGACCGCGTGCAGCGGCTTCGACGCGCTGTGCCATGGGCTGGAGTCCTACACCGCGCTGCCGTTCAGCCGCAGGGAGGCTCCACCCAACCCAGGACTCAGGCCGTCCTACCAGGGCTCGAACCCTATCTCGGACGTGTGGGCCACCCGCGCCATCGAGATGGTCTCGCACAACATGGTCAGCGCGGTTAAAGACTCTGAGGACATAGAATCGCGCTCGAACATGATGCTCGCTGCCACGTTCGCGGGCGTCGGATTCGGGAACGCGGGCTGCCATCTTCCGCACGGGATGTCGTACCCGGTGTCGGGGATGGTGCGCGAGTACGTCCCGGAGGGCTGCCCGGACGACCATCCCATCGTGCCGTACGGCATGAGCGTGATACTCAACGCGCCCGCCGTGTTCAGGTACACTGCTCCGACGAACCCGGAGAGGCACCTGTATGCCGCCCGTCTTATGGGCGCGGACATCTCCGGCGCGGGGCCGGAGGATGCGGGCGACATCCTCGCGGACGCCATCGTGTCGCTGCTCAGGGAGATCGGCGTTCCGAATGGGCTGAGCGCAATCGGATACTCGCCGGAGGATGCTCCGGCGCTTGCGGAGGGCGCGATTCCCCAGCAGCGCGTCATCGGGCTGTCACCGCGCCCGGTGGACGAAGCAGACTTGCGACAGCTATTCCGCGACTCGATGACGCTGTGGTAAGTGGTCAGTTCCAAGCCAATATCTCAACAGCCTGTCGGTAGGAATTCACCCTCACCTCAATCCTCTCCTATCAAGGGCTGAGAGGGTAGGTATTTGGCCCTCACCCTAACCCTCTCCCATAGGGAGAGGGGACATTCTGCTTACATACGTAGTCGCTTTGTCCATTAACCTACCCCTGTGAGCCCATCAAGGGATAGGATGTTTTATCCACACGGTTCATTATCAAGACGGGCTTTAAGATAGCATATTAGCTTTTATGGCTGGAATATCCTCACGCGGTGGTTGTTGCTGTCGGCTACGTAGATCGAGCCGTCCGCCGCGATTTCGCAGCCGTGAGGACGGTCCATGCCCGCGGCGGTCGCGGGGCCATAGTCGCCGTGTCCGCCTAGCTGTCCGCCCGCGATTGTGGTCACGATGCGGGTGGCGGCATCTATGCGGCGGATGGCATGGTTCTCGGTGTCCGTCACGATGATGTTGCCCTGGGCGTCGCAGCGTATCCCCTTGGGGCCTGCCCAGGTGGATTCGAGGGCGGGTCCGCCGTCTCCGGTGTAGCCCAACTCGGCGTTGGCGCCCGCCACGGTTCCCATGATCCCGTCGGGGGTTACGACTCGGACGCCGTTGCCCTCGCGCTCGGCGATGTAGGTATTGCCAGCGGCGTCCATGCACACTGCGCGCGCTCCCAGGATGCTGGCCTCGGTCGCGGGCAGGCCGTCTCCGACGCGAACCTTCTCGCCGTTACCAGCGAACGTCGTTATGATACCGGAGGCCAGGTCGAGGCGGCGGACGCGCTGGTCCTGGATGTCGGCTATGAGGAGGCCGCCCTTGCCGTCGAGGAAGCAGTCGTTGGGCTCGCGCATCTGGGCCTCGATACCCGGGCCATCGTCGCCGGAGTAGCCGGGCTCGCCAGTGCCTGCGACGGTTGTGATGATGCCATTGGCGTCCACCTTGCGAATGACCGCGTTCAGGCGGTCAACGATGTACACCATCCCGTCGGAGTCAATGGCGAGCGAGTAGGGTTCGTACATGGTGGCCTCGGTCGCGGGGCCGCCGTCGCCGGAGTAGCCGGACTCGCCAGTGCCCGCGATGGTGGTTATGACGCCTGTGGCAGCATCCACCCTGCGGACGATGTGGTTGGTGGCTTCGCAGACGTACAGGTTGCCCGCGTCGTCGAAGGCACACATGAAGGGCTCGCGCATGAGCGCGTCGGAGGCGGGGCCTCCGTCGCCGGAGTAGCCACCCTCGCCCGTTCCGGCGTATGTGTAGATGATTGGCGATTCGTCCGAGGTCATTTCTTCTCCTATTGCACGGGTTGAGCTGAATTTATGGAATAGGCTTCACATTTTCCTCCAACCACGAATGTACATGGGTGAAACGGAACGAGTTAGTTTCAAAGAGATCCATGAAAAATTCGTAGGTTTCACGCTGGTTGCAGTCTATGAACTGTCCATTCATCCGCAGAAACGTGTCAGCGGCTGCAAACGCGATCCGCTTGTTCCCGTCAACGAAGGGGTGGTTTATTGCGAGACTCTCCATCAATGCCGCCGCTTCTTCAATGATGTTGTTGTAGTATCCAATCCTAGGCCGTAATACGGCGGATTCCAAGGCTCCCATATCACGTATTCCGCTCGCGCCGCCGGTCTCTTCGATCAGCAAGTCATGTATCAGGACAACTTCCTCGACGGTAAGGTACATCCGGATCATTGAGCGAGCATCCGATAGAGTTCCCGATTTTTCTCCAGGCTGTCTTGGAAGTTGGCCACAACCTCAGAACGGACATTGTCCCTGGGGTTGCTCTCGGCGTATAGTCTCAAAGCTTCTTTTAAGACTGTCTCGACCTCCACACCATCCCGTTCCGCAATATGCTGAATCGCACTATGTAGTTCGGGCGATACTTGCAAAACCTCAGTTGCCATTTTAGCCTCCTCATAATTCACCGATTCGCTTTAGTTGGAGCCGTATGGCTGGCCGAATTTTTCGGAGTGGGCTATGTCGGAGAGGGACTTGCGGTTCTTGCGTCCCATGCTTCCGCGTCGCTCGTTGGCACGGTATCCGAATGGGAGGACGGTGACCAACTCGAGGCTGTCCGGTATGCCGAGCAGTTCCTTGACCCGGCGGTTCTGCTCGGCGACGCGGAGTCCGACGAAGCAGGTGCCGAGTCCCTCTTCCCAGCCGACGAGTTCCATCTGCTGGAGGGCGCGTCCGGTGTCGAGGTCGGGCCTGTCGGCGTTGTCCATAGCTATGGCGATTGCCATAGGCGCGTCGGCGACGAATCTGCCGCTGGAGGCTATGGTTCCTATCTGTCTCAGTGTGTCTTTGTCCCTGACGACGACGAAGTGCCAAGGCTGGAGATTGCGCGAGCTTGGCGCCCACTGCGCCGCCGTCAGCAGCTTCTCCACGACCTCGTCGGGCACCGGGTCGTCGGTGAACTCCCGCACTGTCAGCCGACTTCTGACTACATCGTAAACGCTCATTCTCAGACCTCCATGCGCTCGTTTCGGGAGCGCTCATTTATCGCTATTTATAATCCCACAGGTGGCGACTGGTGAGGCAACTGGTGACAGAACAGGTGAAAAGTCACCTGTTACCCACCTGCAATTCACCTGCATTAGCTACGGGGGAAATTTTACCTTCCCTCCAGACCTTCGGTACATAATGTTTGGTTTATGTATTGAAGTGGCCGGAAGTGAGCCAACACGGAGTCATTTTAGCACATATAAGCCATGAGTGTATAGGGAGGAAGGAAGATTGGCGTGATTTGTCAGAATCAGGATTGCCGAGCGGCGAGCCTCTTCGAGGGTTTACAGGATGTGGGGATGGACAGGATGGGCTGCGGAGGAAGAGCGAGGCCCGACAAGCCCCGGGCCGCCAAGGATTCTCTTGAGGAAGAGTGCTTGGGGCATCATCTGGCAGAGCGCAGTAAGAACTCTCGCGTCAATTCAAAGTGTACATCAGCCGCTACCCAAAGTTCTTCCGCATACGTGGACTTTCGTTGACCAGTGCGCCCGGGTCCTTCGAGATACACAAAAAGCCGAAGAAAATTGCTCCGGCTTTTGTGGTTACTGACCTGACATGCCGTCCGTCTGTGCCCGACCACCTGTTGGCGTAATGCCTGTGGGTGAGTGATGGGCTCCGCGCTTGAAGGGACGCCAGAGGGTATAGTGAGTAAATTATTAACATGCTCCTGCTGACCTGTCAATCGGGAGGTCGGTCAACTGTGGATGCTGTATCAACTTGGTCGGTGATCGAACATTTTACCTATCCTGCCCTCACCCTGCCCCTGGATTCCCGTTTTCACGGGAATGACTGAATTGCGGTTCGCCCTCACCCAAAGGGAGAGGGGATTTTCAACATACAAATGACGGTAGTTGTGCAAAGGTCTCCCTTCGCGGGCATGACGGTGGTTGTGTGGAGGTCTGTCCCCGTTGTCAGGAGGACAGGCTTTCGTGGGTATGGCGGTGGTTGTGGAAGGGTCTGATCTCTCGAGAAATGACGTGGGAAGCGTGGTGGAGTGTATAATGGCTGGACTATGCCTGCTTATCCTCATATAGAGAGTTATCGCGCGAGGCTGGAAGAGCTTATCGAGTTCGGGGGCTCGGACAGCGAGCTGAATATCAGGGACGCTTTCCAGGGCTGCCTGTCGGCGTACTGCCGCGATCACAGGGAGAGGCTCGCGCTCGTCCCGGAGCTACGGGCGGCGAATAACGTGGTGCCGGACGGGACGGTGAAGGACTCGCTTCGGATGGCGCGGGGGTACTGGGAGGCGAAGGACTCGCATGACGATCTGGACGCGGAGATCGAGCGCAAGTTCAACAGCGGCTACCCGCGCGACAATATCATCTTCGAGGACTCGCAGACCGCCGTTCTGATACAGAACCGCGAGGAGGCGATGCGGGTTGATATGTCGCGGCCCGGGGAGCTGCACCGGCTGATCCGGCGCTTCCTGGACTATGAATTGCCGGAGATAGAGGAGTTCCGACAGGCGCAGGAACAGTTCAAGACTGACCTGCCTTCGGTGATCAGCGGCCTGCGGGAAGCGGTGGAACAGGCGGAGGCTGAGAACGCGGAGTACCGGACTGCGGCGGCGGAGTTCCTGGACCTGTGCAGGCGGAGCATCGGGCCGGAGGTGTCGGAGGCGGACGTTCGGGAGATGCTGCTCCAGCATATCCTGACGAAGGACATCTTCCTGCGGGTGTTCGCTGAGGACCAGTTCCACAGCGAGAATAACATTGCGCGGGAACTGGACAAGCTGGAGGGCAAGTTCTTCACCGGGGACGTCCGGCGACAGGCGATAGACCGTCTGCGGACGTATTATGGCGTTATCGGACGGGCGGCGGACGAGATAGCGGACTACGGGGAGAAGCAGAGCTTCCTGAAGGCGATATACGAGGATTTCTATAAGGCGTACAACCCGGCTGCGGCGGACAGGCTGGGGGTGGTCTATACGCCGAATGAGATCGTGGATTTCATGATACGGGGGACGGACTATCTCCTAAAGAAGCATTTCGGGCGGTCGCTGGCGGACAGGAACGTGCAGATACTGGACCCGGCGACGGGAACGGGGACGTTCATCACGAATCTTATCGAGTACCTGCCGGAGGACAGGCTGGAGTACAAGTACCTGAACGAACTGCACGCGAACGAGGTTGCGATACTCCCCTACTACATAGCGAACCTGAACATAGAGTACACGTACAGGGAGAAGACGGGGCAGTACCGCGAGTTCCCGAATCTGGTGTTTGTGGACACGCTGGACAACATGGACTGGAAGGGAGCGACGGGCGGCGCGGTGGAGCGACAGGGGCAGTTCGAGCTTGGCGGGCTGTCGTTCGACAACTGGTACCGGATGCAGCAGCAGAACGAAAAGACCATCAGCGTGATAATTGGGAATCCGCCGTATAACGCGATGCAAGTCCACTTCAACGACTTCAATCCGAACCGCGCTTACCCTGCGATAGACCAACGCATCCGAGAGACTTATTCGCAAGCAAGCACCGCTCAGAATCGTCATAAACAATATGATATGTACAAGCGGTTCATCCGTTGGGCAAGCGACAGACTTGATGATGATGGAATCATTGCGTTCGTTAGCAACAGAGCGTTTCTTGACTCGCGGCAAGATGACGGCTTTCGTAAAGTGGTTGCCGATGAGTTCACTGAATTATGGGCGATTGACTTGAAGGGCAACGCCCGCACCAGCGGCGAGCGGCGGCGTCAGGAAGGCGGCAACATATTTGACGATAAGATACGGGTTGGCGTCGCCATATACTTCCTTGTGCGTAATCAAGCGACCGAAGGCTTCAAGTTGTTCTACAACGCTGTTGGGGATTACGCTAGGTCGGCTGAGAAAATCGAGCACATCAAGGGGAAAACGCTATCCGACCTAGACTTGGAGCAGATCAAGACTGACAGGCGAAACGACTGGCTCAATCAATCCAATCCTGACTTTGAACGGCTGATCATACTTGCTGACCGTCCGACTGCGCGCGCCAAATCTAACGACGAAGAGCGGGCACTGTTCAAATTGTACTCATTAGGGGTTGCGACCCACCGAGACGAATGGGTGACTGACTTCAGCGAAACTGACATAGCGTCAAAGGTCAGGTATTTCGTCGCCCATTATGAGGACAAGCGCAAGCGTCTTGCGGATAAAGAGTTTGATAACTCAGAGTTGGGCACGGAAATCAAGTGGGAGCGTGAACTAAGCAAATACCTGCGTAGAAACATTCCCGTTGAGTTTTCACGAAACTGTATTGTCCAATCGCTCAACCGTCCATTCACCACGAAGTACCTTTACTTCCTACGTGAACTCAACGCTATGCAGTATCAGATGCCCCGCATATTCCCGAACGGTCAGGCGGGGCAAAACAAAGCAATCTGTTTCCTAGTGCCCGGAGGTCGGCCCAAGTTCTCCACGCTAGCTATAGATAAAGTGCCTTCGCTATCGCTATTTACAGACGGCGTCCAATGCCTCCCCCTCTACCGCTACACCGAGGACGGCGAGCGCGTATCAAACATTACCGAGTGGGGGCTGAAGGTCGTCAACGAACACTACCGGAAGGAGTTCGGTCAGCATTTCGAGGAGGTCGTCGGGGGAGAGAGCATCACGGCGGAGGACATCTTCGCCTACACCTACGCCGTGCTCCACGACCCGGTGTATCGGCATGACTATAAGAACGACCTGCTGCGTGAGTTCCCGCGTCTGCCGCTGTACCACGACTTCGACGTGTGGCGGGATATGGGGCGTGAACTTCTGGATTTGCATATCGGGTTCGAGGATGTGGAGCCGTATCCACTGGAACGAGTTGACAAGTCACCCCCATCCCAACCTTCCCCCGTCAAGGGGGAAGGGGCTATCGAGCGAGTGGATAAGTCACCCCCATCCCAACCTTCCCCCATCAAGGGGGAAGGGGCAATTGCTCCGAGGGTGATGCTGCGCGCCAACAAGCAGGACAAGGAGCGGGGAGAGATTCAGATAGACAGCGAGACGAAGCTGGTCGGGGTGCCGGAGTCGGCGTGGATGTATATGCTGGGCAATCGCTCTGCTTTGGAGTGGGTGCTGGACCAGTACAAGGAGAAGAAGCCGCGCGATCCGACTATCCGGGAAAAGTTCAACACGTACCGGTTCGCGGACTACAAGGAATCGGTAATCGAACTGCTGAGGCGCGTGTGTACTGTGAGTGTGAAGACGATGGACGTGGTGGACAGCATGGCATATTGGGAAGACGGTTACCTGATAGTGTTCGGAGACCGAGATAAGCATGAGTGGTCAATGATGGCGTTGCAATCTATGTTCAGCCGTCCTGAAGACGAGGAATGGCTGGCTGCATTGGCTGCGCTGCCGGACATTCGAGAGCGGGAGGATTAACGGCGTGCCAGTGGTAGGAGACGTAGTTCTGACTCCCTTTCCCTTTACAGATCTAAGTGCATCCAAAATCCGACCGGCTGTGGTTTTAGCCGATGTGGGTATGTCTGACTGGACGCTTTGCGAAATAACCTCCAGCAGACAGGCGAGAGACCGAAGTATAGAAATTTCCACTCTCGATTTAGAGCAAGGAACGCTTATAAATAGAAGTTGGGCGAGTCCAGATCGGCTAATGACACTTAACGAATCTATCTTCCGATACACCATCGGCCACCTGACACACAGCAAGCGAGACGAAATCCTTGCCGCAGTGCGTAGGTTGTTCTAGAAGCTATCTCATAAGCATCAACATTCGGTAGGAACCGAGCGTTCTGATCCTCACTCCCGTATCAAGTACAGGACGGGCTCTAGCCCTCTCCCAGAGGGATCTGAGAGGGGTAGGTATTTGCCCTCACCCCCCGTAGGGGTATGTGTATTGAACTGGATTGGCGGAGTCACCCCCATCCTAACCTTCCCCCGTCAAGGGGGAAGGAACTTTTACATACCCTTGTAAGCCCAGAGGGAGAGGGGACTGTTGGACTACCGACTGCGGCGGTCGTCTTATAGAGGCGCACCAGATATTTGATGCGTGTACCTCGGGCTTCGGGGCAGGGCGCATTTGTTGTGGCGAGGCTGCCGATGGGTGGTGAGGGCGCGGATTTGGAATATCGCTGGGTGGGGATTTGGCTTGAGTTAAATAAAGCCATAATTTAGACTATCTGCGGAATAATCAGACGGCCTGCTGAGAATGCAGGGAGTTAGGAGCGATTCGATGACTTTTGGGAAGTTTGGCAGAGCGGGAGCGATTTGGCTGTTTTTGTTCGTCGCCTTAGTGGGGCTGGCGGCAGTCGCGTATGGCGTCCGGATGGGGACGCCGACTGTCATGGCCCAGGACATGGACGATGACGCGCTGACTAAGGCATACGTGGACAGGGCCATCGAATACTACATGGACAGGGGGCTGGGCAAGACGGTCGAGCGTTATGGCAATCCGCTGAGCTGGGAGAACTGGAGTTACCTTATCGTGGCGGATGCCGGGACGCACGTCCTGGTGTCTTCACCTCTGATATACCTGAACGGAAAGGGCGTTGACGCGCTTGTTCCCGACGGAGAGTTGGGCGGTGAGATAGAGGAGGCTACGGAGACCGGTCACTGGTTCGACGCCTCCGGGCTGAATATGCTGACCGGAGAGCAGGAAGCGGCGCGGTACTACATAACTGTTCGGGATGGACTCGCGTTCATGTCGCCGCGCTTCGCCAACATTCCGGCGCCCGCGTCCAAGCCAGAGCCGGCGTCTGAGCCTGACGACGACGCGCTTACGACGGCCTACGTGATGCAGGCGATAGAGCGCTACGAGAGCGACGGTCGGGAGGCGACGGTCGCCTACTACAACAGCCGTGAGAGCGTCGAGGGCCAGCGGTTCATGTCCATCATTGACGCCGACACGAACGTCCTGCTGACCTCGCCTTTGCGGCCGGCCGCGGTGGGCGTTGTCGTACCTGCCTCCGCTACCGAGGAAGGGATATGGATCGAGCGTCAGGGCAGCAATCCCATTACCAACCAGAGGGAGCCGCGGCGCACGTTCTTCATCTTGCGCGACGGACTGATATTCGCGGCGTCCCATTCCGCGCTCCGGGAGAACATCGCCCAGGCCACCAAGAACTACGTGGCCAAGGCGACAGAACTCTACGACAGCGAAGGACTGGACGCCACAATCGCCTACTACGACAGCCGTGAAAGCGTGGACGGCCAGTTCTACCTGTTCCTCATCGGCGCGGACGACATATACCTGGCGCATCCGATATTCCCGCATCTGAAAGGAACGGACATCAAGGACGTTGTGGGCTCGGACGGGCAGGAACTGGGCAAGGAGATAGCGCAGGCGACAGAGGAAGGGATCTGGGTGGAGTACCTGTGGCCCAATCCGGTTACGGGACTGGAAGACTCCAAGATTACCTGGGCGATTCGACACGACGGGCTGATATTCGCTTCGGGCTACTACACCGGAGAGGCGGACTCCGCTCCGCCGCCCTGGCAGGACGCCGACCCCAGGGAGTACACGGTGGACTACGTGAACCGCGCCGTGGAGCGCTATGAGCGCGACGGGCTGGAAGCGATGAAGGCATACTACAACAGCGTGGCGGCCTTCGAGGGCCAGTGGTATCTGTTCGCCACGGACGCGAACGACATCTACCACGTCCACCCGCTGCTGCCGCGCCTGATAGGAACGGACATAAAGGACGTTGTGGGCGCAGACGGCTACGAACTGGGCAAGGAGATAGCCAAGGCCACTGAGGAGGGCCACTGGATAGAGTACATCTGGCCGCACCCCTCGACGCTGAAGAATGCGCCGAAGGTATCCTACGCGGTGCGACGCGACGGGATGATATTCGCTTCTGGCTACTACCCCGAGCCTGAGGATCCTGCCGCTTACACCAAGTCCTACGTCCAGAAGGCGATAGACTACTACGAGGAAAACGGCCTGGACGCGACGGTCGCCCACTACAACAGCGAGAATAGTTTCGAGGGACAGTGGTACCTGGGACTCGCCGACAGCGACAGCCGTATCCTGGTCAGCGCGGTGGTGCCGCACGTGATTGGCTCGCAACTCAGTCCCGAGACAGCGGAAGCCATTGACGCCGGACAGTGGGTTGAACTCGAATGGTTTGGCAACCTGACGGCGGGCACCACCTTCAGGCACATCTGGGGAACACGCCACGATGGGCTGTACTTCTACTCCGGCTACTTCGTGGAGCAGGGCACCCCGCTACCTGAGGCCGATATGGAATAATAGAGGTGCATAGGGCGGAGCCTACGGAGGCTCCGCCCTACCCAGGACGGTCGGTGTAAGCGCGCTTCCAACAGGGATGAGTTATGCTTCGTTACGAGCCCGAAGAGAAGTGCCCGCCGACGCTGGCGCTTAATTCGGCGCTTCAGATATTCGTTCCCAATACGATAAGCGTCATTCTGCTGACGACGATTGTGGCGCTGGCGTCTGGTCATGGCTCCGACTACCTGTCCTGGGCGATATTTTCGGGCCTGGTAATCACCGGAATCAGCGTCATACTCCACTCGTTCCGCTTCTGGCACATTGGCTCGGGCCGCCTGGTGGTTACGAACTTCAATGTTCCATTCCTGGCGGTCACCACGCTGGCGCTGGCTACGGGCGGGCCGGGGCTGCTGGCAAGCCTGGTGATGGTTTCCACCGTTCTGCAACTTCTGATAACGATGCGGCTCGCGTCGTTTCGGAGGCTGTTCACGCCGACGGTGAGCGGAACGATCATCATGCTGGTGGCGGTCTCGGCAGTGCCGTTCATCGTGAGCCGGACGGTGATCGCTCCGGCAGGCGTGTCGCTGGAGCGTTTTCTGATTCCGGGGATAGCGGCCCTGGCGGTTGGCGTGCTGGTTACGCTGAAAGGCTCGCCCGGCCTGCGGCTGTGGACTCTGCCGCTCACGTTGGTGTCCGGCGTAGCGGTAGCCGCGCCGATGGGGCTGTACGACATAGGCCTGGTGATCGAAGCGCAGTGGTTCAGCCTGCCGGATCTGACGTGGCGCGGGTTCGACTTCACTTTCGGGGTGGAGTTCTGGTCGCTGCTTCCGGGGTTCGTGTTCGTTAGCCTGACGGCGTACCTGAAGTCGCTGGGAGACCTGTCGGCGATATACCAGGCTTCGTACCGCGAACCGCGCGCCCTGGACCACCGGGTAGTCCAGAGCGGTCTGAACCTGTACGGCGGCACCACTTTTCTGACCGGCGTGCTGGGAACGGTCCCCATATCCGCGCCGTGGGCGGTGACCGTGGTGTACGTCAGCTTTACGGGCGTCGCGTCCAAAGTGGTGGGGATATACCTGGGCCTGGCGACTTTGGCGGTCGCTCCGTTTTCCAAGCTGATCGCGTTCCTAGTGGTGGTCCCGAGTCCGGTGCTGAGCGCCATCTATGTGATCATCTTCGGCGCGCTCTTCGTGGAAGGGGCGAAGATAGCGTTCGGGGGCCAGATGGATCACAAGAGAGGCACGGTTATAGGCGTGTCGCTGGTTGTGGGAATATCGGCGGGGAGCCTGGCGGGACAGCTCGAGGGGAGCCTGGGGAATATAGCGGGCAGCGTGGTGGCTTCGGGCAGCGCTGTGGCGCTGGCGATGACGGCCATCTCTGAACTGACGGGGACGCGACGCAGGAAGTTGGAAGTTGACCTTGCGCTGTCGTCGCTGACTCCAATAGCGGAGTTTCTGGACGGGTTCGCGGCGAACCGCGGCTGGTCGGAGGAGGCAAGGAACCGGCTGCACCACGTAGGGGAAGAGGTGACGCTGAGTCTGCTGGAACAGGATGATGAGGACGGGTTGTCGGAGGGAGAGGACCGGAGGCTGACGGCGACTGCCCAGACGGAAGGGGATTCCGTAGAAGTGGAGTTCGTGGTATTTTCACGCGACACAACCGGGCAGAATATCGAGGACCGGCTGGCGTATATGGAGAGCGATTCGGGACTGGAGGATGAGCAGCAGTTTTCGATGCGACTGCTGAGTCATTACGCCTCGTCGGTCCATCACCGAAAATACTACGGGATTGATATTGTTACTGTCCGGGTAGATAGGTAGGAGGAAACATCCATGAACATAGGATTTATCGGACTCGGAACAATGGGTGGTTCGATGGCGCTGAATGCCATACGCGGCGGCCACAACCTCGTCGTCCACGACATCAGGCGCGAGTCCGCCACGCCGCACCTGGAGATGGGCGCGGAATGGGCCGACACGCCGCGCGAGGTCGCCGAACGATCCGATGTCGTGCTGACTTCTCTGCCCGGCCCTGTGGAGGTGGAAGCGGTCGCGCTCGGCGACGAGGGATTGGCCGAGGGCCTAAGCGAGGGCAAGGTGTATCTCGACCTCAGCACCAGCTCTCCAGATCTAATCCGACGCATACACGCCGAACTTGCCCCGCGCGGCATACACGTCCTGGACGCGCCCGTCAGCGGCGGGCCGGAGGGCGCGCGAACCGGCAAACTGGCCATCTGGGTCGGCGGTGACCGGGAAGTGTATGAGCGCGTCAAGCCCGCGCTCGACTCGATAGGCGACCAGCCATACTACGTCGGGCCTGTGGGAGCCGGGTCGGTCGCCAAGCTCGTCCACAACTGCGCCGGATACATCATCCAGGCCGGGCTCGCCGAGGTGTTCACGATGGGTGTGAAGGCGGGGGTTGACCCGCTCGACCTGTGGCTCGCCGTGCGACAGGGAGCGCAGGGCAGACGCGGTGCGTTCGAGCGTCTCGCCGACCACTTCCTCATAGACAGCTATGACCCACCCGATTTCGCGCTGCGTCTCGCCAGAAAGGACATGGACCTCGCCTGCCAGGTCGGACGGCAGTACGACGTGCCCATGAAGCTCGCCAACCTGTCGCTCGCGGAGATGACCGAGGCCATCAACCGCGGCTGGGGAGACCGCGACTCCCGGGTCGCCATGATCCTCCAGGAAGAGCGCGCCTGCGTCCAGGTCAACACGACGCCGGAGGCGATTCGGGGGGCGCTGGAGAATTAGCTTCCGGAAACGCCCGTCTATGGCCGGCCAGGAACTCTGAAGTCCGCTCGGCGAGGCTCAAAAGTCAGGGCATTGGTGGGTCTGTCATGCACAACCCGCCAATACCTCAGTATATCCTGCCCCAGCAGAGACGGAACCAAACTATTGGCTTCTGAGGGCTCTGCTATGTCTATGACTTGCCTGTAAACGTGGAAATAAGAGCGGGCGTCCCATTTCATCGAACCAGCCGCGTATCATAGGATCCAGGTCTGCGGCTTCGTGTTCATATAGGCATGGCACACATCCTCTGTTGAGATGCCTTTCTCTTTCACCAGTTTGAACAGTTCGTTCACGGTGTCTGCCGAGGCCACGATGCCGTCCTCGCTCATCGCCACCCACTGGTCGGGGTATATTTTCACCAGTTCTTTGCGCGCGGCGTCCATGCGCTTGAAGAGTCGCTCGGATCTTTCAAATCCCGCCGCTACTTCAGCCGGGTCTCCAAAGTCTTCAATCAAACGCTTTGCCTCTTCAGAATCGGGCGCGTACTTGTACTTAATGGTTGGTTCTATTTCCATATCGGCCCTCCCTACGTCCAACCATGCTGACCATGTTCTTGAGTCTGGCATCGGCGTGGCGGTCTGTCAAGAATCATGTACAATAGGACTTCCAGAGCAACAGGAGGCCGCCGATGACTTTCACAGAGACGATGACTCCCAAGGAGCGCACGCTTGCCGCGCTCAACCGACAGCCGGTGGACAGGCCGCCCGTCGCCAACCCGACGAACGTAGCTACCGTCGAGCTCATGGACCTTGTTGACGCGCCCTTCCCGGACGCCTGCCGCGACCCCGAACTCGCCGCCAGGCTCGCGGCCACCGGCTACACCGAGCTGGGCTTCGACGCCGTGGCGCCCTACTTCACGATCATCCAGGAGTCATCGGCGCTCGGCTGCGATATGCAGTGGGAGGAGAAGGATAACTGGCCCACCGTCAGGATGTACCGCCCCATCTGGAAGGACTCCCGTGACGTTCACGTCCCCTCCGGCTTCCTCGAACACCCGGACAACATTGCCATCACCAAGTCCATCGAGATACTCAAGCAGGAGATAGGCGACGAGGCCGCCATCATCGGCAAGACGATGGGGCCCTGGACACTCGCCTACCACGTCTTCGGCGTCGAGAACTTCCTGCTGATGACCGTTGACGACCCCGAAGAGACGATGCGCTGTCTGCACAAGCTCAAGGAGCTTTCCGTCTTGTTCGGAGAGGCGCAGATAAACGCAGGCGCCGACGCGCTCACCTTCCCGGACCACGCCACCGGCGACCTGGTGAGCGGTGAATACTACCGCCGATTCCTCCAGGACATACACATGGAGATGGCCGAGCGTCTGAACATCCCGCTCATACTCCACATTTGCGGCAACACGCTCGACCGTATGCCCTACATAGCCGACACTGGCATGGCCTACTTCCACTTCGACTCCAAGAATGACCCGCAGGCCGCCATGGATGCGGTGGAGGGCAAGATAGGTCTCGTGGGCAACATTAACAACCCGACCACACTCTACGCGCGCGGCCCATCCGAGGTCCGCGATGAGGTCTTCGCCTGCATGGACGCCGGCGTGCAGATGATAGCGCCCGAGTGCGCCATCCCTCTCGCCACCAAGCTGGAAAACCTCATGGCCATACCCCAGTCGGTGCGCGAGTGGTGCGAGACCAACTCCGACGAAGGCTGATCCGAAAAACTCCCCTCTCCCTCGATGGGCTGACAGGGGTAGGCATTGAAGTTGGATTGGCGGAGTCCCCCATCCTAACCTTCCCCCATCACGGGGGAAGGGACTTTGCCTACCCTTGTGAGCCCTCGATGGGAGAGGGCTAGGGTGAGGGTGATTCCCTATAGTTCACTCAGCTCAGCGCAACCCCGAACAGCTTTCGCCGACTCGCGTGCAGGAACCGTGTCGCCACGAACGTCAGAGGCTTGCGCGCCGACGTGAAATTCTCCCTTAGGATGCCGAACACGGAGGTCAGCTCCAGCGCACGCGCCGCCGGATGCCCTTCCGCCAGTCCATAGAATCTACGGCCCTCCCGTTCGTAGTCCTCTATGGTACGTCGCATCCGACGACTTCCGGTTAGAGGAATAGTCGCGCCGCCCACCATCCGCCCGTATCCGCGCCGCGCGCTCTCCGGGAACACGCCCGACAGGAACAGGCACACATCCGCGATGCGCTTGTAGTACCCGAAACGCTGCTCCGGGTCCGCATCCGCCGCGAACTTCACAAGGCTGTCTATGTCCATGTCGCTGTACCGCACTCGCCGCCTGATCCCCTTCCGCACTCTCACTGGCACCGTGTAGCTCTGTATCCGAGTGAACGACGCCATCATCGAGGCCATGTACTCCACTACACCCGGACGCTCCATGAACTCAAGCACCTCCGGCGTGTCGAACACCGGAATCGAGGAGCGACCCTCGAGCTCCTCCGTGTAGGTGATGGTCTCCAGTTCGTGGTACGCTTTCCGCAGCAGTATCTCGAAGTACAGCGACGGCGATATGTGCAGGAAAATCTCCTCGTCGCTCATAATGCGGTCGAGCAGGTTCTCGTCGCCGACCATCGCCGCCCTGAACTCCGGGTCCTCCCTCACCAGTCTCTTCAGAGCGTCCGGGTCGCTCGCCCCCGGAGCTACGTTCTCCACCACGAAATCCAGGTCCTTGTCGGTAAAGTTAGGCCATCTGGTATCCGGGCTCAGCATACTTCCCTCCCTGTTCCGCTTCTGGCGCGTGTCTCACACCGACCCGTCTATCGAGACGTCCAGCACGGCAGGCTTGCCGGTTTCGAGCGCGGCCTTCAATGCCGGAGCGAGATCAGCCGGGTCCGTGATGCTCTGTCCGGCGACACCCATCGCCTCCGCCATCCCCGCTATGTTCATCGGAATCGGGAAATCCATCGCCATGTACTTGCTCTGAGGCTCGTCTTCGCCCACGATGTCTTGCTTATATACGTTCATGTTGAGCTTGAGGATGCGGTAGGCGCGGTTGTTGCAGATGATATAGACCACCGGAATGTTGTAGGTCGCCGCCGTCCATAAAGACTGAACGGTCATCATCGAACTGCCGTCCCCAATAATCCCGACCACCGGACTGGCCGGGTTGGCCAACTTCAGCCCAAGCGCGCCGCCCATGCCCCAGCCAAGCGCGCCACCGCGTTCGCCGAACACCGTGCCCGGCTCGTCGAAGGAGATCGCTGAGTGTACCGCGTCCCGCGTGGTGACCGAGTCGTCCGCTATAAGCGTTCCCGACGGCAGCGCGCTCGCCACCTCGTGCATCATCCGCTCCGTGGACATGGGGCTCATGTCCCAGCGGTCCTTCAATCGCTGCTGAGTTGCTGCGTTGAGCGCGGCCTTTCGCTCCGCGAGATTCGCCGCCCTGCCCTTGGCCGCCTCGCTGTCCGAGCCGCTCATCGTGGACTCGAGCGCATCCGCCAGGTGCGCCAGTCCCGTCTTAGGGTCAGCGATTATGCCTATGTCCGTCGGTTCGCTCTTTCCCACTTCCCGGTGGGACTGGTCCATGTGAACCAGCTTCGTATCCTGTCCCAGCGCGCGACCGGAGTAGTAGAAGAATCCGCTGAACACATTCGTCCCTACCGCCAGGACCACGTCCGCGTCCGCGAACTGTTCGCGTGTCGCCGGACTCGACGGCGCGGAACGCCCCATGAACTGCGGATGCGCCGTCGGGAAGTTCATCTCCGAGTACGCCGAGGAGTACACTTTCGCGCCCGTCAGTTCGGCCACGCGCACCGCCTCCGCAATCCCGCCCGACTGGGCCAGCCGGTCGCCGACAATCATCACCGGGTTGCTCGCCGAGGCCAGAAGATCGGCGGTCTCCGATATGGCCTGAGCGTCCGGCGCCATCCTGAAGTACCCTGGCGACGACGGGGCTATCTCCACCTCGGCCTCGCCGTCCAGCGCGTTCGCCGAGAAGCCCACATACACAGGCCCTGTTGGGGGTGTCTTGGCCTCGTTAAACGCGCGCCGTATCACCGACGGTATCTGCTCCGGGTGAGTCGCCTCCGCGCTCCACTTGGTGAACAGGCGCACCATCTCGTCCAGGCGGGTGCGTCCCTCGGCCAGCTTGCGAACGTCCTTGTTCGCGCTCGTCACCACCATTGGCGTGCCGCCCTCGTAGGCGTTGTTCAGCAGGCTTATGCCATTGGCGAGGCCCGTCTCGATGTGCAGATTCACGAACGAGGGCTGTTGTGTGGAGCGTGCGTATGCGTCGGCCATACCCATTGCCGCGCCTTCCTGCGTCGTGAGTATGTATTCGATGTCGGGATAGTCTTCCAGCGCGTCGAGTATCGCGCTCTCGCTGGTGCCCGGATTGCCGAATATGTACTTGACGCCCTCGGCCCTCAGCATCTCCATAAGCGCGCGCTTTCCGGTCATTCTGGTCATTGGGGAACTCCAATTCTGAGTGCTATGCTACGATTGGAGGACAGGGTATCATACGAAATGCGAAACATGGATACCGCGACGTGAACAGAGCAAGACTCGGAATCGCCTCCGCCGCCCTCGCGCATTTTCTTGCGTGGGCGGTTTCGCTGTACTTCGCTTTCTATCCCTGCGTTTACCAGGGAACGACCGTCACCACTCAGACCGGGGTGACGATCAGGGACAGCGGGTGTGCAGGATCGCTGGTCACAGTCAACGGGCTGAGTGTACTGCTCGTTCTTGTGGTCCCCGTTGTGGTCACCGGACTGGGGCTGTTCGCCATGATTTCTAACGTGGTCACCTACGGAGTCACTCGAATCCTGCTATGGTCATCCGGAATCTCGATGGCGTTGATATGCCTGCTCGGCGCTCTATCCATAGGAGCCCTCTACATACCGGCGGCTCTCGCAATGATAGTGTCCGCGATAGCCGGCCCCCTGGTAACCGAGACTGATGACTCAGAGACTAAGAGTTGATTACTTCTGTAATCACGATACCAAAGCGATGATATAATATCCCCAGTCGGCGACCTCCATACCTAACAAAGCTCTGAGAGTTTCGCAATGACCCTCAACACTACAGCGCTCACACACAAACCAATAAGCTTGGACAGATTTCCTGAGTTTCCGCCGCGGGAAGATATGCAGAACTCATCCCATCTACACTTGCGCTCGGTCATAACCAGCCTGATTATCCACTACGCCAACCTTAATAAGAAGACGCTCGTACATAGCGAGGTTCCGGTAGCGCCGAGCCTCTCCACATGGGAAGACCGTAGGGTCCCCGACCTGATAGTCGCGTTCGACAGCGACATCGAGGACGTCTATGACCTCGGTGGCTACGCGATAGACCGCCAAGGCAAACCGCCCGACTTCGTTCTGGAGGTGGCGTCCCGTACAACCGGAGTGACCGACTATACCAGTAAACGCTCAGACTACGAGCGTTATGGCATCCCGGAGTATTGGCGTTTCGACGCGACCGGAGGCAGGTATCACGACACGGCGCTTGCCGGCGACATTCTGGTTGACGGCGAGTACCGGCCCATAGAGATCGAGTGGCTGGACGAGCGTCGCTGTCTTGGATACAGCGGCGCTTTAGGCTTGTATGTGTGCTGGGAGGATGGAATGTTGAGGTTCTACGACCCTGTTTCGCAAAGCTATCTTCGTACCCATGACGAGGAAGCCGAAGCGCGCCGGGCCGCAGAGACCCGCGTGGCTGAACTCGAAGCTGAACTCCGTCGTCTTCGCGGCGAATAGAGAGACTCCACGATGAGTTCATGCTCGATCTTCTGAAAAGACACTTCGGATACGACGAATTTCGTCCCTTGCAGGCCGAGATCATGGATGCCGTCATGGACGGCAGCGATACCCTCGTCGTGATGCCCACCGGCGGTGGAAAGTCTCTCTGCTACCAGCTTCCCGCGCTCGCGCTGCCGGGTGTAACCCTGGTCGTGTCGCCCCTGATTGCCCTGATGAAAGACCAGGTTGACGCTCTCAAGGCCAACGGAGTGCCCGCCGACTGTCTGAACAGCGGCATGAGCGGCGAAGAGCAGTCCCGCGTACAGACGCAGACGCATCGCGGCGAAATCAAGCTGCTCTATGTGGCCCCCGAACGCATCGTTCGCCCTGGATTCCAAAGGTTCCTGAAGTCAATCGAACTCAGCCTGATAGCGGTTGACGAAGCCCACTGTATATCCCAGTGGGGACACGAGTTCAGACCCGACTACCGCAACCTGAGACAGCTCAGGCGTCTCGCGCCCGATACTCCAGTTATCGCGCTGACCGCGACCGCCACGCAGCGCGTCCGGGACGACATCGCCGCGCAGCTCGAGATGAAATCCCCGTCCGTATTCACCGGCAGCGTGAACCGCCCCAATCTCAGGTATGCGGTCTTTCCGAACACCGACAAATACGACACCCTGGTAGAGCGTCTTCGGAAGCATAGGGGCGCGAGCGCGATAGTCTATCGAGGCTCCCAGAAGGGATGCGAAGAACTCGCCGCGGAACTCGCCGGAGACGACATCCATGCCCTGCCCTACCACGCGGGGCTGGATAGCAGTACAAGACAGCACAACCAGGAGCGTTTCGTGCGTGACGAAGTTCCCGTGATAGTCGCCACGGTCGCGTTCGGGATGGGCATAGACAAGCCCGACATCCGCCTCGTCGCCCACTACGATATGCCCGGCTCTATCGAGCGGTACTACCAGGAGTCCGGACGCGCGGGGCGGGACGGCCTGGCTTCCGACTGTATCGTGTTCTACGGCGCGCGGGACCGCGAGCGCGAGATGTTCTTCATCGGACGCATAGAAGACGAACTGGAACGCGAGTCTGCCGAGGCCAAGCTGAACGCGATGGTGAGCTACTGCCAGACCGGATCGTGCCGCCGCGCCGCGCTGCTGCGATACTTCGGGGAGGACTTCGCAGAGGAGAACTGCGATTCCTGCGACGTGTGCGAGGCTGAGACGTTCGACGCCACCGTTATCTCCCAGAAGATACTCTCCGCCGTGATACGCACCGGCGAACGATTCGGCGCTACCCACATATCCCAAGTCCTCACCGGAAGGCGAGTCAAGAGCGTGACGGACCGCAATCACGACAGCTTGTCGGTGTTCGGAATCGTGGACGACTACACCGCCAAGACCCTCCGTGAGTTGATGGCTACTCTCGTGAGCCGAGGACTTCTGGCGCGTGACGACCCGCGCTATCCCACCCTGTCGGTTACCCCACAAGGCCGCAGCTTTCTCAAGAACCGCGAGAGCATAGAACTGCCCGTGCTCGAAAGTACAAAGCGGGTGTCCAGACGCGCGAGCGCCGAACTCGACTACGACAACAACCTGTTCCAGAAGTTGCGGGAACTCAGAACGCGGCTGGCCTCGGATCGAGGCGTCCCGCCCTATGTGGTCTTCGGAGACGTATCCCTGCGGGAGATGGCCCACTACTATCCCCAGAGCCAGGACAGCCTTCTTAGGATAACCGGCGTGGGCCGTGTGAAACTTAACGACTTCGGCGACGACTTTCTGGACGCAATCCGCGATTACGCCGTTCCTAACGACATCGAGGACCGCACTGGTATGGTGGCATCCGGAGGGTCCCGCGAATCCCGGCGCTCCCGAAACGGGAACTCTTCCCTAAATTCAGGCATCGGTTCTTCGCTCGAAGAGACCCTCGCTTTGCTCAAGGAGGGCCTCCCATTTCAGGAGGTCGTCAGTCGCAGGGGCCTGGCCAGTTCAACGGTATCTTCCCACCTCGAATGGCTGATAGAGTCCGGAAAGCTGGATGACTACGAAAGATACCTGCCCGCCGCCCCAGACATGAAGCGAATCACCTACGCATTCGAGACTGTGGGATACGAAAGACTGAGGCCCGTACACGATGCCCTCGGCGGCGAAGTCGCCTACTGGAAACTCAGATTGGCCAGGGCGCACTTCCGCAGACAGTTTGAGATTGACAACTGAAAATCAAAGACAGAGAATTCAATGCCTATGAAATTCAGCAACTTCCTATTTCCACAGTCCGACACGCCGGATACCGACTACGATGTCGTCACCGACGCGCTGCGCGAGGCCGAACTGACCGAGGAACTCGGTTTCGACGGGGTGTGGCTTGGCGAGCATCACAACGATGGCGCGTGCGCCTACGTTGACCCCGTAACCTTCGCCGCCGCGGTCGCAGCCCGCACTGAGCGCGTCAAGATAGGCTTCTCTGCCGTCCAGATGGCGCTCCACCATCCGATCAGGCTCGCCGAACAGATCGCCCTGCTCGACAACATCAGCAGGGGCCGGATCGTACTGGGCCTCGGACGCGGCACAGCCTACAACTTCTACGAGTACCGGAGCTACGGTATCCCATTCTCCGAAGCGCAGGGCAGGCTCGTCGAGTCCGAAGAGATACTCCCCAACGCCTGGACGACCGAGAACTACCGGCACAAGGGTGAGTTCTTCGATATAGACCTGCCCGTGCTCAGGCCGAAGGTCTATCAGAGCCCGCATCCGCCGATCATCCGCGCGGTGGCTACCGAAGGCTCGATGATAGAGATGGCCAAACAGGGCCGCCCGCTCATGCTTGTCGTCCAGCCAGACGACGAGACCGAGAGACGCTTCGGCGTTTACCGGGACACACTGGCCGAGTCCGGCCTGGACGAAGACGGCGTGGAAAGAGTCATGGACGAATGCTGGATATGGCGCAACATCTACGTCGCGGACACCGACTCCGAGGCCGAAAAGCTCGCCTCCAGGGTACACGAGGCCAACCGCAGGCACATCGCCGAAACGCGGCTGCGCCTGAATACCGCCGAGGAGATGGCCTCGGTCAAGGTCGGACTCGCAGATCCCAGGTTCAACGTTGAGAACAGCATGATATTCGGCTCGCCGGACACGGTAGCCGAGCGCATAGAGCGGCTGGGGCGCATAGGCGTGGGCGGACTGATACTCCACTTCCGCGTCGGCCCGATGACATGGGACGAGAACGAGCGCAGCCTGCGAATGTTCGCCGACGAGGTAATGCCCAGGTTCAGGGACAGTTGAGAATTGGGGATGTGAGATGGTGAAGCAGGGTACCCCGGCCACAGACAGGGACACAGCCGGTCAATCAGTCGCCAGGGACTTCATACAGCTACCCAGGCGACAGGTCATCCTCACGATGGTCGGCCTGCTGATGGCTATGTTCCTGGCGGCGCTGGACCAGACCATCGTGTCCACGGCCATGCCTCGAATCATTGCCGACCTGGGCGGGTTCGACCGCTACACCTGGGTTACCACCGCGTACCTTGTCGCCTCCACCGTGGCCGTCCCGATAGTGGGCAGGCTCACGGACATCTATGGACGCAAGATTTTCTTCATCGGGGGAATCTCTGTATTCATCGTAGGATCCGTGCTGGCTGGCATGAGCGAGTCAATGACCCAGCTAATCGCCTTCCGCGCGATACAGGGGCTCGGCGGCGGCGTCATCATGGCTAACAGCTTCGTCGCTATCGCCGACCTGTTCCCGCCGGAGGAGAGGGGCAAGTTCCAGGGCTTCCTGGGCGTCGTGTTCGGTATGTCCTCGGTTATAGGCCCCACCCTGGGCGGGTTCATCACCGACAACTTCTCCTGGAGTTGGATATTCCTTATCAACGTGCCGGTCGGAGTTCCCGTGCTTCTGCTGATCGCCTGGCTCTTCCCGAAGATAACGCCCGAGGTCGAAAGCAGGAAGTTGGACTACGCGGGCATGGTAACCCTGATATTGGCTGTCACGCCCATTCTGCTCGCCCTCTCATGGGGCGGCGTACAGTACGCATGGGCTTCGCCGCAGGTATTGGGATTTCTGGCCTTCGGACTAGCAATGGGCGTCGCTTTCATAGTCATAGAGTCCAAGACCGATTCGCCCATCATGCCGCTCGAGATATACCGGAACCGGATGGTGGCCGTCTCGCTGATTGCGACGTTCCTGACCGGGTTTGGAATGTTCGGGGCGATAATCTTCATTCCGCTGTTCTTCCAGGGCGTATTGGGCGCGTCGGCGACAAGCAGCGGGAGTTTCCTGACTCCCATGATGCTCGGAATCGTATTCGGCGCTACCCTGTCCGGCCAGTTGCTTTCGAGGACGGGCGGCCACTACCGGATACAGGCTGTCATCGGCACGGGGTTGATGCTGCTGGGCGCGATACTCATCTCTACGATGAACCCGGAAACGAACTTCCCGCGGGCGGTCGGTTACATCATCGTGCTGGGAGTTGGACTTGGCACGACCTTCCCCACGTTCACTCTTTCGGTGCAGAACTCGGTGCCGTTCAGGCTGATGGGGATATCCACGTCCGCGCTCCAATTCTATCGCTCGATAGGGGGTATGCTAGGACTCGCGGTGCTTGGATCGGTCATGGCAGGCAGGTTCGCCTCGAAGTTGGAGGACACGGTCCCGGAAAACGTCACCGCCGTGCTGCCGCCCGGTCAACTGGACGCCATCAAGGACAACCCACAGGCGCTCATTGACCCGTCGGCGGTGGATAGGCTCAGAGGGGGCCTCACCCAGGCCGGGCCGGACGGCGCTCGAATGGTGGAGACGCTTCTGGGTTCGCTGAAGTCAGCCCTCGCCGGCGCCATCAGCGACGTGTTTGTCGTCAGCGCAGCGGCGCTGGCATTGTCCCTGGTCGTCTCACTATTTCTACACAGGTCCGGGTTCACAATGTCCGAAACAGGCAGTGACGGCGCTCCCAGCGAGATGCGGAAGCGTCAGGCTTAGATTCTCCGGGTAAGTGAGCAAATTGCGCAGGCATTGGAAGCTAGTCTCAATAGCGTCTCTAGCCGTGTTGGTTGTCGCCTTCTTCGCGCTCATGGCCTATGGGCTCGCCAACAGGGAGTCTCCGACCGGACGCAGCGGAGTGACCAGGGTGGGCAAGCCCGCGCCTGACTTCTCGATGACACTGCTGAGCGGGGGCGAATTCCGCCTCGAAGACCATGCGGGAAGTCCGCTGGTCATCAACTTCTGGGCTTCCTGGTGTCCGCCCTGCCGCGACGAGTCTCCCGGATTCGAGAGGGTGTGGCAGAAGTACCAAGATTCCGGCGTCCAGTTCGTGGGCGTGGACATCCAGGACACGCAGGAGGAAGCCGCGCGTTACGTAGAGGAGTTCGGCCTTACCTTCCCGAACGGTCGCGACCCGGATGGCAAGATCACCGTCGAGTACGGCGTCATCGGCCTTCCGGTCACGTTCTTCATAGGCGCGAACGGGATGGTAGAAGGAAGATGGGTGGGCGCGGTCCCAGAAGACAAGCTGGAAGACTGGACTATCGCCCTTATAGACCGCTCCGTTCCCTCAGACGACTTCTTTCCATTGAGGTAACCTTACCCTATAATCTATATTGGAGTGCGTTGAGTGCGCCGGGAAGGATAAGGCGATGACAACCGCTGAACAACCCATTACCAGGACTGAACTGCGTGAGGAACTGAGGCACTATGCGACGAAGGCCGACCTCGGAGAACTCCGAGTTGAACTCCATCAAATCGAAACCAGACTGATCAAATGGATGGTCGGACTGATGGTTGCGTCATCGGCTGTCGCAACCAGTCTCGCGCTGTTAATCCAGAGGCTTATCGGAAGCTAACGATAAGTGTTGCTACGCGCTCTGGTAACTCTCTAGGGCCTCATCCGGGAAATCGGCGTTCGAGTACACCTTCTGAACGTCGTCCAGGTCTTCGAGTTGGTCGAGGAGCCTTAGTATCTGTCCGGCTGATCTGCTGTCGAGCGGGACGGTATTACTGGGTATAAGGGAGACCTCGGACGAGCTTATGGTCGCGTCGCTCGATTCGAGGGCGCTGCGAACGTCCTCCAGGGAGCCGGGATCCGAGAATACCTGGAGTGTGTCCGCGTCCGCGTCGAAATCGTCCGCTCCCGCGTCAATCGCCACGAGCGTGAACTCCTCGGACTCCTCTTCCGACGCCTCCACCGTAATCACGCCGCGCTTGTTGAACTGCCAGGAGACCGCGCCGGACTCGGCCAGGTTACCGCCCGCCCTGGTCAGCGTGGTGCGAACGTCCGAGACGGTCCTGTTACGGTTATCCGTGAGCGTCTCGAGCATGATGGCCACGCCGCCCGGCCCGTAACCCTCGTAGGTCATCTCGATCATCTGGACACCGTCGTCGCTCTCGCCGGTGCCGCGCTTGATCGCCCTGTCTATATTGTCATTGGGCATATTGGCGTCTTTGGCGCGCTGGATGGCCATCCTCAGCCTGAAGTTGGCGTCAGGGTCGCCCCCACCCTCGCGCGCGGCCACGATTACCTCGCGCGCCAGCTTGGTGAACATCTTGCCCCGTCTATGGTCGGTAATCGCCTTGGCGTGCTTGATCTGCGACCATTTAGAATGTCCTGCCATATCCCAATCTCCCCGGAAGTCGTGACTCGCGCCTGCCTCAGAATATTTGAATTGCTGAATACCCGACACAGAATGCGATGAATCAGTCAGGCGTCCGACGCTGGTCGAATTTTATCACGGGGCCAGAAGTCGGTCAAAAGCTACGAGCGTCAGTTGGCGACATGATCGCAAGAATATGGGCTTCTACAACCTGACACAGAACTCTTCCGGCGCTGGATCATCGAACAGGTCCGGGTGGATTATCCGGGCCATGATCTCAAGACCGTCCACGAGGCGCGGGCCGCTGCGACTGAACAGCGCGCCGGAGTCCACTACGTACACCCGGCCATTGCGGAACGCCGACATCCGCCGCCATTCGTCGGGATTGGTCAGCGCGTCTAACTCGGCGCGCGCCTGAGCGACGTTCATGCCACAGGGCATCAGGATGAGTACGTCGGGGTCGGCGTCGAGTAGTTTACCCATCTCCAGTCGGGGAGACGGCGAGCCCGGGCTGACCAGAGCATCCTTGCCGCCCGCAATTTCAACCATTTCGGGTATCCAGTGTCCGGCGGCTATCACCGGGTCGAGCCACTCGACGCAGGCGACCGTCGGCGTAGTCTCCGCCCCGGCGACGGAGCGTCGCACTCCATCAACCCGCGCTCGCAGGTTGAAGACGGCGTGATGAGCGGAGGATTCTCTTCCAGTGTGCGCTCCGACGCGCAGGATGTCATCCAGAACGTCGTCAATTCCGTGCGGGTCCAGGGACAGCACGTCGGGCGGGGAGTCTAGGCGCTGGACGGCCTGCTGCACGTCCTCGAACGACACCGCGCATACCTCGCAAAGTTGCTGTGTGATGACCAGATCGGGACGGGCTTCG
>DAOULF010000211.1:0-15509 GCA_034420555.1 Dehalococcoidia bacterium
AGAAGTCCATGCCGCTCAGCCCCGCAGCTCGGCGTTCAGGTTGCGGCTGAGTTGGCGGAGTATGTCGTTCTGGAAGCGGTCCACTTGCTCGGAGGTAAGCGTGCCGCGGTCGGACTGGAACACCACCCGGAACGTGACCGACTTACGCCCTTCCGCCACGCCTTCGCCAGAGTATATGTCGAATGGCGCGCTCCGGACCACCAGCGCGTGGCGTTCGATTATCTCCCTGATCCGGGACACCGGAACATCCTCATCCACCACTATCGCCAGGTCGCGGTACGACTCCGGGTAGCGGCTGGAACTTTCGTAGGTCAGGCTCACGCCTCCGACCGCCGACAGCAGCGCCTCCATGCTGATCTCGAACATGGCGACCGGATGGGCCTCGAGATCGAACTTCTCCAGTACCCTGTTCTGCACCTCACCCACGACACCCAGTGTCAACTCACCACTCGATAATCTGGCAGTGCGCCCCCGCTGGAGTATCGAATCTTCGGACGGCTCATAATCCACGTCTAATCCGAGCTCCGCGAAGAGATACTCCAGCGCCCCCTTGGCGTCGAAGAAGCCCATACCCGCGTCCTGCGCTATCCAGGATGCGCCGAATCGCGGACCGGAGACGACTCCCACCAGCATCTCCCGTTCCTCGGGCAGGTCCCGCTCCTTCGCCTCAGGCCTGGGGATATAGACCCTGCCAACCTCGAATACGCGGATGCCCTCGCCCTGGGCTATCCGCCGGTTATGCGAGAGCGTGTTCAGGATGTTCGACCTCAGGCTTGTCCTCATGTACTCCCACTCACGGCTGAGGGGATTCGCTACTCGAAGTGGCGGGTTGGACTCGTCCAGCGCGTCCACGGCCTCCAGGTTTCGCAGTGTCGTTGGCGAGTACGAGATGGTCTCCTGCATACCAGCAGCGGCCAATAGGTCGCGCACGGTGTCCTTGAGTTGGGTCATGGGCTGCGGCTGCCAGTGCGGTATCGAGCCGGACAGCATTGTCGTCGGCATCGAGTCGTACCCAATGATGCGCGCCAACTCCTCCACCAGGTCGTCCTCTATGGAGATGTCCGAGCGCCAGTACGGGACTTTCAGCCAGAGAGTATCGCTTCTCTCCGACGACGGCCCTGCCTCTAGCGTCTCTATCAGGTCAATCAGGCCGCCAGGTTGCTCTGCCTCCTCGAAACCCAGCGATTCGAGCGTTCGCTTTATCTGAGAGGTCGGATAATCAACCCCAAGCACCTGCCTTATCCGTGAGCGACTGAGCTTGACTGTGGGAGGCTCCCGATCCGTCTCCATCGGGTAGAGATCTATGATTCCTTTAGCGGCAGTCCCACCGCAGAGATCTACGATGAGTTTGGTGGCACGCTGAAGCCCTACCGGAGCGAGCGCCGAGCGAATGTCCCGCTCGAACCTGTCCGATGCGTCGGTCCGCATCCCGAGCGCGGTCCGAGTCCGCCGCGTGTTCACCGGATTGAAGCTCGCAGACTCCAGCAGCACCGCGTTGGTCTGCTCGGTCATCTCCGAGTTCGCTCCGCCCATCACGCCCGCCAGTCCGACCGGGTCGCGCGAGTCTGAGATGGTGAGCATCGGCGGCCTGAGTTCGCGCACCTCGCCGTCCAGTGTCGTCAGCGTCTCCCCCTCACGCGCCGCCCTCACGATAATCGTGTTGTCTCGGCACTTGTCGAAGTCGAATGCGTGGAGCGGCTGACCGTACTCCAGCATGACGTAGTTGGTAATGTCCACCACGTTGTTTATCGGACGCTGGCCGGCCTTGATAAGCGCATCCTGCATCCACGAGGGCGACGGCCCTATCTTCACCCCGGTAACCAGGCTCGCGGTGTAGCGATAGCACAGGTCAGGGTCTTCGATCTCGATCTTGACCAGACTCTCGATGTCGTCTCCCTCTTCAGGATACGAACTGTCCGGCTCGGCTACCACTTCGCCATTGATGGCCGCGACTTCGTGCGCGATTCCGAGTATGGATAGGCAGTCCGGCCTGTTGGATGTGACCTCGGCGTCCAGTACGGCATCGCCAAGGTATTCCCCGAGCGGAATACCCACCGGCGCGTCCTCGTCCAGAACCAGAATCCCGTCGTGGTCTTCCCCAAGACCGAGTTCCAGCGACGAACACACCATCCCGGCAGATTCCACACCGCGAATCCGGGCTCGCTTCAGCGTCTCGACCTTCCCGGAACGTGGACTGAACATCCGCGCGCCCTCTTTTGCGAACGCTATCTTCTGACCCGCCGCCACGTTTGGCGCGCCACATACGACCGTGGCGGTCTCCCCGCCGATGTCCACTGTCGGCAGTTTCAGCCGGTCGGCATTCGGATGAGGATTCACTTCCAGCACGTGGCCCACGACGATCTTGTCCGGGTCCCAGCCCTCGCCGACTGTCTCCACGTCGCCTATCTCGACTCCTGCCATCGTGAGCTTATGCGCGAGATCATCCGGCGAATCGGTAACTGGTACGTACTTCCTGAGCCACGAGAGCGGTATTAACATTTGATCCTCTTCTTTTGCGCTGTTCTCAAAATAAATATGGGCGACCGCCCGGTCGCCCTGTGTATGCCATGAGCGGCCGGATGGCTTGGTCTAACTAAACTGGCGCAGGAAGCGCAGGTCGTTCGAGTAGAACAGTCGGATGTCCTCGATGCCATGCTTCAGCATCGAGATGCGCTCCGGGCCCATGCCGAACGCGAACCCCGTGTAGATATTGGGGTCGTACCCGACGCCCGCAAGCACCTTCGGATGCACCATGCCCGCGCCCATGATCTCGATCCAGCCAGTATCACTGCACACGCGGCAGCCCCCGCCGTCGCACAGGAAGCAGTCTATGGACATATCCACGCCCGGCTCGACGAACGGGAAGTAGTCGCACCTGAAGCGAACCTTGCGCTCCACTCCGAAGATGCGCCGCGCGAACTCGTACAGCGTGCCTTTCAGATCGGTCATCGTGATGCCCCGGTCCACCGCAAGCCCTTCTATCTGGTAGAAGTGCCACTCGTGCCTGGGGTCAGTCGCCTCGTAGCGATAACACTTACCCGGCACCACAACGCGCACCGGAGGATCGGTCGCCTCCATAGTACGCGCCTGCATCGGAGACGTGTGTGTCCTGAGCAGCATCGGACGCTCGCCGTTTTCGTCCTCGTAGTCAATCCAGAGCGTATCCCACATATCGCGCGCCGGATGGTCCTTGGGGATATTGAGCATCTCGAAGTTGTAGTGGTCCCACTCGATCTCAGGGCCTTCGACGACGCTGAAACCCATCGAGGCGAAAGCGGCGCATATCTCCCTCACGATGCGGGTCGTGGGATGTATGCCCCCTCGCTGAACGGGCCAGCCCGGAAGCGTCACGTCTATCGCGTCCAAAGGCTCGGACTCCGACGCTTCCCGCTTCAGCGCATCCTCCCTGACGGACATCGCCTCTTCCAGCGTCCGTCTCAGAGCGTTCGCAGCCGCCCCTGCCGTCGGCCGCTCTTCCGCCGGCAGCGATCCCAGGCCGCGAAGTACCTGGGTCAACTCCCCGCGCCTGCCCAGGTACGAAATACGCCAGTCGTCCAGGGCTTCGACGTCCGCTGCTTCGTCGAGGGCGGACATCGCCTTCGACCTTAGTTCTTCGATCTGCGTGGTGAATGCTGTCTGACTCATAGATACCCCAGTCGCAAGCGCGCGACACTAGCACAGATTATAGTTTTGCCCTGAAACGGCGGTCAAGGAAGACATAGCTCCGACCGCGGTCCGCAAAGGCGTGTGTCCGCCGAACTGTCATGTATAATTGACGCGCCGGAAAGTATCACAGCAGCCGACGGAGGTATCCCATGGCGACCGAGATAGAAAAGGTGGAAGAAGAGATAGAATTTCCCAAACCGCGTCTTCTATCCCCGGAAGAAGATAGGGAAATGACGGAGAGGCACGCCCAAAAGCATTTTGGCATGAGCGTGGCCGAGTTCTTAGAGGCGTGGGAAGCCGGGGAGTTCAAGAGTAAACCCGAACTTCACAGCAAGGTTGTCAGACTAGCGATGATGATTCCTGAAGCATGGAATTCTGATGCCTGGTAGAACTCCGGCCGAGGCCGTCAACAACTATATGGAATCAGCTCAACACGCCATATCCTGCATATCAGATGCCGTCGTCAACGTTGGCGGTGGATACTACCCCGCCGATAGACCGCATACTCTGCGCCTGAACGAAGACCGTCCAGTCAGACTTGGAGGGCCATCTAGGATATGGCTGTACTTTCACCAGTACTACCGTATCGTCCAGTTGGAAATCTCGGGAAACTTATGGACAGTGACAGAAGTAGGCTATGAGTACCAGATACTAGACTCCAACCACAGGGAAATCCTCGCATATCACTGGCATCCAATGGGGCAAAGTTCATTCATCTCTCAGCACCTGCACGTAGGCCATGGGGCGATGGCCTCCAGAGAGGAAATCGAGACCGCCCATCTGCCCACAGGCTACGTATCCCTGCCCGACATCATCCGCCTGCTAATCAGAGACTTCCGCGCAACCCCCAAGCGTGGCGATTGGGAATCCATACTGAGCGGCTGACCCCCTACTCTCCGTCCTCCGACCTTGGCCCGAACGGCTCCGGCCTGAACGGACCGTCTCGCACTTCCAGGAAGCCGCGCATCCCGCGCTCCATCGCCGCGTCCAGCATCTCCCGACGATTGTAGTCTGGCCTCTGCGACGAGTGAGCGATAGAAGACAGCAGCCAGTTCGTCGTTATCGCGTTTCTCAGCCCCATCATCTCCAGGCCGAGCGTCGCCACGTACTTGTTCGCCGCGACTGTCTCCGGGCTGATCTTCGATATCCTCTCCGCCAGCCGGAACGCTTCCTTCATCATCGCGTCCTTGTCGGCGAACACCTCGTTCACGAGGCCGATCCTGAACGCCTCCTGCGCGTCTATGTGGTCGCCGGTCAGCGAGTATCTCAGCGCGTTCTTGTATCCCGCCATCAGCACCCACAGGAAGCTCGTATTCGAGATCTGACGCACCTCGGGCTGGGCGAACACCGCGTCCTCCGAGCAGAACGTCATGTCGCAGGTCAGGGACAGCCATGTGCCGCCTCCCATGCACCAGCCATGCACGCACGCGATTACCGGCTTGGACAGCTCCAGGATGTGCGTCTGGTTCTTGAGCATATTCCTGTCGTGGTAGAACCACCGCGACACGTGATCCGCCGCGCTTTGCCCCTTCGGAATCATGGACACAGGGTCCGTCTCTCCGAACGACGCTATGTCGTAGCCGGAGCTGAACGCCCTGCCCGCGCCCTGGATTATGATGACGCGCGCCTCGGGGTCCGCCTCCGCCACGTCCAGCGCGTCGTGAAGGTCCGCCTCCATCGGCTCGGTGATGGCATTCAGTGTTTCAGGACGATTCAGCGTTATCAGCCGTATTGGGCCCTTCGTCTCGTACAGTATGAATTCGTATTCAGGCAATCTGCGCCTCCATCTGTCGTGAGTATGTCGTAGTCCGGAATAGTTCTCACAACACATTCATTGCTTGCCTACTATACCAAATCGCCTAGCCGCCACACCCAAGGAACGGCGCAAGTTGTAGCCGCTAGTCCTGCGATGTTAGGGTATGTTCGCCGAGTGATTCCGGCTTATATCCAGCCAACTCTTTGAATCAGGAGATAGCCTTGTCATCACAATTCCTCAGCAACGAAGAAATCGTCCAGAGAGCCAGGAAAAACCTGCCCCAGGGCGCGTGGGACTACCTCGTTGGCGCGTCCGAGTCCGAGACCACCATGCGACGCAACCGGCTCGCGTTCGACCGCGTGGCCTTCCGCCCCCGCGTCCTGCGAGATGTCTCGAAGGTAGATACCTCCACCACGTTCCTGGGCAACGACCTGCGGATTCCCGCGCTGCTGGCGCCCATCGGATCCCTCCAGGTCTTCAACCCTGAGGGTGGCGCGGCTTCCACCAGGGCCGCGTCCGACTTCGGCATCATGCACGTCGTAAGCTCGGTAACCGAACCCACACTGGAGCAAATCGCCCAGGCCGCCGACCACCCCAAGGTCTTCCAGCTATACATTCACGGCGACTGGGGCTGGGTCCAGGAGATGATAGCCCGCGTCCAGGAAGCCGGCTACATCGGCCTCTGCATCACAGTGGACACCGACCATTACAGCCGCCGGGAGCGTCCCATGCTCACCCGCTGGACTCCCCCCACAAGACGCAACCCCGTGTCGTACAATGTCTCCCACGCCGCCGCCGTAACCTGGGACACCGTTGACAAGATAAAGAGCCTCGCCGGGCTTCCCTTCATGCTGAAGGGCATAGCCACCGCCGAGGACGCCAAAATCGCCGTGGAACACGAAGTGGATGTCGTATGGATATCGAACCACGGTGGACGCCAGCTCGACCACGGCCAGGGTACCATGGAGATGCTTCCCGAGATAGCCGAAGCCGTTGACGGCAAAGCCGAGATAGTCCTGGACGGCGGCGTACAGCGGGGCGCCGACGTTCTCAAGGCCGTCGCTCTCGGAGCGCGCGCCGTAGCGCTGGGCAAGCTCCAGGGCTGGGGACTCGCCGCGGACGGGCAGGCCGGAATCGTTCGTATGCTCGAAATCCTCGAAGACGAGATCATCGTCGCCATGGCCCTGCTCGGCGTCACCTCCATCGGCCAACTCGACCCCAGCTACGTCTGCGAAGCCGAAGCCGTCGTCGCCCCCCATGAAATGAGCGCCTGGACAAACATGCCAGGCAACCGCATACTCTGACCCGTGCGTTATCCGTCATTCCCGCGAAAGCGGGAATCCACAATTGACACTTGAAGATTAAGGATCCCCAAATGCCCTACTCCATAAACCACGTCCACATCAGAGCCGCCGACCCCCACGCCTCCGCCGCCTGGTACACCGAACACTTCGGCGCCAAGGTCCTCGGGGCGCGAGAGGTCATGCCCGGCACCATCACCGTCAGCATGGACGCCGGCGGCCCAGTGAGGCTCAATATCTCTTCCAAGCCGGAGGGAACGCCCGATACGGAAGCCGTCGCAGAGTTGAACCGACTCGGCCTCGAACACTTCGGCTTCGACGTTGACGACATCGAGGCGGACATGGCGCGGCTGGAAGCTGCCGGAGTGCGTGTCGTTCTCCCAATCACCGAAGTCGGCGGAGGCACCAAGCTCTCCTACATAGAAGGCCCCGACAACGTACTCATAGAGCTCGTCCAGCCAGCCCGCTAACCAAAACCCCGCCCGCCGCGTTCTATTACATGAGATAGAAGTAAAGTCCCCTCTCCCTTGATTGGGAGAGGGCCAGGGTGAGGGTGAGACAGCCAACATGAGACAGCGAAGCTACGGCAGAGACACCGGCCTCACCCTGCGTATGTTCTTCACCATGTTCATGCTCGCCGGTGTCTGGGTCATCTTCATGGGACTGCTATTCTGGGCCGGAATCTCCCCTGTCCTGATTCTCGGATTCGCGCTCATCGGGGTCGCGCTCCAGTATTTCATGTCCGACAAGCTCGTGCTGATGTCCACCGGCGCGCGAGAGGTGTCGCCACAGGAGGAGCCGTGGCTCCACGCCACAATCGAGCGGCTCGCCCAGATGTACGAGATACCCAAGCCGAAGAAGATAGCGATCATGGACACCCATGTGCCCAACGCCTTCGCCACGGGTCGCAACCCCCAGAACGCGGTTGTCGCCGTGACCAGGGGACTGCTCTCCCGCCTGAACGAAAAAGAAGTCGAGGCAGTGCTAGGACACGAACTAGCCCACGTCAAGAACCGCGACGTCGCCGTTATGACCTGGGCCGGACTCATCGTCATCATGGCAGGATACCTGTTGCAGATGCTCTTCTGGATGAGCCTGTTCGGAGGGTTCGGAGGCAGGGACCGGCGAGAAGGCGACGGCGGCAGCATGATGCTCGTTATGATCGCCGTTTACGCCGGCACCATAGTCATCTACTTCGTCGCTCAACTGCTGGTGATGGCGCTCTCACGCTACCGCGAATTCGCGGCAGACCGCGGCGGCGCGATAGTCACCGGCGCGCCCATGCAACTCGCCTCGGCCTTGGCCAAGATAAGCAACGATATGTACCGCATACCCGACCAGGACTTGCGGGAGGTACGTCACGCCAGCGCCCTCATGTTCGCGCCCGCCCTGTCCCGCGAGGGGATCACCGGACTCCTCTCCAGCCACCCCTCCACGGAAAGCCGCATAGAAAAGCTCAACCAGATGCAGCGCGAACTGGATAGTCCCAAGCCCTTCAGGTCCTAGGCAGAGGTCTAAGACTCTCCCAGCGCCCTGCCTACGCTGTCAAACGCCCTGTCCAGCCTGGACACCAGTTCGTCAACCTCGGCGTGGGTGATGCAGAGCGGCGGCCCGATTGTTACCCTTTCGCCGCGAGTCTGTAGAATCAGACCCTCGGCCTCGAACGCCTCGTTCAGCCTCTCGCCCACGCGGGCGTCCTCCGGGAATCGCGTCCTGGTGTCCCTGTCGGCTACTATCTCCATCCCGATCAGCAGCCCGATTCCTCGCACGTTGCCGATCATCGGGTGTTCTTCGGCCAGGTCTTTCAGGTCTTCGAGCAGGTGAAGGCCGACATCGCGCGAGTTGTCGGCCAGGCCCTCGGTCTCCATTATCTCGATGTTCTTCAGCGCGACCGCGGCCGTAACCGGGTGGCCTCCGAACGTGAGAGCCTGTCTGAATATGTTGTCCGCGCCCGCGAACACGTCCGCGACCTCGGTGGTCACCATCGTATTGGCCATCGGCACGTAGGCGGAGGTTATCCCCTTGGCCATCGCCATGATGTCGGGCGTAACGCCCCAGTGCTCCATGGCGAACATCTTACCCGTCCGACCGAAGCCAGTTATCACCTCGTCGGCTATGAGGATCACGCCGTACCTGTCGCATATCTGTCGCAGCATGGGCCAGTATTCGTCGCCGGGAACTGCCGCGCCTGCCGATGAGGACACCGGCTCGGCTATCACGGCGGCCACACTGGACGCCCCGTGGAACTTGATAAGGTCCTCGACCGCCTGCGCCGCGCGGATGGCGGCCTCGGAGTCGCTCTCGTCCAGGCCGGAGTTGTAGGCATCCGGCTGCGGGGCATAGACCATGCCAGGGAAGGCGGGCTCGTAGTCCTCGCGTCCGCCGCTGCCGCCGAGCCACATCGTCGCGCCCAGCGCGCCGTGGTACGACTCTCGCCTGCTGATTATCTTGTAGCGACCGGACTCGCCGCGCCGCTTGTGGTAGGCGCGCGCTATCTTGATCGCCGTCTCGTTGGCCTCAGATCCGCCAGTCACAGGCCACGACCTCTCCAGGTTTCCGGGAGTGATCTCGGCCAGTTTCTCAGCGAGTTCGACGAGCGGCTGAGTGGTCGTGCCTTGCGGGAAGTACACCAGCTTCGACATCTGCTCGCGCATCGCCTCGGCGAGTTCGCGCCTGCCGTAGCCTATGTTGACGCACATATAGCCGCCGTTGACGTCTATCCACTCGCGTCCCTCGGAGTCGGTTACGCGAATGCCGCTGCCGCCGCTCATGATGGCAGGGCCGCCCGTCTCGGCGGTCGCCGCCCAGCTCTTGTTGTGCATCCAGAGATGATCGAGCGCGGCGTTGCGCGCATCGTTGACGTAGCTTGCTGTCGTATCAGGCATATTGACCCATCCCCATCTCGCCCTCGAACTCCCAGAGGCTCAGGTCCAGGGCGTGTACTATCTCGTCAACTTCCGACGTGGTTATGCAGAGCGGCGGGCCCATGTTGATGATCGGGCCGCCCACGCGCAGCAACAGGCCGTGCTTCTTGAAGGTCTCGTTGAGGCGGTCAGCTACGCGGTCCTCGGGCGCGAACGGCTCCTTGGTCAGCCGGTCCTTCACCAGTTCGATGGCGACCAGAAGTCCGATTCCCCTCACGTCTCCCATCGAGGGATGGTCGCCCATCATGCCCTCAACCTGTTCCTTGAAGTACGCGCCGACGGCCGCCGCGTTCTCCACCATGTTCTCGGACTCGATTATCTCAATGTTCTTCAGAGACGCCGCCGCGGATACCGGATGCCCGCTAGAAGTCAGCACGTGCCTGAGGTAGTCCTCCTCGCCCGCGAACACGCCCGCGACCTCTTCTGTGGCGATAGTCGCGGCGAGCGGCAGGTAGGAGCTTATTATCCCCTTGGCGACGGACATGATGTCCGGAACAACGTCCCAGTGCTCGACCGCGAACATCTTGCCGGTGCGACCGAAGCCGTTGATCACCTCGTCCGCGATGAGCAGGACGCCGTAGCGGTCGCAGATGTCTCGCAGCATGGGCCAGTACTCGTCGCCCGGCACCACCGCGCCCATCGGCATCGCTACTGGCTCCGCTATGACCGCCGCGACCGTCTCGGGACCCTCGAACTTAATGAGTTCCTCCACCGCCTCTGCGCAGCGTACCGCGCACTCGGACGGTGTTTCGTCGCTCAGGTAGGGCAGGGGCTGCGGAGCATAAACCATGCCGGGGTAGGCGGGCTCGAAATCGTCCCGCTGGGTCGTGGGAGTGCCGCCGAGCCAAACGACGCCGGCGGTCGTGCCGTGGTAGGAACCGATCCGGCTGATTATCTTGTAGCGATTCTTGTCTCCCCTGCGGCGGTGATACGCCCGCGCTATCTTGATAGCCGTCTCGTTCGCCTCAGACCCGCCGGACACCGGAAACACGCGGGACAGCGTTCCCGGCGTAATCTCCGCCAGTTTCTTCGCCAGCAGCGCGGTCGGCTCGGTGGTGGTGCCGTTGGGGAAGTAGGCGATGCGGTTCATCTGCTCGTAGGCGGCGTCCGCTATCTCTTGTCGACCGTAGCCCACGTTCACGGAGTTGTAGCCGCCGTTCACGTCTATCCAACTATTGCCGTCGGAGTCAACGATCCTCACACCGTCGCCCTCGACCGCGATCATCGGATCGCCCTCTTCGGCCATCTGAATCCAGTCCCGGTTGTGCATCCACAGATACCGGGTGGAACTTTGTCTCAGCGCTTCGGCGGTATTTTGCGCGACCATAATTCTCTACTCCCTGGCTATGGGGGTGTTTCCGAGTCCAAGTGTATTCCTGTAAGGGTGGTGTGGCAAGTCTGCTGGTGAGTGTGCAGGATGTTCAGTGTGAATGGCCGTGTCGTTGCGTGGGCTGAATGGGCGGGCATATAATCGCGTTCATCTACGGGGCAGCGGTTCCGACGGAGGCAATGGGATTTATGTCTAATTCAGACGACTTTCTGGTCGCGTCGAATCTTCACAAGGCGTTCGGGCATATCGTGGCGGTGGAGGACGTGTCGTTTTCGATACGACGCAGGGAGATTTTCGGGCTTCTGGGGCCGAACGGGGCGGGCAAGACGACGACGATACGGATGCTCTCGACGGTGCTGAATCCGGACGAGGGGGACGTGACGATAGGCGGGTACTCGGTGGCGCGTGAGAGCGACCGGGTGCGGGAGATAATCGGAGTGTGTCCGCAGGAGCTTGCGCTGTACCCGGAGCTTTCGGCGCGGGACAACCTGATGTTCTTTGGGCGGATGGCGGGCCTGAGCAGGCGAGAGGCTACCGAATCGGCGGGGGAGAACCTGGAGCGGGTGGGACTGGAGGACCGGGCGCGGGACAAGGTGGACAAGTTCTCCGGCGGGATGAAGCGGCGGGTGAACATCGCCATCGCGCTGATGAGCCGTCCGCAACTGCTGTTCCTGGACGAGCCCACTGTGGGGATAGATCCACAGTCGCGCTATCACATCTTCGAGACGGTGGAGGCTCTGCGGGACGAGGGTCTGACGGTGCTGTACACGACGCACTACATGGAGGAGGCGGACCGGCTGTGCGACCGCATCGGGATAATGGACAGCGGCAGGGTAATCAGGCTGGGGAGTCCGCACGAGCTGAAGTCGGAGATCGGAGATCCGGCGGAGGTGTCGCTGGAGAGCGTGTTCCTGGAGCTGACGGGGCGGAATCTGCGGGATTGAAGCGGTTGTGTGAGTTAAGTGTGGGGTTTGGGGATGTTGTCCTCCACCTTCGTGGTATTGCATGGTTATGGAAGGTGAGTGCATGATAAAATCCCTGTCCACTGCATCATCCGGTGTGAAGACCCTCTATAAGGAATCCATGCAATGAATCTGACCAAGTCTCAACGACAAGCCATAGAGTACGAAGGCCGCAACCTGCAACTTATCGCATGTGCTGGATCAGGCAAGACAGAAGTAGTAGCCCGGCGAGTGGCGTATCTCCTAACACACGGTGGTCCACAGAGGCTGGAACCACGCAACATAGTGGCTTTCACGTTCACCAACAAAGCTGCGGCGGAGTTGAAGGAACGCATCGTCGAGCGGGCGGTGGAAGCGGCCGGGGGTGAAATTGTGGGCATGGCCGAGATGTACGTCGGCACTATCCATGGGTTTTGCCAGAACTTGCTACAGACGGAAGTGCCGGAGTATCTGAAATACGAGATATTGGAGCCTGTTCGTCAGAATTTGTATGTGAATCGCAAGAGTGCCAAAACAGGACTCACTACTTCAACGTGGCTTAGTGGAACAGGTTTGAGGCGATGGATAAATACTGACCTATACCTGTCCGCGCTGAACGTGTTGCGCGAAGATGATGTGGATGGACAAGCGTTGATGGGTTGTTCGGTTGCCGGTGGATTGGAAAAATACCGCTCTCAGTTGGAAGAGGATTCTTATTTCGACTTTTCTTCCGTAATGGAGATTGCTGTTGACGAATTATCCAATAACCGAGAACTTCGTGAGCGAGTGACTGAGCGCATAAAGTATGTAATCGTTGATGAGTACCAAGACGTCAATCCCGTACAAGAGCGGCTAGTGTGGCTGCTTCACGAGCTGGGGGCCGGTATATGCGTGGTCGGAGATGACGACCAGACCATATATCAGTGGAGGGGAAGTGCGGTGGAGAATATCCTCAAGTTCGAGGAACGCTACTCAGAAGTCGGTCAGATAAGACTCCAGGAGAACTTTCGCTCTAGCGAGGGAGTCATCGAGACCGCGCGTAGGTTCGTAGATAAAGTCGAGTCGCGATTGCCGAAGGCGATGAAGTTTGCCAACGCCCAGCCATATGAATCCGGTGACATAGTAGCTCTACACTTCGATTCTCCAGAGGAAGAGGCTGAGCATATCGTAGAGACGATACAGTCATTGCGTGGCGTAGCTTTCGACGATGGTGGTGAGGAAAGAGGTCTCTCATGGTCTGATGCAGCGATTTTGCTGCGTAGCGTGAAGAATAACGGTCCTGTTATCACGGCGGCGCTCAAAAAGGCCGATATACCATTCGTCGTCAAGGGTCTTTCCAATTTGTTTGAGACGGACGAGGCGCGCGCAGCGAGAGATCTATTCTACTACATTGCTGACAAAACTATCGGAGGAGATGATCCGCCCACAGAACGGGAGCTAAGGAGGTCATGGGAGAATGCCAGACTAGGACTTGATAACAGCAAGCTACGGAGGGCGTTGAGATACGCAAAGAATGTTCACGACACTTTGCATAGCGATGGCGGTAAGAATCCCCCAAGCATCCAGGCAGTGTTCCTGAGATTCCTTGAATTAGCCGAGCTACGCGAAGAGAAGATACCTGAGTCTCTCGGTCAGACAGTGTTGTTCAATCTTGGACGATTCAGTCAGGCGATTACGGATTGGGAAGCAATCAACTTCACGTCAAAGCCTATCGAGATGTATGAGGGGTTTGCGGGATTTCTCTACTACCAGGCCGAGGGCGCTTACAGCGAGGGTGAGGAAGATAACGACTATATGGTGCCAGACGCGGTGCAGGTGATGACGGTCCACCAGGCGAAAGGACGCGAGTGGCCTGTGGTGTTTTTGCCTTCGTTGCTAAGAAATCGTTTCCCCTCAAGTGCGGGAAGAAGTCGGGTTTGGAGCTTGATTCCGGAAGAAGCAGTCGAAAACGCGGCCCGATATAATGGTTCTAAAGACGATGAGAGGCGGTTATTCTATGTCGCGATGACGCGGAGCAAGAAGTTCCTGCATATGACATGGGCGCCAATCGAAGGAAAGAACAATAGGTATGTCAGGAAATCAGAGTTCTGGGACGATGTACTGGTGTCGAAGTGGGTGAAGCGGCGCAAGCCGGATTATTCAAAGAGGAAACGCGCCTCCCCCAAGCCGAGAACATCGGTATCGAATGTAGAATTCTCGTTCAGCAACTTGAAATACTTGTTTGATTGCGGGTACCAGTTCAAGTTGCGTGTCCTATACGGGTTCAACGGTCCACTCGCTGAGCCTCTTGGATATGGCAAGTCGCTGCATGACGCGCTCGCTGACGTCCATTATCGTGTAATGCGGAGCGAGTCGGTGACCGAAGCGGATGTGCCAGAGTTGGTCAATCGTCATCTTCGGACACCTTACGCATACGGTGATTTGCGGAGGCGACTCGAACAGGAGGCACACAAGGATATTGGTAACTATATCCGGGACAACGCCGATAAGTTCCAATATATCGAGTTTTCAGAGCAACCCGTCGAAATTCAATTGGGAGATGGCGTAAGTGTCAAAGGCCGGATTGACTTAGTGCGCCGCACAGATACGGACGAAACGACCATTGTTGACTTGAAATCCAGAGAGGGCAGCCAAGAGGAAGATGTATCTGAGATGCAGTTGCATACGTACGCTCTCGGATATAAGGAGCTCACTGGTCGCAATGCGGATTATGTAGAGATATACGAACTGGCCGAGCGTTCCCCGAGGCCGAGGTCGGTGGATGATGACTTTATCGAAGACGTGAGAAATAATACAAGAAGAGCCGCGACGGCTCTTCGGGCGATGGATTTGCGACCTGCCCCCGCTGTTCGGAAGTGTCGTCGGTGCGATTTCTCGTCTCTGTGTAGTGATAGCCGGGCATAGTCGGTCGCAAGACTGCGGACGCTACTGGCTTCGGACCCGTCCATACACGGGTCGAAGAGGGCGGAGTTGGGGTGAGTAGTTAGGGGGATGGTCGGAGTGGTCCAGCTTGAAGTGTCTTCCGAAATCTGAACATGCGCGAATCCCAATAAGGGAGGACTACGATGGACATGGGATGCGGACTCTGCGGGCTGGGAGACGCCATACTTTTGTCCGTGTTCCAGTTTATTCTGGCTCCCCTGGTGACGGGAGTGGTCACCGGCCTGCTGTCGGGGTGGATGCTTCCCAGACTCAAGTGGTGGCCATGGGCGCTTCTGGGTTTAGCGGTGGGCGCCGGATTCGTGGCCTTGCGTACCGGCCTGCTCGTGTTTCAGGTATCAGCCGAGGCCATGGCGGGAGAGTTCAGCCAGTGGTGGATTACACACATATTTGCCCTGTTGCCCTTCCCATTTGTGCTTTACCTCGCTCTGCGCAGAAACGAACGGCAGAAGCCTATTGCCCGGCGGGTTGATGACACCGAGCCTAGCGTCGTCTTTGGCCGATAAGCATGGTCTTAGCTCGACTTTGTACAAAAGCCAGACAGAATATGAAAGCGGGATAAGCTAGACGGACCAATCCTTCACGAGAGGTACCGCCCGTGCTCATCCCGCCAGACACAATTGTACCCATACTTCAGCCCTTCTCAACCCT
>DAOULF010000212.1:0-15989 GCA_034420555.1 Dehalococcoidia bacterium
TAGGCATTGAAGTTGGATTGGCGGAGTCACCCCCATCCTAACCTTCCCCCGTCAAGGGGGAAGGGACTTTTGCCTACCCTTGTGAGCCCTGAGGGAGAGGGGATTTCAACATACAAATGACGATATGCAGAAGGAAGGCCGCAGATGGCAAACATAGATGAGTACGTGCCGCAGGACAGCGTACCCCTGCCCCCGCCCGACGCCAAGGTGGTGACCACCGCGTGCGACTACTGCATCGTGGGATGCGGCTATCGCGTCTTTAGCTGGCCCGTTGGCAGCGAGGGCGGTCAGAGCGCGTCCCAGAACGCCTTCGGACTCGATCTGCCCGCCGGGGCGCTCAGGGGCTGGGTCAGCCCGAACCAGCACAACATAGCCTCGATAGACGGCCAGCCGCATCACGTGGTCGTGCAGCCGGACCCGGAGACGGAGGTGGTCAACCGCAAGGGCAACCACAGCATACGCGGCGGCACGCTCGCGCTGAAACTGTACAATCCCGACACGCCCACGCGAGACAGGCTCAAGACTCCCCTCCTGAGAGTGAACGGCGAACTGACCCCCATAAGCTGGGACGACACCTTCGAGATAATGGCCAGGGTGTCAAGGCATATCCTGGACACGCATGGACAAGCCGCCTGGGGCATGAAGACCTACTCATACGAATACTTCGAGAACACCTACGCAATATCCAAGCTGGCCTTCAGGTCCATCGTGACCCCGGCCTACTCCCCGCACGACAAGCCCGGACCAGGCAACGACACGGCGGGCCTGGACGACAGCGGCATCATACCGTTCAGCGCGTCCTTCGAGGACTGGTCCACCGCGGACGTCATATTCATCAGCGGCACCGACCCGTTCGAGACGAAGACAGTGCTGTTCACCGAGTGGATGATGACCGGCAATACGGACAAGAAGCTGATATTCACGCTGCCGAGGAAGACCGCGGGCGTGGCCTGGGCGGAGGAGAACGGCGGCATCTGGCTGCCGGTCATACCGGGCTCGGACACGGTTCTGCACCTGGCTATCGCGAGGGTCATCCTGGAGAATGGCTGGGAGGACACCGAGTTCATAGAGAAGTGGGTGGCAAACCTCTGGGAGATAGACGCGGGCATGGGGCGGGGCACACGAAACACGCCCTGGCAGTGGCGCACCACCTGGGGACGGCTAGGCACCGACTTCGAGGGCTACAAAGACTGGCTGCTCCAGCAACCTCACGCCGAACTGGACAACGCCGAGAGGATTACGGGAGTCTCGCGGGACCTGATAGTGAAGACCGCCGAGATGATAGCCAAGCCCGTTGACGGAGAGCGTCCCAAGACCTCCTTCGGATTCGAGAAGGGCAACTACTGGTCGAACAACTACCTGAACACGGCGTCCTACGCCGCACTCGCGCTTCTGTGCGGCGCGGGCAACCGCCCAGGTCGGATGGTGTCGCGGCTCGGCGGACACCAGCGCGGCTGGATGGGCGCGGCGTCCTATCCTCGAAACGCATCTCCGCACAAGCTCCCCGGACGGCGCAGGCAGGAGATAGACCTGGACCGCTGGGTAGTGGACGGCAACCTGCGATGGGCGTGGGTCATCGGGACCACCTGGACGCAGGCTATGGCCGCCTCGGACGAACTGGCCGCGAAGTTCATCGAACTGACCAGGGAGAATCCGCACCAGGTTACAAGCGCCGACGTAGATGAAGCCTCGGACGCGCTGATACGCAGGGCGGACAGCGGCGGCATGGTGCTGGTTGACCAGGACATATACCTCAGAAATCCCATCGGAAAGACCATCGCCGACCTGGTGCTGCCGGCGGCCACGTGGGGTGAGGAGAACTTTTCGCGCTGCAACGGCGAGCGCAGGCTGCGGCTGTACTCCAAGTTCTACGACCCGCCCGGCGAAGCGATGCCGGACTGGAAGATCATCGCGGGCTTCGCACAACGAATGGGATTCGAGGGCTACGACTGGAAGGACTCCAACGACGTATTCGAGGAGGCTGCAAGATTCAGCCGCAACGGGATGCTGAACTACCATCCCCTGACGGTCAAGGCCAGCCAGGAGGGCAAGACCGGCCACGAAAAACTGCGCGAACTCGGCACTACGGGCATCCAGACGCCTATCCGCATGGTGGGCGGCGAACTTGTCGGCACTCAGCGGCTGCACGACTCGACGCTGACACTCGGCCCGCCGGAGGGAGTTACGGTGCATCCCAAGTGGCTGACGCACTTCCACTCCCACTCAGGCAAGGCGGTGCTTATCAAGTCTCCCTGGGAATGGTTCAGCGACTTCTACGAGCGCATCACGCCCAGGGGCGATGAGTTGTGGGTGACCAACGGACGCATCAACGAGATATGGCAGTCCGCGTTCGACGACGTTCGCAAGCCTTACATCAATGCCCGCTGGCCGGAGCAGTTCATAGAGATTCACCCGGACGACGCGGAGAGATACGGCGTGGAGAGCGGCGACGAGGTCAGGATATCCTCTGACGACATCCTGCTGCAGACCGGCGGCTTCCACTTCACGAGGGGCAGCGACTTCCTGTTCGACAACCTGGATAAGAACGGGTACATACGCGCGGGAAGCGGTGAGATGACCGCGGTGGCGATAGTGACCGACGCGGTCCGCCCAGGCGTTATCTTCGCCAACTTCCTGCATCCGCGCTGGCCGGGGGCCGCGGCGAACAGCCTGGTCCACCGCGTGCCGGACCCCATCACGAACCGCTACAGGTTCAAGCTGGGCAAGGGAATCGTGGAACGAACCGGGGAGTCGCCCTTCAAGCATTCCTTCGACAAGATGACATTCAAGTCACGGACTATCATGTGAGTTCGTTTCTCGATAGGAAGGGTATGTTTCACCCTCACCCCAGCCCTCTCCCTGGGGGAGCTGAGAGGGGTATGTATTTGAAGTATTCGCGCTTACAGTTGGGGTTTCACCCCCATCCTAACCTTCCCCCATCAAGGGGGAAGGGACTTTTACACACCCTTGTAAGCCCTGGGGGAGAGGGGGTTTTTAGAGAAGATGGCTAGGAATCGCCGACCAGCGCTCCGGGGGACTCCAGCCTGGACTTGAGGGTCCGCATGAACTCGGCGACGGGCACGCCGTCGAGCGCGCGGTGGTCGAAGGTCACGCTCAGATGCATCATGGAGCGCGCGACGATCTCGCCATCCAGAACGACGGGCTTCTGGTTCGCTCGTCCCAGACCCAGGATAGCCACCTGCGGCGGGTCTATGATGGGTGTGAACACGTCTATGTCGTAGTTGGACAGCGCGGTTACCGTAAACCCGGCGCCTGTTACGTCATCCACGCCGAGCGCGTTCTTCCTGGTCTTGTCCGCCAGTTCGCGCATAGCTTTGGCCATACCGAGCAGGTCAAGTGAGTCCGTACCCCTTAGTACAGGCACAACCAGGCCGTCCGGCACGGCCACAGCGATGCCGATGTTGACTTCTTCGAGCAGCAGCACCTCGTCGTTGACCAGGTGGGCGTTGAGCCTTGGATGGGCCTTGAGAGCATCGGCCACCGCAGCGATGATGAGGTCGAGGTCGAGGGGACGCAGGCGGTGTGGCCGCCACTCCGCAACCAGGGACTCCCGTAGCTTCAGCAGATCGGTAACGTCCGCCTCCGTAGTGAGAGTGACCTGCGCCATAGCGCTGACGCTCATCTTCATGCGGTCGGCTATGGTCTTGCGCAGGCCGGTCAGAGGGATTACTTCGGCTACCGCGTCGGCGCGAGTTGGGCCAGCGTCGCGCTCGGCAATCGCCCGCTCGACGTCCGCCACCACGATGCGACCGTTCGGGCCTGAGCCTTCCACGTCGGCGAGGTCAATGCCATTCTGGCGAGCGAACATCCTGGCTCTTGGCACGACCTGTACTCGTGGACGGCTCCGGCGTGCCTCGATGGCGTTGCGAACGTCCTCCTCGGTAACGCGGCCCCGCGGCCCTGTGCCTGTTACATCGTCCAGGGATATGTCGTTCTCCCGCGCCAGCCGTCTTGCGACAGGCGTAACCTGGCGCCGCGCTCCACCGCCTGCTGTCCGGCTATCGGCACGGCGCTGACGCCTTCGCGCCGCGGCGGGCGAAGTGGGAGCGCCCGGTTCGGGCCTGGGTGGGTTCTCGCCCGGCTCGGCTATGACAGCGACCAGTTCGCCGACCTTAACGAGCGAGCCCTCGGCAGCCATGATGTGGGCGACCACGCCGGAGGCGGGAGATTCCAGCTCGGAGTTGATCTTGGCAGTCTCGACTTCGACCAGCGGCTGCCCCTCGGCGATCTCGTCGCCCTCGCCGACGAGCCACCTGGTCAGCGTTCCGTCCTCCATATTCATGCCCCACTGGGGGAGAAGCACGTTGGTAGCCATGAGTATCCTCCGGCGCTCTTGGCAGCGGGCGCGGCGTTATTCCAGGGTCGCGTATATGGCGTCGGCTATCTTTTCCACGCTGGGGAAGACCACGGACTCCAGCGCGGGGCTGAACGGGAAGTGGCAGTCGAGGCTCGTGACACGTTGTATGGGACTCTGAAGGCTCCAGAAGCCCTCCTGGGCGACCATCGCGGAGATCTCGGACGCGACGCTGCAACTCTTGTGCGCGGGGTCCACGATTACCAGCCTGCCGGTCTTCTCCACGGAGTCTAGAATAGTCCTGGTGTCCAGCGGGACTATGGTGCGTGGGTCTATGACCTCGACCGAGATGTCCTCGCCCTCTAGCTCCTCGGCCACGGCGACGGCCCGGCGCAACATTCCCGCGAGCGCGACCACGGTGACATCCGAGCCTTCGTGCTTGACGTCGGCCACGCCGAACGGGATCGTGTAGTCGCCGTCGTCAACCTCTCCGCGCGTGCCGGTGAGATTGTTGTCCTCGAAGAACATTACCGGGTCGTTGTCGCGGACGGCGGTCTTGAGCAGGCCCTTGGCGTCAGCCGGGGTCGTGGGTATGGCGATCTTCAGACCGGGCATATTCATCAGCATGGGATATGGCCTGTCGGTGTGGTGGGCAGCGCTGTTCGCGCCGTAGATCATGCCGCACCTGTACACGACGGGCAGGCTGACCTGACCGCCAAACATGAAGCGCATCTTCGCGGCCTGGCTGATGAGCTGGTCCATGGCGACCCACAGGAAGCTGGAGAGCGACTGGACGATGGGTCTCATCCCAACGGCGGCTGCGCCTACCGCAGCGCCCATGAAGCCGTTCTCGGAAAGCGGCGTGTCTATAACCCGGTCGCCAAACTCCTGGGACAGCCCCCCGGTCACGCCGTAGATGCCGCCCCGTATGCTCTCGCCCATGATGAAGACGCTCTCGTCTCGCCGCATCTCCTCTTTGATGGCGATGTTCAGCGCGTCTGCGTAGGTAATCTCAGGCATGATTCGTGCCTCCTGTGCCGTATTCGCTCCGTGGGACCGGTTTACGCTCGGTTATATTCGGGCAGCGGATCGGCGTACATATCGTTGAGAAGGTCATCCATCTCCGGGTACGGGCTTTCGCGCGCGAACTCCAGAGCTTCAGCAATCGTATCCGCAACATCTTGCCGGACCGCTTCGATCTCTTCCTGGGAGGCTATCTCCTGCTCTGTGAGCCATCGGGAGTGGACCGCGATGGGGTCGCGCTCGCGCCACCGTTCGACCTCTTCGTCGGTGCGATAGGACTCTCGCAGAATGCGAACGAGGCCCTCGGAGTGATCCTCGTAGCGGTAGGTGCGGGCCTCGATCAGCGTGGGGCCCTCACCCGCGCGGGCGCGCCTGACAGCTTCGGTGGTGGCCTCGTACATCGCCATCGCATCCTGCCCGTCCACGAGCACGCCAGGCATATCGTAGGCGTAGGCGCGGTCGGATATGTTCTCGACGGCGACGGCTTCCCTGAAGCTGGTGGTTACCGCGTACTGGTTGTTCTCGCACAGGAATATGACTGGCAGCTTCCAGATGGATGCGAGGTTCATCGCCTCGTGACAAGCGCCCTGGTTGCTGGCGCCGTCGCCGAAGAAGGCCACGACAACGCGGTCGTTGCCCTGCATCTTGCTGCCCATGGCAGCGCCGACGGCGACCGGAAGGGCCGACGCGACGATGCCGGACTCGCCCAGGATTCCGATGTCGAAGTCGGCGAGGTGCATGGAGCCTCCCTTACCCTTGCAGTAGCCCGTTGCCTTGCCGAGCAGTTCGGCCATGGCGCGGCGGACGTCGCCGCCCTTGGATATGGGATGACCATGCGAACGGTGGTTGCCGGTGATGTAGTCGTCGTCGCGCAGCGCGGCGCACGCGCCGACCGCCACCGCTTCCTCGCCAATGTAGCAGTGAGCCATGCCCACTAGCTCGCCCCGCTGGACGAGTTGCTTGACGTTTTCCTCGAACTCCCGGATCAGCATCATCCGCCGGAGCATCATCATGTAAAGGTCTCGTTCCTGGTCCACTTTAGCCTCCCTGATGGGGCGGGCTTCAATGAGAAGCCGCGATGTCGGCGCTTCCAGCGTCCGCCCGTCTCGAACGCATCTTAATACGAAGGGTTGTGTGGTGACAACAGTCAGGGAAGGGGACGATGCCGTATCAGTTTGGTCGTTAGATAGAATCACCTCACCCTAGCCCTCTCCCATCAAGGGCTGAGAGGGGTAGGCATTTTCACCCTCACCCCAGCCCTCTCCCTGAGGGAGAGGGGGTTTGTTAATCGGTATTCATAGCTGGTTGCGAGTTTGCCTACCCTTGTGAGCCCATCAAGGGAGAGGGGATTTTCGGGTCAGGAATCACCTTTCAGCAGATGCAGTCCCATGGGGAACCAGATAAGTGGAAGGCCGGCGTCTATGGCTATCCATACCAACGCGACCGCGTCGGGGCCCACCGCATTGAAATCCGAACTGAGGAGATTGAACCAAGGGAAGCATCTCTAGGCGCGTTGGTACACCTGTATGCGGAACCGGCAGCTTTCCACGACGTACAGCCTGCCCTCGACGTCCACCTTCACGGCGGTGGGACCCCAGAACAGCTTTTCGATGTTGGCCGACTCCTCGCGCGAACTGCCCTGCGCCATGGGACCGAGATCCGGCTCCATATCCGACTTCCGGCGCTCGCACAACTCCTCGGCGTTGGCCTGGAAGTATTCTTGACCCCATTTGGATATGCCAGACTCGCCGCGCAGCTTGGCGAGAAAGCCCCCGTCGGGCCCCAAAATCTGCACACGCTCATTGCCCCAGTCGGCCACGTACATATTGCCCTCCGCGTCGGTGGCGCCTCCTGCCGGACGGTTGAACTCGCCGTCCGCGTCGCCCTGAGCGCCATAGGTAGCCATGTGGCGTCCGTCGGCGTCGAAACGCTGAACGCGGTCGTTGCGCCAGTCGGCCACCAGCACATTTCCCTCAGCGGTCACGTGTATGCCCCAGGGCAGATTGAACTCGCCGTCCGCGCTACCCGGTCGTCCCCACGACTCCAGAAATCGCCCCTCGCGGGTGTATCTCTGCACGCGGCAGTTGAGGCTGTCGGTAACCAGCAGGTTGTCCTCGGCGTCGAAGGCTATACCGGAGGGGCGGTTGAACTCTCCATCCGAGCGGCCCTTGGCTCCCCACTTGTCCAGATAGCGCCCGCGGCTGTCGAAGATAGTGATGCGCTGCAACGCCTCGTCAGACACGTACACGTTGCCTTCGCGGTCTATGGCAATCGAAGACGGCCACATCATCTGGCCGTCCTCTACGCCGCCGCTGCTGAACTCGCCAAGATATTGCTCGTCCACGGTACACATCGAGACGCGCTTATAGGGCAGTCTTGACGCAACTTCGGGGCCAGCACGGTTGAGCACATAGATCACCCCGTCTTTGCCGAAGGCCATGTCCACGGGGTTATTGAACCCGCGCCCAAGCAACGAGTAAAGACCTATGGTGTGGCTATATCTATATGGATTCCCGCTTTCGCGGAAATGACGATAGGATTGGTCGGTGGACATCATAGCGCGACTCCAAGCCTCAAGCCATCTGGTATTCGCAGGTCGCGACTATCATCTGCAACAGTTCCTTCACGCGCTCGGTGGATTCGCCGTCCGCGCCGGTATCTGTCGCGTGCTCGACCAGCTCTTGCCGTGTGCCGGACGAAACGCTCATCGCTCCCATGAACTCCAGGCAGCTATCTACCAGTTGCTCGGGCGTGAGGCCCGGCCCCCGCGCCTGGACTCGCTCAATGATGGCCCTGACGCCCGGTCTCGTGTCGTCGGCGAACTGCTGAACGGCGAAGTTGACCCGGTTGACGAGGCTCGCGGTGTTGACCCATTCCGAGCCGGTGTGCCAGCCCTCAACGCTCGGCGGGTCCACCAACATCTGGCCCATGTTGCCGGTCTGGAGCGCGAGCTGGATGTCCTCGACATCGGGGAACGCGAAGCCGCCCGACTGTCGCGCGGCGCCGGCGACCATCTCCGCCGGACTCTTCACCTTGGCGAACCGGGCGCGTTTGAAGAAGTCGGAGTTGAACAGCGTGCGCAGCATGGCGCGAATCTCTCCGCCGCTCTCGAAGTAGGCGGCGGCCAGCGTGTCTATCGCGGCGGGGTCTCTCGGCGGCACGGTCTCCCACGCTGGCACCTGCGGCTCGTCGGCGACGAAGAAGTTGTAGAGGTGGCGCGAGATGAAGCGCGCGGTCGCGGGCCGCTCGCAGATGATGGCGATAACGTCCTCACCATCGAACGCGCCGCTCTGCCCCAGGAACGTCTTCTCGCCATCGTCGTGGTCGTCGTCCCGGTATTCGTACTGCCAGTCCAGGCGTCCATAGGGCCACACTGAGTCCTGCGATGCGCGAACCGTATGATGGACGGCGTTGCGGATGGTCCAGCCCGTGAATGCCCTGGAACACTGTCTCACATCGTCCTCGGTATAATTGCCGACGCCCATCGAGAACAGTTCCAGAATCTCCCTGCCGTAGTTCTCGTTCACCGCGTCTTTGTGGTTGTCCTTGTTGTCTAGCCAGAAGATCATCGCGGGGTCCCTGGAGACCTCGACCAGCAGGTCGCGGAAGTGTCCAAACCCATGTCTGCGGAACATCTCTATCTGGTTCAGGATCGCCTTGGGCTGGTTGAGCTTGGTGTAGCCGGTGGCGAATATGCTGTGCCAGAACAGCGCGAGCTTCTCTTCGAGCGGGCGGCGGGTGTTGATCATGCGATAGACGAGATACGCCTGGCAGCTATCCACGATCAGCAGGCCGTTCTCGTCAACGTGGTATCGCCGGATGAGGTCTTCGTCTTCGAGCGCGGGCGGCATATTTTCGGGATGCAGCAATTCCTCCACGGTCGCCTCGTACCCGATGTCGGCGTAGCGTTCGAGTTCGTCGGGCGTAGCGCCAAATCCGGCGCGGCGCAGAAGGTGCGGGAGCAACGCGATATCCTGGTCCGGCATGGCGGGAACCTCCTGACAGTTATGGCTGCGTGCGAAACGGGGGCCGTTGCGGACATTGTATTGCGACTTGCGGGTATGCTCAAGAGGGTGGGGCGTCGCGTCATTACCTTGCTTGAACAAACGGTCTATGCTATCGTGAACACTAGACGGAGGATTAGCATGACATTGGCGCATGACCTGAAACACTCTCTATTGAATGGCGACGGCAGCGCTGCCCACGATAGCTGCGTCCGCTGTTACCATGACGCTGAGACTGGTGAGGCATTCGATCATCTCACCCGTCAGACGGTTGACTGTTGTTGTGGGCCGGGCGTGACCACTGTAACCGTCCGTATAGAACCTGACTCCGACCTGGGATTCGGATACATGACGATAACGGATGTAGTGAAGAGACCATGCTATACCGCTGAGGATTGTGGACCAATACCTTGTAAGACATACCTTGAATCTCAAAGTGAAACTATGGTTTCAACAACGACATAGGCACCATTGTCCAAATCTCAAGATCTTACCAGCAAGACATCTAGCAAAGCCTGCTCGAAATGGCGGTCACTGGTGAGAGCTCCTCTAATCCCTCGCTCCCACATTATCAGAAAACTGGCACAGTCGGTAATGCTCCACTCCTTGTCATCTATTCTGTCGCGCAGCAAGCTAAACGCTTGATCGAACTGCTCAGAGGTTTGTGGCACGATAGTAACCTGCGGGTTCTGCATGATTCGGTCAACCAGCCTAACGGCGGTCATACGTCTCTGAGGTGTTGTCCCGCTTCTGGGATTCAGTACCTCATTTAGAACCAACTGAGTGGTGACAATCTGATCGTTTTCCAGCAGAATCGCATACTCAACTGCCAGTTCATGAAATTCGTCGGTCGGGTTAATAAGAGCTATCCAGTAGCTAGCGTCAGCGAAGTAAATTGCCATTAGTGATTACCAATCTCTTAATATTTTGCTACGCTTTCATTACCCTCTAAGCCATAGACGCGCTGGTCAGCGCAACCATGTGGTACAGGACGACGACGTTCCACATCAGCGAGTCCATTCTGTCCAGTACGCCGCCGTGTCCGGGGAAGAGGCGGCCTGAGTCCTTGACGCAGGCCAGCCGCTTGAGCTTCGATTCGTAGAGGTCGCCAAGCTGTCCAGTTACTCCCAAGATGGCGGAGCCCAGGGCTATGATGGCCGTATGAGCGCCTAAATCCAGCGCCGTGTTGAGTAAGATTCCGCATACCACCGCACCCAGGAAGCCGCCTATCGCGCCCTCCCATGTCTTGTTTGGGCTGACATTCGGGGCCAATTTGCGAGAGCCGATAGCTCTCCCGACGAAGTAGGCCGCCGTGTCCGTGGCGAAGGTCACGCCCAGCATGAAGATGATCCACAAGAGCCCTTCGCTGGCTGAGAATGAATCGAATGCCCTGAGAAGCGGAGCGTGGAATAGTGTGCCGCCGACTACCAGGACTATGCAGACTGTCGCCAGGAGATTGCCCAACGGCCCTCTGATCCTGTGTGTGAGCAATATGACGACCGCCGCCGACAGCGCAAGAAGCGCAGGGAACGCAGCGATGCCTTCCATGTTCTCCGGGTACTTGGGTCCCGGAATGAAGTGGTAGGACACCGCGAGCGCGGCGGCCAGGACTGCCGTGAGCGCGGGGATGGTCTTCTGGCCCCAGCGCTCCGCCATGCGGCTGAGTTCCCACGCGCCCAGCGCGGCGACCAGCGCCACCAGCGCCGCGAACCACAACTCGCCCCGCCACACTAGGAACAGGAGCGGGGGAAGCGCGACCGCGGCTGTGAGGATGCGTCTGCCCACTGAATCGTAGCTCACCCTCACCCTAGCCCTCTCCCATCAAGGGAGAGGGGATTTTTCAACATACAAATGACGGTCGGGTTCTGCGATAGTGTGCGGGGTTAGTCAGCCGTCCAGCCTGCCGAATCTGCGTTCGCGCCGCGCGTAGGACTGAAGCGCCTTCTCCACCTCGAGCTCGTCGAAGTCGGGCCAGAGCGCGGAGGTGCAGTAGAACTCCGAGTAGGCAGCCTGCCACAGCAGGAAGTTCGAGAGGCGCATCTCTCCCGCGGTGCGGACGATCAGGTCGGGGTCGGGTATGCCCGCCGTATCCAGGTATGTTGCGAACAGGTTCTCGTCAACACTCTCCGGCTCTACTCCGTCGGCCAGCATCTTCCTGACCGCATCGAGGATTTCGGTACGCGAGCCGTAATTGAACGCCACGCACAGAGTGAGGCGGTCGTTGTGTTTCGTCATCTCTATGGTATTGACGATGGCGTCACGCAGGTTTTGCGGCAGACGGTCGAGGCTGCCTATATGCTTTATCCTGACGCCCTGTTCGTGGAGATTTTCCGATTCAGGGCCTATCACATCCAGCATTATGGATATGAGAGCGTCAACCTCATCTATGGGTCTGCCCCAGTTCTCTGTGGAGAAGGCGTACAGCGTGAGGTACTCGACACCCGCCTCGGCGAATGCCTTGATCGTGCGCCTGATATTGGCAACGCCAGCGCGGTGCCCTTCCGACCTGGACATCTCGCGGCTTTCCGCCCAGCGTCCGTTGCCGTCCATGATGATGGCGACGTGACGCGGAACACGGATAGAGACCGCGTCTGGAGAGTCGGATACATGGGGGCTAATCAATGGAGTGACCACGGAAAGCGTCAGACCTCCATGACCTCGTTCTCTTTTTCCTTCTTCATATCGTCCATTTCGCTGATATGAAGGTCGGTGAGCTCCTGGATTTCGCCCTGCGCGCGCCTGCTCTCGTCTTCGGACATCTCTTTGTTTCGCTGCATCGAGCGGAAGCTCTCGATACCGGAGCGCCGGATGTTGCGCACCGCCACGTGTCCGTCCTCTACCTTGCGTCCGACGAGGCGCACCAATTCTCTGCGCCTTTCCTCGGAAAGCTGAGGAATGCTGATTCGGATCACTGTGCCGTCGCTATTGGGCATAAGACCGAGGTCGGACTTCATAATGGACTTCTCGATCTCTTTCATGGCCGATCTGTCCCAGGGCTGTATCATCAGCAGGCGAGCTTCCGGAATGGAAATGCCCGCTATCTGGTTCAACGGAGTGGGGACGCCGTAGTAGTCAACCATCAGGTTTTCGACCAGGGCGGGCGACGCCCTGCCCGTCCTGATACCGCCGAGCTCTCTCTGAAGGGCCTGTACGGATTTCTCCATCCGTGTGCTGGCATCATCCATAACTTCTTCGACTGTTGCCATAGCATTCATCCTCCGAAGGTGTCTTTAAGGAGCGGTCAGAAATCCCGGCGCGCGAGGCGCTTGAGCTTACCGTATCTTAAGATGATACCACCGAACCGATGGATTCGCCTCTGACTATGCGCTGCAAATTACCGGCCTCGAACAGGTCGAAGACGATAATCGGGACTTCATTGTCCATGCAGAGGGAGAGCGCCGTAGTGTCCATAACACCCAGCCGCTTCTCCAGGGCCTGGAAATAAGTGACGTGTTTCAACTTTCTGGCGTTCGGGTTGGTCCTGGGGTCATCTTCGTAAACGCCATCCACATTGTTCTTGGCCATCAGCAGAACGTCGGCGCCAATCTCGACTGCCCTGAGCGCTGCCCCGGTGTCCGTGGTCACGAACGGGTTTCCGGTGCCTGCCGCGAACAGGACCACCCTGCCCTTCTCCAAGTGTCTTATAGCTCTGCGCCGTATGTAGGGCTCGGCAACCTGCGAAACATTGATCGCGCTCTGGGTGCGAGTCACGATATCGAACTTACGCTCCAGGGTATCTTGCAGCGCGAGCGCGCTGATGATGGTTGCCAGCATACCAGCGTAGTCCGCAGTCGCGCGATCCATCCCGTCGAGTGCAGCCTGCGTGCCTCGCCAGATATTTCCGCCGCCGACCACTATTCCCATCTCTACGCCAAGTTCGAGAATCGAGTTGATTTCCCTGCCCATGTACTCTACCGCCTCGGGGTCAATGCCAAAGCCCCGGTCACCTCTAAGCGACTCTCCACTCAGCTTGAGCAGGATCCTTTTGTAGTTTGGCGGACTGGAGTTGTCTATGGTTATTCCCCGAGAGAAAAGCGCTTGAAACGGCGTACTCGAATGTTCTCCCCCAGCCTGCCGACAGTCTCGTTCACCATGTCCTGAACGGTCATAGAGGGGTCTCGTATGAAGGGCTGCTGCATGAGGCAGTCCTGTGAGGTATCCGCCGCCTCGCCGTCGGGAATGTCGGACTCGTCAACGTAGATGGGAGACATAGCGGCTATCTGCATGGCCAGATTGTTGGCGAGAGACTGGAAGTCGTCGGTGCGCGCTACGAAGTCGGTCTCACAGTTGAGCTCGATCATCGCGCCGATTCTGCCGCCGCTGTGAATGTACGATTCCACGATGCCCTGGTTGGTGGCGCGGTTGGCTTTCTTGGCGGCTGACGCAATTCCCTGCTGCCTGAGGAATTCCTCTGCCTTCTTCAGATCGCCGTCCGACTCTTCCAGGGCCTTCTTGCTGTCCATTACCCCTGCGCCAGTCAACTCGCGCAGGGCCTTTATATCTTCAACTGTAACTGCCATTTCGTCCTTGGTCTTCCTTGGTATCAGAATGCCTCGCGTCGAAAGTCGGCGCTTACTGGGATTCTTCTGTCTCGTCGTTAGCGCCGTCGCTTTCGGCAACCGCCTCAGCCACCATTGCCGAGTCACCGACCGGCATGTCGGACGCGCCATTGCCGTCCGTGACCTCGGACGATATTTCCTCGGTCTCAAGCGACATACGCCTGTTCTGTCCGTCAATGATGGCATCCGCCATCTTCGCGGTTATTAGCCTGATAGAGCGAATGGCGTCGTCGTTGCCCGGAATGGGATAGTCAATAAGGTCGGGGTCGCAGTCCGAGTCCACGAGCGCGACGATGGGCACGCCCACTTTGCGCGCTTCGGCGATGGCGATGTGCTCCTTGCCGATGTCAACCACGAACAGCACACCCGGCATATCGGTCATCTCCTTGATGCCGAACAGGTTGCGGTTTAGCTTGTTGATGGTGTTCTCCATCCCGAGGGACTCGCGCTTGGTGAGACGCCCGAACTCGCCCTTTGCCTTATCGGTCTCGAGCTGCACCAGGTAGTCTATGCGCGACTGGATGGTCTTGAAGTTGGTCAGCGTGCCGCCGAGCCACCTGTTGGTGATGTAGAATGACTCACTGCGATTGGCTTCCTGGACGATGGTGTCCTGCGCCTGCTTCTTGGTGCCAACCATCAGCACCTTGTGCCCCTCGGCAACCATGTCGGACATGAACTGGGTGGCCCTGTCCAGCATCCGAAGCGTCTTTTGCAGATCAATGATGTGGATGCCATTGCGATGAGCGAAGATGTACTGCTTCATCTTGGGGTTCCACCGCCGCTTCTGGTGACCGAAGTGAACCCCCGCCTCCAGCAGGGACTTCATCGTCACCGGTCCGGGTGGAACAAGGAAATTTCGTATCGGGTCTATTGGTGGCGTTACCGGCGCTGGCGCTTCTTCTGAAATCTGGACCATGTACTCCCGCCTCTATTCGGGACTGCTCGGGGAAATCATCCTCACACAGCTCGACAAATTGAATTTACAAACACCCCGAAAGTATAGCACAGGCCAATTTGCCTATCAAATAGAATCGTTTGACACGCGGCGCGAAACTGATACCCTTTGTGATCGTGTCGGCATAGGCTGTTTAACGAGAATCAGAGGGGAACTATGAAGTACGACGTCATCGTTGTGGGCGGAGGAGCGGCAGGTTCGGTATTGGCGAGCAGACTGGCAGAGGACCGGAATACCTCCGTGCTGCTGCTGGAAGCGGGGAAGGACTATCCCGACCCCGACGGCCTGCCGGATGAGATAAAGTTCGGCCACACCAGGTTCGCCGAGGCCCCGGATTCGCGGCACAACTGGGCGCTGCGCGGGACCATCACCGAGGAGCAGGGCGAGATTCACGTGGCGCAGGGCAAGGTGATCGGCGGAGGCTCGTCCATCAACGGGCAGGCGATGCAGAGGGGATTCCCGGAGGACTTCGACGCCTGGGCCGCGCTCGGCAACAACGAGTGGTCGTATGACAAGGTCCTGCCCTTCTACCGAAAGATGGAACACGACCTGGACATTCAGGACGACTTCCACGGGACCGACGGCCCTATGCCCGTAAGACGCAGGCAGTCCGGCGAATGGCCCGCGATCCAGAAAGCCTTCCACGACGCCTGCCTGGCCGAGGGGTATGGCGTAACCGAAGACGTAAACGGCCCGAATCCCGCGGGCGTCGGCGTGTCCCCCACCAACAACATCGGCGGCGTCAGGGTGAGCGCCGCGATGGCGTATCTCAATCCGATGCGCCATCGCCTGAACCTCACGGTCAGGGGAGAGGTATTCGTCCGGCGGATACTCTTTGAGGGATCGCAGGCGGTCGGTGTGGAGGCCGAAAGCGGCGGCGAGGTATTCACCGTCGGCGCGGAGCGAGTCATCCTGAGCGCCGGGGCTATCAGGTCGCCCCATATCCTCATGCTGTCGGGGGTCGGCCCCGAGGAACATCTTGAGAAGTTCGGAATACCCCTGGTCAGCCCGCTCCCGGGCGTCGGGCAGGGACTATGGAATCACCTCAGCGTACAGGCCACCTTCAAGGTCAGGGACGGCGTATCCCTCCACTCCGATCTCGACGCGCCACACTTCAGCCTGCACTATACGTC
>DAOULF010000213.1:0-11352 GCA_034420555.1 Dehalococcoidia bacterium
GTCGTCGCGCTGGGAGAGACGCTGACTCCCGATCTTGGAGGTACATCGAGGACCGAGGACGTGGGCGACGCCGTAGTCGCCGCGCTGACATAGGAGGCCGGACATGGCAGACATCGTAATAACCGGAGGACTGGTGGTAACGCCCAACGGGGCGGACAACGTGGACGTGTTCATCACGGGCGAGAGCATATCGGCGGTCGCCGCGCCCGGGGCCATAGACCACGGCGACGCGAGGGTCATAGACGCATCTGGGAAGATCGTGGTGCCGGGCGGCGTCGAGCCGCACGCGCACATCGGAGGACCCCGCCAGCCGGAGCGCTCGGGCGCCGACCCGGTATCCAAGGCCGCAGTATGGGGCGGAACGACCACGGTTCTGGACTTCGCCACCCAGGTGCCGGGATTCGATCTCTACCATGCTTTGGGGGAGGCCGCCGAGCGTTGGGAAGGTAACGCCTACACGGACTACTCCTACCACCCGATCTTTACAAACGGCGCCGACCGCGAGTCGCTTGGACAGGTCGGTGACTTGGTCAAGGCCGGGTTTCCGAGCTTTAAGATCTTCACCACATCCATTCGCCCGCCTAGTCCGCAGATGCAGAACAACAAGACCGACTTCGGCAGGCTCAATGTGATCATGGAGAATGTGGCAGAGGCCGGCGGCATTCTGCTCGTCCACTCCGAAGACGACGACATGGTCCACTACAACTACGATAACGCCCGGGAGGACGGTATGTGGGACTGGTGGAATATGCATCACATCCACTCCAACCTATCCGAGGACGTCTCCTTCAGGCGGGTGCTCAGGCTCGCCTCTAAGACCAACTGCCCGATCTATTTCGTCCACGTCAGCGCACAGGAGGGAGTCGAGGCTGTCGGACAGGCCAGAATGCTCGGCAGACCTGTCTATGGAGAGACGCTGCACAACTATGCCTGCTTCAGCGCCGAAAACTACCATCAGGAAGACGGCATGAAGTACCACACCTATCCGTCGCTCAAGTCGGAGGAAGATAGAGCGACACTCTGGAGCGGGCTCCTGGACGGCCGTCTATCCACAATCGCAACCGACCTTGTGTCAACAACCTGGGAGGAGAAGATCCGCTTCAAGACGGTGGCGGATGTTACAGGCGGTCACAATGGCATCGAGACCAGGATGGGTATCGCCTACTCGGTTGGCGTGGTCGAACTAGGCATGAGCCTGGAGCGGTTCGTCGAAATCACCTCCGCGAACGCCGCGAAGATATTCGGGATGTACCCCAAGAAGGGCGCAATCGCGCCCGGCTCGGACGCCGACATCTGCATTATCAATCCGGACTTCGACCGGCCGCTGACCCTGGATGATCTACATCTGGAAGACTACTCGATCTGGGAGGGCTGGCACGTTCACGGTTGGCCGGAGACGGTGCTGCTCAGGGGCAAGGTGATGATTGACGGGCGGACCCTGACCGGCTCGCCCAACGACGGCCAATTGCTCTCACGCTCAGTAAGCGAAGAGGTGACCAAGAGGCCGGTGTGCTAAGTAGTTGGTTCTGAGCGGTCAGTGGTTAGTTCTCAGTAGATCCAATAAGGGCGAAGGCTCAGCCTTCCAGCCTTCTTGCTAAAGCGAGAGTTGGGCATTAACCTATGCCCGACGTTTTGAGGGGGATGTAATTTGCAGGCGCGCGAGATAGAAGGCAATTCGCTGGCTTACATTCTGGTGGAGCCGGATGGTTACGACGAAAGCCAGGAGTACCCCGCGGTCGTACTGCTCCACGGATTCGGGGCGAGTATGCGCGATCTGGTTGGACTGGCTCCAATCATAGATCAGAGTGGCTATCTGTACCTGTTCCCGAACGCGCCGATCAGGATGCAATTTGAGTACGGGATGACCGGGTACGCCTGGACTCCATCTGGAGGACAGCCGGGGGGCGAAGAAGCGGCGACTCGCGCGGAGGAGCTTCTCGTCGGCTTCTTCGATGAAGCCATGGAGAGGCACGGATTAACCGAGGGCGGAATGGTAATGGGCGGCTTCTCGCAGGGCGGCATGATGACCTACCGCTACGGACTTCGCAGGCCGGATGTATTCGCCGGGCTTGTGATCCTGAGCGGCAGGGTGCCGTCTCCCGAAATTCTCGCCGACAATCTGCCGGAACATCGCGACCAGCCGGTCTTCGTAGCGCACGGCACGCAGGACGCTGTGATTGGAGTGACAGCCGCCAGGGAGTCGAGGGACTTCCTCATGTCCGAAGGGTACTCTCCCCAGTACCGCGAATACAATATGGCTCACGAGATAAGCCAAGATGTGATGTCCGACCTTGTTCCCTGGCTTCATAACGTCATGCCGCCGCTGTCGCCATGAAATGCAATAAGCCACAAAACGTCTTCCTTTCGACGATCATAAATCTAACTGACACACAAAACAGGAGTAAAACACATGGTAACACTGCGAAATAACAACATCTTTGCGAAGAACAGGGAGGGCAAGCTGGGCCTCGGACTGGGGCTTGTTTATCCCAGCGCGGAGGCCGTCGAGTTGGTCGGAATGCTCGGCGGGTTCGATTATGTCAACCTGGATGGGGAGCACGGACTGTTCTCGCCGGAGTCCATTGACGCGATGGTGAGAGTGGCCGACGGCTACGGCCTCACGGTCACCGCCCGTGTGCCGAACCTTATGTCATCCACCATCAACCAGTTCCTCGACAGGGGTGTGATCGGCGTTCTCGGTCCGCACGTTGACACCGCCGAAGACGCGAAGGCGCTTGTGGACGCCTGCCGCTTCGTTCCCGAAGGACAGCGGAGCTGGGGCGGCGGTCGCGGCACCTTCTACAACGACGGCGGACTGCTCGGCCAGCCCGGACTCAAGCGCACTGAGTATATGGAGGCCGCCAACAAGGAAATGCTCGTCATGGCCCAGCTTGAGACCGCCACCGCTTTCGAGAACCTCGACTCGATTCTGGAAGTCGAGGGAATTGACGCCTTCGCTTGGGGTTCCAATGACCTGGCACAGTCCATGGGACTCCCGGGCCAGCCCGACCACCCTGACGTCAAGGCTGCCGAGGCCAGCGTCGCCGAGCGGATACACGCTGCCGGACGCAAGATGTCCTACGACATATCCAGCGCGATAGGTCTTCCCGAAATCGTTCTGAGCGGCGCGAGAGCATACCTTGAATCCCAGTCGTAGAACCGTGTGAGTTGAACAGAAATCCCCTCTCCCTCGATGGGCCCACAGGGGTAGAAAATATGTAGTCGGATAAGAATATCAATCAACAGATTCCCTCTCCCCTTGGGAGAGGGCTAGGGTGAGGGTGAACGGGTGCGACACCTGCCATCTTCCTGATATACAGACACGGGTAGGAGCGCGAAAGATGACCACGATGAAAGCCGCTTTCTTTGACGGTGAAGGCCGGATGGAGGTCAAGGAGACCCCCAAGCCGGAGGCCGGGCCGGGCGATATGATCCTGCGCGTCCGGTCGGTCGGTATTTGCGGCTCCGATCTCCAGATGAACGTGGACAAGACCGAGCCTGACCAGCTTCCCGCCGGACACGAGGTCGCGGGCGAAATAGTCGAAATCGGCGCCGGCGTTGACCCTTCCGTGCTGGGCAAGCGCGTCGCCGTGGAGATAATCGGACATGGCCGCGCCTGTACAACCTGCTGGTACTGTCGGCAGGGCCAGTTCCGGGCTTGTCGGAACATGGCCCCCTCGGAGGGCGGCGGATTCGCCGAGTACATGAAGCGCAAGGCGATAGGCTGCTATCCGGTGCCCGACTCGATGTCATGGGAAGCGGCCGCGCTGGTCGAGCCTCTGGCCGTCTCTGTGCATGGTATCAGGCTAGGCAATCTCAAGGGCGGTGAAGTCGTAACCGTCCTCGGTTCCGGCAACATTGGTCTGACCGCCATCGCAGCGGCTAAGGCTCTCGGAGCTGGCAAGGTGATAGCTTCGGCCAGGTACGAACAACAGGCCACCATGGCCAAGCTGGTCGGCGCGGACGAGGTGTACTCCGACACCGGCCCCGATCTCTGGGACGCCATCGCCGAGGCCACCGACGGACGCGGCTCCGACATGACCGTAGAGACCGTCGGCGGTCACCAGTCCGCCACGATGCACCAGTCTGTCGAGGTTACGCGAATTCAGGGCAGGATAGTCATAATCGGCGGCTTCAGGCGTCCGTTCGAGTTCGACTTCCTCACGCCCATGCTCAAGGAGCAGCAGTTCGTCTTCTCTTCCTGCTACAACGTGCTGGACGGGCGCCACGACTACGAGGTTGCGATTGATATGATGGCCTCCGGCAAGGCGGACATCGAGCCGATGGTCACCCACAGGTACGGCCTGGACGACATCCAGACGGCGTTCGAGACCGCATACGATAAGAACAGCGGCTCGGTAAAGGTACAGGTACACCAGCAACCGGCTTAGACTGAGGTGAAAATCCCCTCTCCCTCGATGGGAGAGGGGCAGGGTGAGGGTGAAGAAGTCCCCTCATATCGAATGGGGAGAGACACCTATGCGCTATAAGAAGTTTGGCAACTCCGACCTTGAAACCTCCGTCGTTGGATTCGGCGGTTGGCCCATGGGACGCGGACACTACGGCTCATTCGACGATGATGAGGTCGTCCGCGCCGTACACGCCTCGATTGACCTGGGTGTAACGCTGTTCGACACTGCCGCCGTGTACGGCTTTGGCGAGGGCGAAAAGCTACTCGGACGCGCCATCGAGGGCAGGCGAGACAGGATAATACTGGTCAGCAAGGCTGGGATACCCTGGGACGAAAAGGGAACCCGCATACGCGACAGCTCGCGAGAATCGCTGGAAAAGTCGCTGAACGAGAGCCTGACCCGTCTCCAGACCGACTATCTCGACCTCTTCCTCATCCACTGGCCCGACGAATCCCGCCCGATGTCCGTCCCTATGGAAGCCTTCGCAGACTTCCAGAAGCAGGGCAAGATACGCTTCGGCGGAGTGAGCAACTTCAGCCCTCAGCAGATGTCCGACTGCCTCGACGTGTTTCCCGTTGTCACCAACCAGGTCGGCTACCACCTCTTCGACCAGAGGCCCGAGCCGGAGATAATCCCCTTCTGCGCCGGCAACGGCATGGGAATCATGGCCTACGGCTCGCTCGCGCACGGCCTCCTGACCGGAACCATGACGCCGGAGACCACCTTCGAGGAGGACGACTGGCGGCGCAGCCTCATGGCCTTCGGCCAGCCCATATTCAAGGGCCAGAACTTCCTGGACAACCTCAAGAAGGTGGACACCCTCAAAGAGATGGCCACCGACAGGGGCTTCTCTGTCGCCCAACTCGCCTTGGCATGGGTAGCGTCCGAGCCGACCGTCTCCGTCGCCCTAGTAGGCACCCGCAAGCCCGAAGAGATCCAGGAAAACGTCGCCGCGGCGGACTGGGAACTCTCCCCCTCCGAGCGCGCCGAGATAAAGGCGGTCGTGACGGGATAGCAGGGTGCGGACTCAGCCTTGTAATGTAGCTATGCTGGTCAGAGACATAGGCGAATTCGAGCTGATCGCTCTGCTTGAGTCGCGGATACGGGAGCGAAACCGCGTTCAGATCGAGAAACTGCGCGCGCTTGGAGTGGAGGTGGAGCTGGAGATCGGGGACGACGCGGCGGCCTGGCGGCAGACATCCGCGCGCATCGTTTCTACTACCGATACGATGGTGGAGGGGGTGCATTTCAAGACGGATACGACGCCGTGGGGCGAACTGGGCTGGAAGGCGATGGCGTCGAATCTGAGCGACGTGGCTTCGATGGGCTGCTCTCCTACGCTCGCCCTGGTGACGCTCGGCCTGCGCGGAGACGTTCCGGTGTCGGGCCTGGAAGTGATGTACGACGGGATGATGGAGGCGTGTGAGTATGCTGGCGGCGCTATCATCGGCGGAGACGTGGTGCGCTCGGACACCTTCTTCGTAACGGTCGCGCTGGAAGGGGTATGCGACACGGGGTCTCATGCGCTGTCTCGTGCAGCGGCGCGGACCGGCGACCTGATAGGGGTCACAGGACACCTGGGAAGTTCGGCTGGGGGTCTGGCGCTTCTGCTGGACGCGGATGCCGGTCGGGGCGTCTCGGACGAATCGAGGGCGTATCTGATAGAGGCGCACAATCGCCCGCTGCCGCGAGTGTCGGAGGGCAGGACGCTGAGAGAGCTCGGAGTCCGGTGCGCCATGGACGTGAGCGACGGGCTGACGGCGGACCTGGGCAAGCTGTGCGCGGCGAGCGGCGTGTCGGCAGTTGTGGAAGCGGACAGGATTCCGGCGGACGACCATCTGAGAGGGGCCTTCCCGGACAGATGGCTCGAACTTGCGCTGGGCGGCGGCGAGGACTATGAGATAGTGTTCACGGCGAACGCGGATATAATGGAGTCGGTTACGGAGAGGCTGGGAGAGGGAATCAGCATTATCGGCAGGATAGAGGAGGAGGACGGATCGGTGAAGATAGTGGACTCGGACGGGAACGAGATAGTGGTAGGCTCAGGCGGCTGGGACCATTTCGCGGGGCAGCATGGATAGTGTAACCGTCAGGCTGGAATCGGACTCGTCTTTCCGCCCCACCGAGATAATGGGCGACCTTCGAATGGTGGCGGAGACGCTGTACTTTCCGATGAAGCTGGTGGGGTTCTGGGACGAGACGGCGGGCGGCAACCACATGTGTCCGGAGGTGGAAATCGGGAGGGAGTGTCCTCACGGCCTGGCTGAGGATGACCCGGGCTACGTTCCGTACACACGCTCCATGGAGAGGCTCAAGCAGGCGGTCATCGAGGTGAGATTCCCGCACGCATCGGTTAGAATGTTTCTTAGCTAGGAAGGCTGAACCTTCACCCTTATTCTCACAAGATGGTTGTGGACGAGACAGGAAAGCAACCCGGCCCCATCTCCTATGACATCGAGGGAGAAGCCAGTTTCTTCTCCCGCATACTTTCAAGACAGGAGGCACCAGCGAATGGCGCTCGCAACATCTCAAGAACTCAGAAGGTCGCTGGCCCCGTATGAGTCATACCCCCTCCAGGGCCTGCTGACGCGGGCTTCCCGGCGTTTCGGAAACAAGACGGCGATAATTGACGGCGACCGCAGCTTCACCTACCGGCAGGTGGGCGCGCACTCGGACCGGCTGGCTGCCGCTCTCGCCGGTAAGGGAGTAGCGAAAGGAGACCGGGTAGCGATCCTCGCGCCGAATTGCGTGGAGTTCGTCATTTCGTTCTTCGGCATACTGAAGGCCGGAGCGGTGGTCAGCACGATCAACTCAGGCTACCGCGAGAGGGAAATCGCCCACCAACTCAACGACAGCGGCGCGGAGACTCTGATCGTCCACGAAGCTCTGAAGCCGATAGCGGACCTGGCGAGGGACGACGTGAAAGGCTTGAAGCGTGAAATAGTGATCCGTAGCGATTCGTCGGATTCATCTTCATTCTGGGGACTGCTGGAAAGCGCGCCGGACGCGCCACCGGATATAACGATAGACCCCAAGAGCGACCTGGCCGCCCTTCCTTACTCGTCAGGCACTACCGGACTGTCCAAGGGGGTGATGCTTACGCACTACAACCTCGCCTCGAACGTGCGGCAGTTCGTGGCGCGGGAAGGCGAGCAAGCCTCGCTGACGGAGAACGACGTTATCCTGACGCACCTGCCGCTGTTCCATATCTACGGAATGAATGTGCTGATGAACGGGGCGATAGGCACGGGCGCGACGCAGGTAATGATGGGACGATTCGACATGGACGAATTCCTGAGTCTCATGTCTGGACATCGAGTGACGGTGTTGTTCACTGTGCCTCCTGTCGGTCTGGGGCTCACTCAGTATCCGGCTGTGGGGGATACCGACCTTTCCGCGCTCAGAGTGGGATTCTTCGGAGCTGCGCCGCTTTCGGAGGATATGCAGCTGCGGATTCAGGACGCTCTGGCGACGCCGATAATCCAGGGATATGGGATGACTGAAGCCTCCCCGGTAACGCACGCCGATTTCATGGAGCCACATCTCATCAAGCCCGGCTCAATCGGTCCGGCGATGCCGGACACCGACGCCAGGGTAGTTGATGTGGAGACAGGCGAGAGTGAACTGCCTCCGAATGAGATAGGGGAACTCGTAGTTCGAGGGCCGCAGGTGATGAAGGGCTACTACAACAACGAAGCGGCTACGGCGGAGACTCTGACAGGGGACGGCTGGCTGCACACCGGGGACATCGTTCGGATGGACGAAGACGGCTACGTATGGGTGCTGGACCGAAAGAAGGAGCTGATCAAGTACAAGGGGTTCCAGGTACCGCCCGCCGAACTTGAGGGGGTGCTGCTGGAGCATCCGGGAATATCGGACGCTGCGGTGATAGGCAAAGAGGACCTGGAATCGGGCGAAATTCCTAAGGCGTTCGTGGTGGCCGGTCCTGGCGTCGATCTTAGCGCGGACGACGTGATGAGCTTCGTCGCCGGGAAGGTGGCAACCTTTAAGCACGTGCGCGAGGTGGAGTTCACGGACGCGATTCCCAAGAACCCGTCGGGCAAGATACTCCGTCGGACGCTGATCGAGCGTGAGCGTTCGCAATCCGTCTGAACTGGGATTTATGAGATTTTCCTGATGAACAGGAAGCCCCGTCTAAGGCAGACCGCGATGTTCACTCCTCTACTATGCTGGCGTGGATTATGTTGGAAACCTTGTCGAGCCTGACGCTGTGCCAGGGTTCCGGGGACATGCAGTTGGAGAGGTAGGTGAAAGACACGCCGGATTCGGGGTCGCCCCAGGAGTAGGAGGTGCCCGCGCCGCCGTGTCCGAAGGTCGTAGGCGAGGCGATTGTTCCGAGCCCGCGAATGGTGGGCGTGAGTCCCCTGACGTGCGGGCCTATGCCTCGGTGCATGGGCATACCCATATTCTCGTCAACGCGGTCGCCGGTGTGATTGCGCGTGGCGTACTGTATGATCCTGGGGCTGAGAACCCTGCTTCCGTTAAGGACGCCTCCGGCGAGCAGCATCTGGTAGAAGGAGGCGATGCCCCGAGCCGTACCGTAGCCGCCCGCGCCCGGCACTCCCGCCGCTCTCCATGCGCGCGTGTTCCGGGATGAGCGAGCTATCCTACCACCGCCGATTAAGCCCTCGTCCTCTTCGATGTTGTGAATGTCGGCGCATCTGTCATCCGCCTCCTCGCTCACGCCGACGAATATCTCGTCCTCAAGCCCGATAGGGCGCAGCAACTCTTCCCTGACATGATCTCGGAAGTCGGTGCCGGTTACGGCTTCTATCAGGGCGGCGGCAACCCAGTGGGCAGCCGTCCCGTGGTAGTGGACTTTCGAGCCGGGAGTCCACTCTAAGCTGAAGTCGCTGATGGCCTTCCTTAGCAGGTCGTGGTCCTCCCACGCCTCCTCCGGCACTTCGGAGTTGGGGAAGCCTCCCTGGTGTGTGATGACCTGAAAGAGGGTAATGTCGCCCTTCCCGTTGGCCTCGAATTCAGGTATGTGGTCGGCTATTCTGTCTGTAAACCGCAGTTCGCCGGCCTCGACAAGCTGCCAGAGCGCGGCGGTGACTATGACCTTCGTCTGGGAGAACATGAGCCAGAGGGTTTGGTCGTCGGCTGAAACTGCGCTGGGATCAACGCGCGCGTCTCCGAACGTGGCTATCCTGACCAGCTTGCCATGCCGCGCTACAGCATACTGCGCCCCAGGATAGCGGTTCTCGGATATGTGCCGCTCTATCAAGCGGTCCAGAGTGGCGAGCCTGTCGGGGTCGAGTCCGACGGATTCGGGAGAGGCGGTTGCAATCGGGGCGGGACTCAACGTGGCTGTGGTCATGGCAGTTTCCTCTTGTCTGAATCGGAGTGTGGAGATTCTTGGATTTACAGGATGTAACGTCGGCGTCGTTCTGTTTCAGTCAACGACTCTGCGGAAGGCTGCGGCGAGTCTTGGGCCGACTTGCTTCATCTGCTCCACGGAGGCGCTGCTGAACGCGAGCCTGAGATACCTGTCCCCGGCTTTGCCAGGGTCGTGGAAGAACGTAGAGCCGCTGGGGAAGATGAGTCCCTCATCAGCGGCGGCTTCTCGCACTTCGGAGGCGGACGCTCCGATACACTCCAGCCAGAGGAAGAAACCGCCATCGGGACGGGTGAACCTCACATACTCGGAACAGTGTTCTTCCAGAGAGTCGCAGAGGGTTTTGCATTTGAGCGCGTAGAGTTCGCGCATCTCCGCCACGTGGGTTTCCAGGTGACAAGTCCTCAGATAACGCGCCATCGCCCTGAGCAGTATGGGGCTGGTTCCCATGTCGTACCTGACTTTGGTCAGCGCGCTTATGATTTCATGCCTGGCCTGCACCCAGCCGATTCGCAGACCGGTCGCGGCCACCTTGCTGAAAGAACCGACCCTCATCACGCCGTAGCCGTCGGACAGCGCGTACATCGAGGGCGGCGGCGGGCTGTCGAAGTAGAGTTCGCTGTAAGCGCCGTCCTCGACGAGCAGCACGCGGTGGCGAGCGCAGAGTTCCAGAAGCGCCGCGCGGCGAGAGGCGGACATGGTAACGCCGGTGGGGTTGTGATAGTCGGCGATGGTGTAGAGCATCTTGACCGTCTTGCCGGACGATTCGGCCTCGGCTATGGCAGAGGCCACGGCTTCGAGGGAGACGCCATCATCGTCAACTGGGACCTCGACCACCTCGGCAAGGTATGCTTGGATCGTCTCGACGATGCCGGAGAAGCTCGGCCCTTCGACTATCACCACGTCGCCCTGGTTTATGAACCCCTTGGCGATGTTGTCCATGGCGGCGGAACTACCGTTGTGTATGATGAAATTGTCCGCGTCCAGGCCCAGTCCCTCGATGCGGTTCTGACGCTCCGCCATGGCCTCTCTCAGCCCATCGAAACCCGTCCAGCCGCCATAGACCATGGCCTCATCGGCCTCTTCATCCAGAACGGCATTCAAAGCCTCTCTGAACTGTTCGGTCGGGATCGTGGGGGCGTCCGGAATGCCACCTCCCAGGGGAATCAGGTCGGGGTACTGGGAGGGGAGGGTCCATGTCCATCCCGCGTCATTCGGGTCCCCAACGCCTGCCATTCTGGCAGACTCGGAGGCGAGGTCGGATAACGGGGTGTCCATCCAGATCGCTCGCGATGTTTCGTTCGAGTTCATTCTCATCCTGCCGTCGGCGGTCGAAGACCGCAATTACCCTATCGGTCTAACGATTGTAACCGAAATCGAACAGAGACTGACAGCGCAGGGCTTCGCCGGATTCGTTCCCTATCCCCACTGGGCTTACAAGGATATGTGCGGATATGAATCTCCGTAGAAAGTCCCCTCTCCCTCTGGGCTCACAAGGGTAGGTAAAAGTCCCTTCCCCCTTGATGGGGGAAGGTTAGGATGGGGGTGACTCCGCCAATCCAACTTCAATGCCTACCCCTC
>DAOULF010000214.1:0-8531 GCA_034420555.1 Dehalococcoidia bacterium
ATCGTCCGATCTCTCTGTTCTTCTAACTCATACAGCAGGCCCGACATCTCATCCCCCTCTGTGATGTTTCTCTCCACATCTTATAATCCAACCACCCGAAAGGAAACGCTACCTAGAGTTATAGCGGCCTATTCACTTCTGAAAGGTGGTGGTATAATCCGCTCTGACGGGAGCATCGGCTCCGCATCCGTTCGGAGGGCGTGATGAACTCGGGCGACACTGCTTGGATTCTGACATCTACCATATTCGTGCTGTTTATGACCCTACCGGGAATAGCTATGTTCTACGGCGGTCTAATGCACTCCAGGTCAGTCCTGTCAGTAATGATGCAGTGTTTTTCGATTACCTCGATATCAACCCTGCTATGGCTCTATATCGGTTACGCCCTGGCATTCGGAGACAGCGTGGGAGGGGTGATAGGAAGTATCGAGAGCGTCTTCTTCATCGGCCTGGCGGACGGCGGCTCGCAGAACGGCGTGCCCGACATAGCGTGGGCAGTATTCCACATGACGTTCGCCATCCTTACGCCGGCATTGATCGTCGGGAGCTACACCGAGCGAATAAAGTTCCCGGCCGTGCTCGTATTCAGCGCGCTGTGGTCCACCCTTGTGTACGCTCCGATATGCCATTGGGTCTGGGGTGGCGGCTGGCTGAGCCAGATGGGTATCATGGACGCGGCCGGCGGAATAACGCTGCACCTCAGTGTCGGGATAGCGGGCCTGGTAGCCGCCATAGTCATCGGGAAGCGTTTGGATTTTCCCAGCAAACTGCCTGAGCCTCATAATCCTGGCCTGGCGGCGGCCGGCGTCGGAATGCTCTGGATAGGCTGGCTCGCGCTAAACGGCGGAATGCAGGTATTCGCGGGGCGGGACCCAGGCATATCCGTGGCGGTAACGCACATAGCAGCAGCAGCAGCGGTCATAACATGGATGACCGTTCAGTGGATAATGGAGCGACGGCCGACTCTTGTCGGGACGGTGACCGGAGCGGTCGCCGGGCTGGCGATTGCGACCCCGGCATCGGCCTTCGTGAGCCCGCTGTCGGGCCTGGTCCTTGGAGCCGTCGCGGGAATCGTTTGCTATTTTGCGGTCGGTGTAGTAAAGAATAGGTTTAACATTGATGACTCCATGGACGTCTTCGCAGTACACGGCGTTGGGGGGATACTTGGCGTTCTCCTCACGGCGATTCTGGCTCACGGGGCATTGGGTGGAAGTGGATACATCGAGGAAGGTCGCCAGATGCTGACACAACTGGGCATCCAGGGGCTGGCTATCGTGGCGGTAGCGGCATGGACCGGCATCGTCACCTTTATTCTGTTGAAGCTAACCGGAGCCCTCGTGAAGGGAGCCAGAGTGGACGAGATGGATGAAATTGTAGGACTGGATATAGCAACTCAAGGAGAGCGCGGATACGATATCTGAGACAAATTGAGTAACTTGAAACAGTCAGACGGCTAACTATGATAATATTGGCGTCTGTACGCAGATTGCGCTTAATATAGGATTCGGCGCGGTTGTGCGCGACAAAGCTGAGGAGGCTTAACCATGAAAGTAGAAACCCTGAGTCAGGGAAACAGCTTGATCCTGCTTACAGAGGGGCGCGTTGACGGAACCAACGCGGTTGATTTCCAGAACCAGCTCGAAAACGCGATCAAAGGAAACGACCAGCCGGTCGTCCTCGACTTCGAGAACCTGTCCTACATAAGCAGCGCGGGGCTTCGGGCGATTTTGGTCGTCGCCAAGTCGCTACAGAGGCAGAACGTGAACTTCGCCGTGTGCTCCCTGATAGATCCGGTCAAGGAAGTCTTCGTGATCAGCGGGTTCGACAGGATCATTCCAATCCACGACTCTCAAGATGCGGCTATTGGCTCATTCGGCAGCTGATTTCGAAGGGAGGCAGTAGCAAATGGGAGAATCGTACAAGATTCTCGTCGTGGATGATGAGCCGGACCTCGAGCCTCTGATGCTCCAGCGGATGAGGCGTCACATCAGGGCCGGGCGCTACACTTTCGTGTTCGCCCACAACGGGGTGGAGGCATTGGAAGTTCTGAACCGGGACGATGGTATTGACATGGTCGTTTCGGACATCAATATGCCTCAGATGGACGGGCTTACCCTGTTGGAGCAGATACCTAAAGTTGACCCCAACATTCGTTCGGTAATCATTTCCGCTTATGGCGACATGAAGAACATTCGCACGGCTATGAACAGGGGCGCTTTCGACTTCGTAACCAAGCCCCTGGATTTCAACGACCTGAGAATAACGATTGACCGCACGCTTGCTCACATGGCCGAATGGCGCAAGGCGCTGGAGTCCAGGGACCAGTTGGTCATACTTCAGAATGAGCTGAGCGTCGCTAGCGGGATGCAGCAATCCATACTGCCTACCGTCTTCCCCCAGGGAGAGGACTTCAGATCGTTCGCAAGTATGGAACCCGCACGCAACGTCGGCGGGGACTTCTATGACTTCATCCATCTCCCCGATGAAAAAGTCGGACTCGCAATCGCGGACGTGTCGGGCAAGGGTGTGCCCGCGGCGCTATTCATGATGTCGAGCCGCACATTGCTGAAAGGCTCGGCGATTGGCAATGTTCATGCAGGAGATACCCTGAGAGAGGTCAACGACCTGCTGTGCGAAGACAACGACGCGATGATGTTCGTTACTCTCTTCTACGCTGTGTACGATCCCTTAACCGGGGAACTCTCTTATGCCAACGGAGGGCATAACTGCCCTGTTGTCGTCCACGCCGACGGCAACTATACCGTTCTCCCCATGACCGGGGGAATCGCGCTCGGGGTGATGCCTGATTTCGAGTTTGACCAGGACTCTATTACGCTGCTTCCCGGCGATACACTGGTCCTCTATACCGACGGCGTAACGGAGGCTATGAACGAAGAAGGTGAAGAATACGGCATGGACCGACTGTGCGATATTCTGGTCGCCGCACCTTCCATACACGCGCAGGACATATCCGGCACGATTTTTGACAGCATACGTGAATTCGCGGGAGAGGCCCCGCAGTCGGACGACATTACCTGTCTGACACTTCACCGCAGCGAGGTTGACGCATGAGCACAAAACTCAGCCTTAGAGTTGAGAACAAGATCGAAGAACTGGGTCGCATCTCCGCCGCAGTGGACGAGTTGGCGGAAAACGAAGGCTGGCCGCCCGCACTCACCTTCCGCGTGAATCTCGTTCTGGAAGAGTTCGGCATCAACGTCATCAATTACGCCCACGACGAGGGCGCTCACGACTTCGAGATCACCCTTGTGTCGGAACCTGAAACTCTTACCATAGAAATCATGGACGACGGTGTTCCGTTCAATCCACTGGAGGACAATCCGGAACCCGATACGGATGCGCCCATGGATGAACGCCCCATTGGCGGCTTAGGTCTGCACCTGGTGCGCACGATGACTGAAGAAATGCGATACGAGCGGGAAAATTCCAGGAATCATTCGACACTGGTCATGCGAAAGAGTGAATGAGGCAAGTTACTCGCCTGTGGGCGGCTCTTATAATTGCGCTGGCTATCGGAGGAGTCGTCATTGTTGTAGCCATCAGCACGGGTGGACTGTCCTGGTTCGAAAACGCAGACGGCGAATTACCCACGAATCAGGGCGGCGCGCCAGGACAACCCGCGCCCAACGCCGCCGGCACATCTGAACCTATTCTGTCCGGCGAACCCGGCGTGTTCGACGATTACATCCTCTTCGGGCAGTCCGCCGCCTTCAGCGGCCCGGCCAACGAACTTGGCATAAATATGCGCCTTGGCATAAAGGCGGCTTTCCAGGAAGCCAACCAACGCGGCGGCGTGAACGGTCGTCATCTGGAACTCAAGTTCATGGACGACGCCTACGAGCCGGAAGCCGCCATAACCAATACCAAGCAGTTGATAGAGGATAGGGTATTCGCCCTGATAGGCGCGGTGGGAACGCCCACCTCCCGTTCCGCCACGCCGGTCGCAGCCGAGGAGGGCATCCCTTACGTAGCCCCATTTACCGGGGCGGCGTTCCTGCGCGACCCGGAGTGGCAGAATATAGTGAACCTGCGCGCGTCCTACAACCAGGAAACCGAGGAGATGGTCGAGCGATTGACCCAGGACCTCGGCATCGAGCGCATCGCCGTCATGTACCAGGATGATTCCTACGGGCGCGCCGGCTATAACGGCGCCACCAGCGCCCTGGCTCGCCGCGGGATGGAGCCTGTGTCCGTCGGCCTCTATCCCCGTAATACCCTCGCGGTGAAGACGGGCCTCCTCGACCTGCGCAAGGGAAACCCCGAAGCCGTAATCATCATAGGGGCCTACCAGCCCGTGGCCGCCCTGATATCCTGGGCGCGATTCATGGGCCTGGACCCTATCTTCATGACCGTCTCCTTCGTAGGCAGCAACGCTCTCGCAGAGGAACTAAGCTCTATGGAAGGGCATTCTTCCGGCGCCGGAGTCTTCGTAACGCAGGTGGTGCCTTTTCCCACCGACACCAGTCTTCCCATAGTCCAGTCATACCACAGCGCGCTGTCGGATTTCGCGCCCGCCGCCGAACCCGGATTCGTTTCGTTCGAAGGCTACCTGGCCGGAAGATTGGCGATAGCGGCGCTGGAACGCTGCGGACAGGACGTGACCCGAAGCTGCTTCCTCGACATAATTCGAAATGAGGAGCCCGTTGATCTGGACGGGTTCCAACTACGCTACGGGCCGGACGACAACCAAGGCTCCGACGCTGTGTTCCTAACGGTTATCGGGAGAGATGGCGGCTACCATCCCATTACAACGCTGCTGGACGCGAAACCATGAAAGAACGAATAGACAGACTGCTGGACAGTCGCTATCGCATCTCGACGCAACTCTACTTCGCCATAGGCGGCGCGGTCCTGCTGACGATGGCCGCCAGCCTGGTGGGGTGGTTCTCATTCGACCGGGTTGGAGACGCGCAGAGCCACGTAAACGACAACAGCATCCCCGAAATGGCCGCCGCTTTCGAAGTCGCCGAGTACAGCAGCGTACTCGTGGCCGCCGCTCCCAGTCTCACTTCGGCCGCCACCCGCAAAGACCTGGAGTCGGTGTATGACGGCATCTCCAACGCGATTCAGGCGCTTGAGTTGCAGCTCCAAATCCTGGAAGAAGCCTATACCGACGACGAGCATCTGAAGAAGATACGCGCCCACTCCCAGACCATAGTCAGCAACGTGGAGGACATACGCTCCCAGAGAACCGAACTGTTCAGGCTGGTGACCCAGAAGGAGAATCTCAGCAACGAACTCGCAGACTTGCGCAACCAACTGGACGATATCGTAGTTGCCGCCATAGACGACCAGCTCTTCTATATAGTCACCGGCTACCGGAACCTGGGCGAACCTCCCTCGAACTTCGCAGTCCATTTTACGGAGGAAGAGTTCCGTCGCTATCGTCACCTGTCCGAGTTGCAGTCCGATGCCAACCTAGCGACCGAACTTCTGGCCAACGCCTTTACGCTCTCCGAGGCCGCGTCCATAGAACCCCTTCGCGAACGCTTCGAGGCAGTGGACGGGCGCATCCAGCGCAATCTGAGCGCGCTGGAAGGCTCCGAGACCTACACCCAGATCGCCCCGGTTTTCGCGCGACTCTCCGAAATGGGGATCGGTGACCAGAGTGGATTCACCCTGCTTGAAAGAGAACTCCGACTCGGAGAAAGCCAGAGAAACCTGCTCGCAGAAAACCAGGACGAGGCGGTCGCTCTCGTGGCCCAGGTGGACGGTCTTGTCGTATCGGCCCGCGACAGCGCGGACCAGGCTACGACGGCTTCGACCCAAGCGATCCTGACGGGTCGCACCCTTCTTCTGGCGATCAGCGCGCTCAGTGTCGGCGGCGCGTTCCTTATCGCGTGGCTCTTCGTTGGCCGCGTGATATTGCGCCGGATACAGATGCTGTCCGACTGGATGCGCCGGATGGCCAGTGGCGACTTGCAGGCGCGGGTCGAAATCGGTGGAAACGACGAGGTCGCGGATATGGCCGCCGCCCTGGAGGTGTTCCGGCAGCACGCCCTCGAGGTGCAGCGTCTGAACCTGGTGGAGTTGCTGGCAGCAGACCTGCAGGAGAGAAATGAAGAGCTTCAGAGCGTTCTGGAGGAACTTCGACTGGCACAGGACAAGATCATCACCCAGCAGAAACTGGCCGAAATGGGCGAGTTGACAGCCGGGGTCGCTCACGAAATCAGAAACCCACTCAACTTCGTCAAGAACTTCTCAGAAGTGTCGGAAGAGTTGATTGACGAGCTGAAAGAGCTGCTCGATGAGATAGGCGACGATCTGACGGACGATCAGAAGGACTACATAGACGAGATTACGCAGGACCTTACCGGCAATCTGGAGCGCATACGTCATCACGGCGCCCGGGCCAATCGAATCGTCGAGGATATGCTCCAGCTCGGACGCGGCGGAGGCGAAGTGCGTCCAGTGATGATAAACGACCTCCTCAACGAACACGCCCTGCTCGCGTTCCACAGCGCACGCGCGCTGGACCCCGACTTCCAGCTAGAGCTGAGACCGGAATTCGACCCCGACGCGGGTGAGTGGCCCGTTATCCCCGAAGACATGGGCCGCGTCTTCCTGAATATGGTCAGCAACGCCTGCCACGCCACCGATGATAAGAGACGCGCGCTCATCGAGAAGGGCGAGTCGGGTTCATATATGCCTACCCTGTGGCTCAGGACGAAGCGAACCGAAGACGCCATGGAGATACGCATTCGAGACAACGGCGACGGCATACCCGACGACGTGATAGATAAGATATTCAACCCGTTCTTTACCACCAAGCCCACCGACAAAGGCACAGGGCTCGGACTGGCGCTGTCGAACGATATAGTCAGGGAGCACGGAGGCACTATCAACCCCGTCTCGGTTCCCGGAGAATATACGGAGATGGTAGTCGTGCTGCCAGTGGACGGAATCCGAGAGGAGGAAGCGGCGGCTGTCTGACATCCGCTGCGAATAGCATGGACTTCAGCGCATACGACCTGGATGACGCCATCTACGACGAGATGTTCTTGTCGGACGGTTCTCCGCGTGAACATTCCAAGCCTCTTTACGAAGCCCTGAGCAGAATCTCGTCGCAGAACATCTCAAGTATTCAGGAGTGGGTAACGCGTTCCTTCCTACAGGAGGGCATCTCCTTCATGGTTTACGGCGATGACGAGGCCGAAGAGCGAATAATCCCGGTGGACTGCGTGCCGCGTATTCTGGACGCCGCCACATGGAGAATGCTGGAGTCCGGGCTGACCCAGCGACTGCGCGCCCTGAACCTGTTCATCGAAGACATGTATAACGGCGCTCGCATCATCCAGGATGACGTAATTCCTGCGGACATAGTGCTGGACTGTCCGCAGTACCGCCCCGAGATGGAGGGATACTCCGCTCCGAACGGCACATGGGTCTCGATATGCGGCACCGACCTGGTACGCACCCATGAAGGGTTCTACGTGTTGGAAGACAACCTCCGTTCGCCCTCGGGTGTCTCCTACATGGTCGCTACGCGCAGGGCGTCAAAGACCAGCTTCCGGCGACTGTACAGATCCTCTCGCGTGCGGGAGGTGGAGCACTACGGACAGCTATTACTCACCACGCTCCAGGAAATGGCGCCCGACGGCAATCCAGAGCCCACCATCGCGCTCCTCACCCCCGGCGTTTACAACGCCGCGTATTATGAGCATATGTTCCTCGCGAGAGAGATAGGCGCCGAACTCACCGAAGGCAGGGACCTGCTGACCCGCGACGGATATGTCTATATGCGCACCACGGAAGGTCTGCGCCGCGTGGACGTAATCTACCGCCGAGTAGATGACTTGTTCCTGGATCCCGCCGCGTTCCGGCCCGATTCGCTTCTGGGCGTGCCGGGCCTGCTCGACGCCTGCAAGCGCGGAAACGTCACCCTCGCCAACGCGCCCGGAGTGGGCATCGCCGACGACAAGAGCGTTTATGCCTACGTCCCGGACATGATTCGGTACTATCTTGGCGAAGACGCGATCCTCTCGAACGTCGAAACCTACCTTTGTCGAAGGCCCGAAGACCTGGAGTACACGCTGGACAACCTGGAAAGCCTGGTCGTAAAGCGAGTGGGCGAGTCGGGCGGCTACGGAATGTTGATCGGTCCGCACTCGAAGCCGGAGGAGCGCGATGAATACGCCGCCCAGGTTCGAGCCGACCCCGCCGATTTCATAGCGCAGCCGACCCTCTCATTCTCCCGCGCGCCCTGCATGGTCGAAGGACGCATGGAACCTCGCCACGTGGACCTGAGGCCCTATGTGCTCCAGGGACGCGAATCGCGGCTCGTGCCAGGCTCGTTCTGCCGTGTCGCGCTGAGGCGCGGCAGCCTGGTAGTGAATTCCAGCCAGGGCGGCGGCTGCAAAGACCTCTGGGTACTGGAAGACTAGGCCGATGCTGTCTCGTAACGCGCAAGGACTGTACTGGATGAGCCGCTACCTGGAGCGGACCGAATTCCTCTGCCGCCTGCTGCGTCTCCAGACCGAGTCACTAGTTGACCGGCCTGTGCGCGATAT
>DAOULF010000215.1:0-32682 GCA_034420555.1 Dehalococcoidia bacterium
AGTCGGCAAGTTCCTGTGGCCCATACCGGACAAGGGCCTCATCCGCCGCGCCCGACGCATCAAGAACCCGACGCTAGTCATAGTCGGCGACGGCGACCAGATCGTGCCTGCGGCCTACGCGGAATTGCTTACGTCGCGCATCACAGGCTCTAAGTCAGTCACCATGCCAGACTCCGGCCACATGTTCCCGCACGAACATCCGGGGGAGTTCGCCAAGACGGTCAGTGAATTCCTGGGTAGGAGCGCGGTGCAGTGAAGGAAGAACACACGGCGCAAGATTTACTAGACTACCGCCTTAGCGTCATAATCGCGCTTAGGTGACGGTCAGTTTTTCCTCCAGTTCTTCCTTCCGAGACCAGAGGATGGAATACTCCTCAACTGGTGTTACGGCATAGCTACTCCATACAGATGAGCGTTGACCACGGTCATCAAGAACAACCACAGGGTCCCAGTTTGAATACGCGGCTAGAATATCGCTGAAACGATAAGCCAGCCTCTCAGACCAGGATCTGGCGGATGAAACATTCGCGGCTGTCAGCGGATGTATCAGCAAGGCCCTTCCTGAGTCCACGTGGAACTTGATGGTATGAACTTCGCGTTCACCGCTAATCTCAAATCCAACATCGTATGTGACACCGCTGTGGATAATCAGAGATTCCACCTCATCATCAAATTGGACCCTGGAATTCGCACGTCGCTTCTCTATCAGGCTGGTCACGCCGAGTGTCGCTTGTATCAGTCCATGCATACCGCGCCCAAGCGAATCAGGCTCCACTATGACGCTTAACTCATTGTTGGTTAGGGAGACGTCATGAGGCTTTGATATACGGCGAGCGTCGGCTATGAGATTTCTACTCAGCGTCATTCCGTTTACGTACAGATAGCCGAGTGTATCGCCCATGTCACCAATACGAACGCGACCATCCGACAGTGCTTCCAATTCGATCTCGATACCCTCGCCATCAGGTCTGATGAACGGAGTGGCTAACAGACAGCCGCTGTCTGACAGCGCAACTTGAAAGTCGTCCTTCAAGATAGCGATGTATTCGGTGACCATGTCGTGACAAGTCTGGGGCGTCATGAGCCTGAACCCCTCAGTTCTGTTGAAATGCAAATAGAGACGTATATGAGCCTCTTAATTCGATATTGCACTCCCGCAAGAAATCCATCAATTCTTCATTTGCGTTACCTATACGTATGTCATCAGGTATATATACCCGCCCATCTTTCCATTCGTCATCCCAAGTGTGCTTGTGTGGCTGGCGAACCACCTCCTTGGTTTTCGGGTCTCGGTGAAATGCATGAACCGTATACTTACGGATAGGCGTGTTCCGATACAGGAGTGCGAAACTCCTATTTGTCTTTCCGACAAATCCACGCAGACTGAGTATCTCGTCTGAGTCCAGACACAACACTTTGGCCTCCAGTCGAAACCCCTGCCCCGCTCTCTTCCAAGACAGGTTCATCCCAATGACTTTAGGTTCATCAATCAGCCGACGGGCTTCAGCCTCCGTAACCATATCTACCTAGGAACCACCGGCAGCGTAATCCGAGACGGGTACTCGGACGTGTGATACACAGTCTGCAATGCAGGGACGAAAGCGAAGTCCGAGCCGATCTGTTCTCCGGTGTTCATGTTCCTGTCGAACCTCGGGAAGTTCGAGCTTGAGATTTCCACCCGGATTCGGTGCCCCTTCTTGAACAGGTTCGATGTCGCCCACAGGTCTATCTCGTACTCGTTGATCGCGCCGGGCTGTATCAGCGACGCGGGCTGGCGCGGATTCTTGTAGCGCGCCCTTACGATCCCGTCCGTCAGGTTTCTAGCGTAGCCGGATGGCTCCACGTCAACCAGCTTAGCCGTGAAGTCCGTATCAACTGCGTTGCTGGACGCGAACAGAGTAACCTTTATCCACCCTGTCACCTCCGTGTCCTCGGACAAAGGCGGCGTCGAATAGACAAGCACGTCGTCCCTGCCCTCCACCCAGCGCTGGTCGAAGGCCCCGTTCGCCATGAACGCCGGATCGCAACAGAGGCCGCCGCCCACAGTAGGCACCGGGTTGATCGGGTTGTAAACGTAGGCGTCGGGCGGCTCTTCACCCGGTTGCTCAGGACTCAGAGCGCCGTCGCCGTTGAGCGAGTTCGCCTTGCCCCGGCTGTGGAAGTAGTAGTCCGTATCCTCCGCGCGAGAAATAGGCCAGTCGTCCTCGTATCGCCAGACGTTCTCGCCCATCACGAAGACGCGAACAGGCTGGTCGTCCGCAAAGCCATTGTCCTCGCCCAGGATCACGTGGTCGTAGAAGCGGAGTATCTCCCCCATGAGGTCAATAGCCGCGCCCGCCGCACGCGTCCCGAAGTTGTACTCGCCTGAGACAGATGGCGGCGATCCGCCGTGAATCCAGGGGCCAAGCGTGAGTCGCTGCCCGCTGCGCGCGATGTCCGTCGCGCCCATCGTGCTCATTCGCTCATAATTCCTGATCGTCCCGCCCAGGAATATGTCGTACCAGCCGCCGAAGTTGTAGGCTGGAACGGTTATATCCGCGTGAGATTCCTCGATGGAGACCTGCTTCCAGTAGTCGTCATATTCGGGATGGTCCAGCCAGTCATAGTAGTATGGCGCGACATCCTTCAATTGAGGCATATCCCTCATCGGCAGATACTGGAACCACTCGGTCAATCCGTCCTTCGCGGCCAGCAGCGATTCAAAGTCGTCTTCATCCAGGTTAAGCCTACGCGACAGATTCCCCCAGTTGGCGGCTCCTAGCGAACCTATCCCCCAGGACAGGTTGAACCCAAGCTCAAACGCTCCCCCCTGCCACGCCCAGCCTTCCTGGTAATTAGAGGCAGTCACGCCCGGAGCTATACCTGCCAGCGACGGTGCGCCCGACTTCGCGGTGAGCCACTGCGTCGCGCCGACATACGACACCCCGAACATTCCTACCTTCCCGCTGCACCAGGGCTGCGACGCAATCCACTCCACCGTGTCATGGCCGTCGTTTATCTCATTGAAGAAGGTGTAGAATTCACCCTCCGACAAGTACCTGCCCCTCACGTCCTGAATGACGACCGCATACCCGTGACTCGCCGCCCGGACTGCGTCCAGAGTGCCCGTCCTGCTGGCAGGCGCGGACTTGTCATACGGCGTCCTCTGCAATAGCGCGGGAACCGGACCCTCCACCTGCGGCCTGAAAATATCCGCGTAGGTGGTTATCCCGTCCCTCATTAGAATAGGTACGTTATAATCGAACGTGACGGAGTAAGAACCTGGCATCTTAAACGCTCCATTGGATGATCTGTCGCTCGCGACCGTAGTGCGAATGTAGCACAGCGAATATAAGCGGGCAACCCTGCCAAGAGTCCCACGGGATACGGTCATGCTGCTCACCGGACGCGGAGCCTGATTCGGTGTTTATAGTCTCACTGCCTCTGTTACAATCGTTTGGTAGATGACAAATCGTCGTTCGGAGCTTGAACATGATGACCGCCGCTGACTTGAAGGCCAAAGCCTGCGCCGAAATAGACCGACGTGGCGACGAGCTAATCGGCGTAGCCAGGACTATTCTCGACAATCCCGAACCCGGCTTCAGGGAGTTCAAAACGGCACGGACAGTCGCGGAGGCATTCCAAAGATTCGACATTCCGTACAAAGACGGCATAGGAATCACCGGACTCAGGGGCGACCTGCGTGGAGGCACGGAAGGTCCGACAATTGCCGTAATGGGCGAGCTCGACTCTCTCAAAGTGCTCGGACACCCTCATGCCGACCCCGAAACGACCGCCGCCCACGCCTGCGGACACCATTGCCAGATAGGCATGATGCTCGGCGTCGCAGCCGCTCTCCAGGCCGAGGGCGTGCTTGGCCATCTTTCAGGCAGCGTTGCACTGATGGCCGTACCTGCCGAGGAATACATCGAGGTAGAGTACCGCGACGGTCTGCGACGCGAGGGCAAGCTGGAATTCATCGGCGGCAAGCCGGAGTTCATCCGCCTCGGCGCGCTGGACGACGTTGATCTCGCCATGATGACCCACACCTCCAGCGGAGACGCCGACGCCGGCAGCATCGCCTTTGGCGGAACCAACAACGGCATGGTCGCCAAGAGCATAAGATTCCTCGGAAGAGCGTCCCATGCGGGCGGCGCTCCCCACATGGGCGTCAACGCCCTGAACGCCGCGATGATAGCTATGAGCGCGATTCACGCTCAGCGCGAGACCTACCAGGACCCCGACACCGTCCGGGTCCACCCGATCATTACGCAGGGAGGCGTGGCCGTCAGTTCCGTGCCCGCTGATGTCCGCATGGAGACCTACGTGCGCGGATCGAGAATCGAAGCGTTCATGGACGCCTCGAATAAAGTTGACCGCGCCCTGCGCGCCGGAGCTATGGCCGTCGGCGGTTCGGTCGAGATCACCACCCTGCCCGGCTATCTGCCCATCCAGTCCGATGAAAGTATGCTGGAACTCTATGGACAGAACGCCGTCGGCCTAGTGGGAAAGACCAGGGTACACAGACTGGGACACCGAACAGGCTCCACGGACATGGGCGACGTATCTCAACTCATGCCCGTCATTCACCCGTATGTCGTTGCCGCCACAGGCAATGGGCACGGCATAGACTACGTAGTCCAAGACTACGAACTAGCCGTTCTGGGCGGGGCTAAGGCCATGGCAATGACGATCATAGATCTGCTGCACGACGGCGCCAAGCACGCACGCCGCATTGTGGGTGAGTACGATCCGCCGCTCACGAAGGAATCCTACCTGAGCCTCATGCGCTCCATGCTAAAAGAGACTACTCACACCGAGTAACCCGGATCGGAGACGGTACATGCCCACATCCCAAGAACTCAAGTCCATCGCCCGCGCCGCCATAGAGGACCGGGCCGAGTGGCTCATAGACGCGGCTAGGACCATCCTGGACAATCCCGAACCCGGCTTCACTGAGGTAAAGACATCCCGGTTTGTCAGCGAAAGGATGAGCCAGTTGGGCATCTCGCACCAGTCCGGCATCGCCCTTACCGGCCTCAAGGGCGTCGTCCAGGGAGGAAAGCCTGGGCCGACGGTCGCGGTCATTGGAGAATTGGACTCGCTTCGCGTTCTCGAACATCCCCACACCGATCCCGAGACCGGCGCGGCGCACGCCTGCGGCCACCACTGCCAGACTCCGATGATACTGGGGGCCGCCGTTGGGCTGCTTGTACCTGAGGTACTGGAATCTCTGGCAGGAAACATCGCTTTCATCGCCGTTCCCGCCGAAGAATTTATAGATGTCGAATACCGGTGGGGCCTGCACAGAGAGGGCAAGGTCGGTCTCATGGCGGGCAAGCAGGAGTTCATCCGTCTCGGCGCATTCGACGATGTTGACATGGCTATGATGGTCCACACCGCATCCACTTCCCAGGAAACGGCAAAGTTCGCGGTCGGCGGCACATCGAATGGTCATGTAGTCAAATACGTGAAGTTCATCGGAAAGGCCTCCCACGCGGGTGGGTCGCCGCACCTGGGCGTCAACGCACTCCAGGCCGCCATGGTCGCGCTGAACGCGCTGAATACGCAGCGGGAGACACTCCGCAATGAGCACAACGTCAGGCTGCACGGCATCATCACCAGGGGTGGAGCCGCTGTGAACTCGATTCCCGCAGACGTCAGATACGAAGGGCGCGTCAGGGGACGCACCGCCGAGGCCATAGCGGACGCCAACGAGAAGATGGACAGGTGTCTTCGCGCAGGAGCGCTGACCATGGGCGGCAGCGTCGAAATCGTAACCCTTCCGGGCTATCTGCCCATGAAGAACGACGTAGAGATGATGGACATCTTCAAGCGCAACGCGACCGAACTGGTGGGTGAGGATGAAGTTGTGGAGCATCCGCGCGACCTCAATCGCGGCGGCTCCACAGACATGGGCGACCTGAGCCAGATAATGCCGGTCATACACCCCTACACCACGGCGGCAGTCGGTTCGGGTCACAGCACCGATTACGTTGTCACTGACTATGAGCAGGCGGTGGTGAATCCGGCTATCTCGATGGCCATGACTGTCATTGATCTGCTCCACGACGAGGCCCAGACCGCCAAGCGCATCCTGGATTCCAGCCGTCCCACGATGACCAAATCTCAGTATCTATCCTTCCAGAATTCGCGGCTTACTGAAGAATTGTACGAAGGCGTTTGACGGCTCTCTCAAAACCGCAGTCAAGCCGCAGTTCGTAAGTAGATATAGGTCGGATGCGTCAATTCGGACGCATTTATACTCTCTCGATTATCGGGCATTTGGTAAACGGAGGCTTGAATGAATCTTGACAGCATTCAGGAACTGAACGAACACATACAGAAGGAGTCCGAGTTTCTGAATCGTCTGCTTGAAGAAATTCGCAAGGTCATCGTGGGCCAGGATGCCCTGGTAGAGAAAGTGCTCATCGGCCTTCTGGCGGACGGTCACATCCTCTTGGAAGGCGTGCCCGGTCTCGCCAAGACTCTCTTGGTCAACACCGTGTCGAGGGCCATTGACGCCGAGTTCTCCAGGCTTCAGTTCACCCCCGATCTTCTCCCCGCCGACCTCATCGGCACCCAGATTTACAACCCGCGAACTTCCGAGTTCAGCGTTCACCAAGGCCCTATCTTCGCCAACTTGGTGCTTGCGGACGAAGTGAACCGCGCTCCTGCCAAAGTGCAGAGCGCGCTCTTGGAGGCGATGCAGGAACGGCAGGTGACGATAGGCGACACAACCTATCCGATGGAAGAGTTGTTCCTCGTTCTCGCCACCCAGAACCCTATCGAGCAGGAGGGGACCTACCCACTGCCGGAGGCCCAGGTTGACAGGTTCATGCTCAAGGTCATCGTTGACTACCCGCACAGGAGCGAGGAAAGGGCCATCATAGACAGGATGACCGGCGACGATCTGCCGAAAATAAACCCTGTCGTGTCGCCAGCCGACATCCTCCAGGCAAGGAAGACAGTTCGGGAAATCTACGTTGACGACCAGGTGAAAGACTACATTCTCGACCTTGTAATGGCTACACGATACCCGCAGGACAACGGCCTAGCCAGCCTGCGTTCCCTGATCTCATACGGCGCGTCCCCGCGCGCAAGCATCTACATGGTCACCGCCGCCCGCGCCAACGCATTCATCCAGGGCCGCGGGTACGTATCCCCGGAGGATGTGAAGGCCGTAGCCCAGGATGTACTGCGACACCGCGTGATTCCTACGTATGAGGCCGAGGCGGAAGCCGTATCGTCCTCGCAGATCGTTTCTACCATCCTCGATCACGTCGAAGTTCCGTGACCCGGGTTACATTCCATGCTGGATCAGGAACTCATACAACAGATCAACAGGATCGAAATTACCGCCAAGCACCTCGTGACCGACGTCTTTGCCGGTGAATATCAGTCGGTCTTCAAGGGTCGCGGCATGGAGTTCGACGAGGTCCGTCCTTACTTCCCAGGAGACGACGTAAGGCGCATAGACTGGAACGTGACGGCTCGAATGGCGGCCCCCTATGTACGAAGATACCAGGAAGAGCGTGAGCTGACCGTCATGCTTCTCGTTGACGCGAGCGGCTCCGCCGACTTTGGAACGGAAGGCCAGTTCAAGAGAGAACTCGCCGCCGAGCTTGCAGCCGTTCTCTCCTTCGCCGCCACCGCAAACAGCGACCGTGTCGGCCTTACCATATTCACCGACAAGGTAGAGCTCATGGTTCCTCCCAAGAAGGGCAGAAGACACATTCTCAGAATGGTCCGGGACCTGCTTGTATTCCAGCCGGAGAACACCGGCACAGACATAGGTCTCGCTTTGAACACCGCCAATTTACTGCTGAAACAGCGCAGCATCATCTTCCTGATCTCCGACTTCATAGCCGAACCTGATTCTTACAGGCTCCCTCTGTCCTCTACGGCGCGCCGCCACGACCTAATCGCGCTCGACCTTCATGATCCGGTTGAGTATGAGATACCGCGGGTAGGAGTGATTTCACTCGAGGACAATGAGACAGGAGAAATGGTCTGGGTTGACACCGATAGCGAAGACTGGCGCTGGTCTTACGGTGTCGGCGTCGCAGAGAGACAGCTCGAAAAGATACAGACGATGAATTCTCTGGGAGTAGATAGGATAGACCTCACCACGGGCCAGCCATACGTGGCAGGGCTGAACGAATTCTTTCGCAGGCGGGCGGTCAGGATCTACCGATGATTCGAACCCACCGTACAAGAGTCTCCCTATCCCTGATACCCATAGCGGCTATCTTCGCAACTATGGCGGCGTGGCTGGCACTTTCGATGCTTGGAGTTCTGCCTGTCTCAGCCCAGAGCGCTCAAGTCGAACTGCGCATGACTGTGGAACCGGACACGATTTACATTGGCGACCCGTTCACCATCACGCTAACCGCGATATATCCTCAAGACCACTTTGTCGTCTTCCCCAGAGTTGACCCGGAATGGAGTAATGTGAACGACGAGAGCTCCCCGGTCTTCGAGGTGAGGAACCAGACTTCCTTACCCACGGTTGAGAACGGCGACGGAACGCTCACGTCCTCGATTCAGATTGAAGCCGTACTCTTCACAACCGGAGATGTAGCCACACCGGAACTAAGCGTAGCAATTCGAAAGCCTGATGGTGAAATCATAAACAGGCCGGTGCGACCCATAGAAGTCAGCATTACACCCCTGGAATTGGGAGAAGACGAAGAAATCAAGGACATAGAGCCCCAGGCCGTTCTGCCCGTCCCGCCGGACCCCATTTCGTTCGTTCAGGAACGGAGCAGAATCATCATCTTTACGGGCTTGGGAGCGCTTGGTCTGGCATTGCTTGCTTTGTATCTATGGCAGAGAAGGCTGTCCTCGATTCGGCCGGACCCCAGTGTCCCCGCTGAAGTTGCGCTGCGCGAGTTGGATAGAATCGCATCAATGCCATTGGAGTCCGAATCCGACTTCAAGGAACGCTACACGCTTGTATCCGATTGTCTCCGGAACTACCTGTTGATCCGGTATTACGTCCCCGCGCCCGAACTTACCACTCGCCAGACACTTGAAGAACTCGAACTATCCGGCAGGCTGGACTCGGCTATCTCCTCACTGGAAGAAATACTCGGAGAGAGCGACCTGGTGAAGTTCGCGCGCTTCATTCCAAACAGAGACGACGCAGTCAGCATCATTGAGCGGTCCAGAGAATTCGTTCGAACCACGGGCATGGTTCCCACCAATGAGCCATCAGTTGTCGCAACGGGAGCTGGGACAGCATGAGCTACGACTTCGCCTCCCCATACCTGCTCTTCCTACTACCGGTCGTCCTCGCATTGGCGCTGATGCCCTGGTATGCGAGGCAAGTAATCCAACCCGCCTCACTTCGATTTACCAGCGCCGACGCCGCCCGGTCTCAATCGCGTAGCTGGAAACTGCGCGTCAGACCCTTTCTGCCCCTGCTGCGCTGGCTCGCCCTCGCGCTTCTCATCATCGCCGCGGCCAGGCCGCAGTCCAGCGAGGCGAGTGAGGTTGTCAAGGGTGAGGGCGTTGACATATCCCTGGCGGTAGATATCTCGGGTTCTATGGCAGCCCTGGATTTCGACCCCAGCAATCGCCTAGACGCCGCGAAGGACGTCATTTCAGAATTCATCGAGCAACGAGAGTATGACCGAATAGGAGTCGTCGTATTTGCCAGCGACGCCTTCGTTCACAGCCCTCCGACCGTAGATCACGACACTCTGGACCTGCTCATGAAGGACGTAAAGCTTGCCTCCGAGCTTGGGATCGTGGACGGGACCGCCATCGGGATGGGACTGGCTACCGCCGCCAGTATCCTGAAGGACTCCGAATCCGCGAGCAGAGTCGTGGTACTGCTGACGGACGGCGTGAACAACTCGGGCGAGATAGACCCCATGACCGCTGCCGTCGCCGCGGAGACACTCGGCATCAAGGTCTATACGGTGGGCATGGGTTCCCCTGAATTCTCGTCCGTTGCCCCCTGGGTGCAACCCAGGTCTCAGAGAGGCATTCAGAGGTTCGACCTAGATGAAGACGTACTCAGGGACATCGCGGCTATGACCGGAGGCAAGTATTACCTCGCCACCGATACCGAGGGTCTGCGGCAGATATACGAAGAGATAAACAGCCTGGAGAAGTCCGAATACGAAGTATCCGTTTACACCAAGCATGAAGAACTCGCGCACTGGCTGCTGATTCCCGCCGCCCTTCTCCTGATTCTGGAGATACTGGCGCGTGGAACTATATTCAGGCCGATGCCGTAATATCCACAAATGATAACATTCGCGAACCCGCAATATCTGCTGCTGCTGGCCGTTCTGCCCGTTGCGGTCGGAGTCGTTTACTGGGCGGTTCAGAACCGCAGCCGAACGCTCGAACGCATCGGTAGTCCTGCGCTCGTGAGGAGGCTGACCGCTAACGTCAACACAAAGGGCAGGATGGTCGGCAGAGCACTCACCATCGCGGCTCTCGCGCTGGCGATTGTCGCTCTCGCGAGACCCCAGTGGGGCGAAAGCCTTCAGACTGTCGAGCGCGAGGGAGTCCAGATAATCATCGCGCTGGACGTCTCCAGGTCCATGCTCGCCGAAGACGTCAAGCCAAGCCGTCTCGTCCGGGCAAAACTGGAAATCGCGGACCTGATGCAACGACTCCAGGGCGACGAGGTTGGTCTTGTTCTCTTTTCGGGGGCTGCCTTCCTACAGTTCCCCCTGACTTTCGACTATTTGAGCGCGAAGAATTTCATTGAGAACGCGAACACTGAGATGATCACCAGGCAGGGGACTAACATAGAGCAGGCGATTGAAGTGGCCAGTCGAAGTTTCAGCGAAGAGTTGATAAGTCAGAAAGTTATACTGATCATCACGGATGGCGAAAACCAGGACGGGAATGCGGTAGAGGCGGCCCGGGAGGCATCCGACGACGGAACGCTTATCTATACTATCGGCGTGGGAACAGCCGATGGCGAGCCCATACCACTCCGCAGCCCCAGAGGCCGGCTGCTCGAATATGTACAGGACAAAGAGGGGAACATGGTCTTCTCACGCCTGGATGAGAATATGCTCAGATCGGTCGCTGAGGCCGGGGGAGGGAAATTCATAAGATTGGAAGGCTCCACGAACGCCACGAGCCAATTCACCGAAGAGCTTGCGGCTCTTGAGAAGGCGTCGGTCGGTAGCGAGATCGAGGCGACAAAGATAGAGCGATTCCAGATTTTCGCGTTTGCCTCGATTCTGCTGCTGATAGCGGGAGAGGTGATCCCCGACAGGCGGCGAAATAGCGAACGCGCAGGACGAGGCGCGAATCTATGAGAATGACGATTCTCATACTGCTCACTTCCGCGCTCTGCGTCATGTGCCTCACAGCCTGCGACACCGAGGGGCCGGCATCGGTACGCGAGGGCAACGAGTCCTTCGAGTCCGAGGATTACCAACAGGCACAGGAAGCCTACGAGCGAGCGCTGGAGACTATGCCGGCAAATCCTGAAGCAACCTACAATAAATCTAACGCTCTCTATAAACAGGAGGCTTATGAAGCGGCGCAATCGGGATACGAGCAAGTCCTGGAGGACGCGGCGCAACCTGACTTGTCCCAGGACGCGACCTTCAACTACGCGCGGTCCCTGCACGAATTTGCGAGATCCGCGCAGGAAGGGGGGAATGCTTTCGAATCATCCCAAGCGTACGAAAAGGCAAAGGATGCTTACAAGCAGGCCCTGAGACTGCGCCCGGATGACCGTCAAGCCAAGTATTACCTCGAACGTGCCATTGAGGAATCTGAGCGCAACACAGAGGAGCCTGAGCAGCAGGAACAACAAGAACAGGAACAAGAGGAAGGCCAAGAAGAGGGACAGCAAGAGGACCAAGAACAAACGGGACAGAGTGAACAAGGTCAACAGCAGCAGCCCGGCCCTCAGGACCAGCAGCAGCCCGAGGACCAGCAGGAGCAGGAATCCAATCAGGACGACTCTTCCGAAGAAACCCAGCCGGAGGAGGGCGACTCCAGTTCTACGCAGTCGCCTTCGGATCCTGGAGAAGTGCCCCCAACCGGAATGACCGAGGAACAGGCCGAACAGCTCCTCGAATCCATCGCGGACAATACCGAAACATTGAGAGAGCGAATCCTGACAGGAGGAGAGTTTCTTCCCATACCTGTCGAAAGAGAATGGTAGCGGAACCTTTGCCAAAATCAGACTTAGAATATATGTTATAGCCCGTATCTCACTTAATCATTGGCCGGAGTCTCCAAGCGGTCAATCTGGAAGTCGCGCAGCATGACATTGAAGAACATAGCAAGAATAGGAATACTGCCGGCATTGGTCTTGTCAGCAGCGCTGTTTGCCGCGTCGCTGCCGGTGTATGCCCAATCTCCGCAAGTAACTGCCGAGGTGGACCGAAACGATCCCACACTCTACGATACGGTCACACTGACCGTCACCGTGACGGGAGAGAATAACATCGGAGCGCCCGACTTCCCAACCCTCAGCGGTCTCCAGATAACGGGCCGGAAGATAACCTCCCAACAGACCTTCCGCAATGGAAGGGTCGCTGCCGAGTTCAAATTCATCATAGAGATGCAGCCCAGGCACACCGGCACAATCGAAATAGGTCCTGTGAGTGTCCCGATTGGAGGAGACACCTACGAGACCGACCCTATTACCCTCAGCGTCACCCAGGGCGTTCCTCCGGCCCAGACGTCCCCCTTGCCCACGCAGCCGTTTAGACCTGCTAACTCATTCCTAAGACCGCAGGGACAGCCAAACCAGGGCGATCCTTCGTTCCAAACCGATGAGGCGGACGGTACCTATTTCATCGAATCCGAGGTAGATAACGATAGCCCCTACCTGGGCGAGCAGATTACATACACGTCGAAGTTCTACTCCGCCGACCCTTACTTCGCCAGGCCAATTCACCGCTCTCCTGATTTCGTGGGATTCTGGAATCCCGACCGACCGGACCGGCGCGAATACCCTGAGACTATCGAGGGAAACGGGTATCGCGTGGTCGAATCCAGCGAGATACTCTTCCCTACCATCGCCGGGAACATGACAATCGAGCCCAGCACAGTGGGCGTTCCGGGGGGAGCGTTCTCCTCTTTCACGCAGTATGCATCTCCTCCCGTCGAACTCCAGGTAAGGCCTTTGCCCTCGAATGAGCCTCCATCTTTCACCGGCGCAGTCGGTCAATATGAAATAGAAGCGAGTCTGGACTCCGATGACCTGGTGTTCGGGGACTCTCTAACAGTGACCGTTGAAATCAGCGGTCAGGGCAATTTCGACACACTCCCCGACCCTATCTGGCAGGACGTGCCCGGATGGCGGGCATTCGAAAACGACTCCTTCCACCGCACCTTCGTCCAGGATGGGACGATAAACGGTTCCAAGACGTTCGAGCGCGTCCTGATCCCGGATGCGCCAGGCGAATTCGACTTGCCTCCAATCGAATACTCTTACTTCAACCCCGAACTGGAAGAGTATGTCACCGTTTCATCCGACGCCTTTTCGATCAAGGTCGCTCCAGACCCGAACGCAGCGGTAGTAGATCCATCCACGGCAGTTGACGGATCGGTGGAAGTTGCGGACATACGGCACATTAAGCCCGCCCCGGGCGGTATAGGTACCCCATCAGACCCGACCCACATCAACCCTCTGCTGTGGGGGTTGGGAACGCTGCCCATCGCTGCGCTTGCCGTTCTGATAGTGTGGCGCTGGGCTTCGGCCAGACGACAGGCCCTACTGATCGCAAACGCGCCGATTCGAGCCCGTCGCGAGGCGCTCAGTAGATTGACGGAGCTAGACTCTTCAGCATCCGGGGCCGACGCAGCCACGGCAGCCCTCCACGGATATCTGAGTGTAGTCCTGGCGCAGCCCTCCTCCGCGCTACAGGCGTCGGACCTCAAACTGCGATTGCAAGAACGCGGGGTGAGCGCTGACACACTGCTACGCCTGGACGCGCTGATTCGCGAACTTGACCAACTGCGGTTCGCGCCGTCAGAAATGGTTGATGTCAGCGCCGGAAGCAAAGCTGTGGCGGACGTAGTCCACAGAATCGAGCGAGAGGTCCAGACATGAAAGCCCTGCTTGCGGCCATCGCCGCCTCCGCAGCCGCGCTTGTCCTGGCAAGTGTGGCATACGCCGAAGATTTGTCCGACATGGACACCTTCGTCACAGCAGGAGCCTTCTATGAAGACGGCAACTACGAAGAGGCGGCGCGGACATACGAACATCTCGTGGGGCTGGGCTACCGGGATGCTACTCTCTACTACAACTTGGCGAATGCCTACTACAAATCGGAGGACGCTGGGCACGCCATTCTCAACTACCTCAGGGCCAGCAGGCTTGCTCCTTTCGACGAGGACATCGAGGCAAATCTCTCTTTCGTGCGTGAGCAGCTGGACAGTCCCAATTCACGGGAGGCCACTACTCCGGCCTTCGTCCAGATATCGGAATTCGTACCGTGGATAACCTTCAATCAAGCAGCGATAGCCACGCTCTCTTCGTGGCTCGTCTTTGGTCTGTTGTGTGTGCTGTATCTCTGGGTCAGGAGATTCCGAAAGTCCGTGGCCTTGGGCCGAGTCGCGGCGGTCGCCGTCCTTTGCATTTTCGTCTTCGGATCAGTAACTATCGGGAAACACATGGAAAGGCTTCACTGGGAGCAAATCGTAGTGGTAACATCCGAGGAGACCGGAGTCTTCCAGGGTCCAAGGGATAGCGGAGATCCGAGATTCATCCTGGATGCCGGCAGCGAGGTCAGGTTGGTCGAGGCCAGGGGCGCTTGGTGGAAGATAGGAATTTTCGACACAGGAGTCGAAGGCTGGATAGCAGGAGCGGACGCGGAAACAGTGCTTTCCAGCAGCGGATGATCGCATTGAATCCCCAGTTGGCTGCGATTCATTCCAACTCTCGCCCAGTCTGACCTTTTTCATTCCACGCTCACGATGTACAATCGGCGCGCAGACTATGGCTACCAGGCTCCCAAGACCCAGACTAACTCGAGTTCCCTCGACGCTTGACGCGTTCAGGAACCCGGGGTTCCGGCTGCTATGGCCTGCGAATTTCTTCTCCTACATCTCGCGATGGATGCAGATGACCTTCCTGGCATGGGTCATCCTGGAGAAGACTGGTTCCCCCTTCCTGGTGGCGTTGGTCGGTTTCTTCGGAATGTTCCCGCTCCTGGCATTCGGCGCTTTCGGAGGAGTGCTGGCGGACAGAATGAACCGCCACACACTGTTGCTCAGCACCCAGATTCTCAACCTGGTAGCCGCAGTGTTCATGACGATACTCCTGGTGACCGATATGTTCGTCTTCTGGCACTCCTACATCGTCGTGTTCGCCAGTGGGCTCGGCTGGGCCTTCGATATGCCGTCGAGGCGAGCGGCGGTCCACGACCTGATAGGCAGGGCTGGCGTCACAAACGGGATGGCACTCGATTCCGTAGGGATGCACGCGAGCAGAATGGCGGGCCCGGCGCTCGCCGGCGGTCTGATAGCACTGATCGGGGTAAAGGGCGGGTTCTTCGTCATCATCACCTTCTACCTGATTGCCATCGCGTTCATGGTGTTCCTCAAGCTGCCCCCGCGCAGTAGCTCAGTGGTGTCGCGCAGCATAGTAAGAAACCTGGCTGAAGGCTTTAGCTACGTGCGCGGCAATCGCGTCATTCTTGCCACCGTCGTAATTACAGTGCTAATGAACCTCTTGCTGTTCCCATATATGCAGATGGTGCCGGTCATCGCTGTCGAGATCCTTGAGGTTGGGCCGGGTCTGATGGGGATAATGATGGGAGCGGACGGACTGGGCGCAATAATCGGATCTATATCCATCGCATCGGCGGGTCGGCTCAGGCACCACGGGAGGGTGTACTTGGGCGGTTCGATTGTCGGGCTCGTTATGGTTCTGATGTTCGCGGGCTCCAATGTATTTGCGCTGTCCATGGTGATTCTCTTCTTGCTCGGCTTGGGTACAGCCGGGTTTGGGACTATGCAATCAACGATAGTCGTGATTGCGGCGAGCGAAGATATGCGCGGCAGAGCGCTGGGGATCATTTCTCTTGCAATAGGCGCGGGGCCTATCGGCGCGCTGCTCATCGGCGCAGTTGCCGAGACCACTTCGCCCCCGATGGCAATCGCCATGTTTGCGGTACTTGGGCTGATCACAGTGGGCGCGGTCGGCATACTGATGCCGGAGATTCGGGCTCCGATTGTCCAGGACGCTGACGGCACTCAGTCGGACAATGCACGCCCCGCAGTCCAGAGTACCTAGGCCACAATTACAATGGACAGCGCCATAAGAGTCCGAATCTGAAGGCTCACCACGAGGTCTAGCTCGGGCTGGTGGCTCCGACACTACACGCCATAGGAAGCCCTGAACCTATGGAGAGTCAGTTCGGGTTCTATGGGGGCGACCGGAAGATATTCCTCTTCCTCTATCTTGGCGACTATCAACCAGGGCCCATCCTCTTCCAGGGCCTGAAGCAGCGCGGACTCCAGTTCTTCTTCGTCCAGGACGGTGGCAGTCTTCTCGATTCCACAACCCTGGGCAACCTGCGCCAAATCGGTGCCGAACGCGGTATGACTTGCCTGGTATCCGGTTTGAGCCCACTGCTCGTTATCCCAAACTATGACTATGAGGTTATCGGGACTCTCGCGGCCAATCGTTGCAATTGCCCCCATGTTCATCAGCAGGGAGCCGTCGCCATCCAGGGAGATGACCTTCTCGTCCGAGGAGAGAGCCATCCCCAGCGCGATGGAGGAGCATAGTCCCATCGAGCCGTAGGTGTAGAAGTTCCTGTCGCGGTGTCCGGCGTGCCACAACTCGTCGGTGGTGGGGCCGAGGTTGGCGACAACAGGAAGGTCACCAACCAGGGTGAGTAGTCGTTGGGTAGCGGAGAATCTATGCAAGTTTACCTCCGTGCAGAAGTGGTGTCAGGCAGAGCGCGAGCGGCTGGCGCGAGGCGTAGCAGAGCTTGAGCGCGCCGGACACACGCATTTCGAGCCTGTCATCGGTGTCCAAGGTATAATGCTGGATTCCCAGAACGTCCAGGATCGGTCGAGTGGCGCGTCCCATGGCTACCTGAGCAATGTTGAACTCCCCAACCTCGCCGCGCAGATTGATGAACATTGGGATGGGAACGCGAGCAGGCAGGCACAGGCTGGCGAGGGCGTTGACGCAGTTGCCGAATCCGCTGGACTGCATGAAGACGGCGGCGTTCCTCCCTCTCGCGTATGCCCCGGTCGCTATTCCGATGGCCTCCTCCTCTCGCGTGGCGGAGACGACATGGAAGTAGTCGTCTTCCTCCATGAGCCTGGTGACCTGATGTATGCTGACGTCCGGGACGTAGGCTATCAGGGATACCTCGGAGTCTTTGAGGGACTTGACGATGGTTTCAGCCCAGTTCATTCATTACTCGCTTTCCAGTATTTCAGCAGGGTTTTCGCAATTTGCAAAGTCGGCCATTCAATTGGACGAATTCGACTGGTCATATACTTTCGTTTATAAAGCGACTGGTGGCAACAGATGGCTCGACTGGTGGGCAACTGGTGAAAAAGTCACCAGAGATCCACCAGAGGACACCAGAGTTTAGCTACGGGGGAAATTCCCCGCCCCTCCGATATTGGGCCATCATAACTGAGCATTTATGTATGTCGAGGTTCAGAATCATCGTTGGACACGCTCCACAATCAGTTTGTATGTTCGTATTATAGCGTATGCAGAGCACGAATGTGTAGTCCTATGGGAAACCGAGAATACTCTGGAAATAGCCTGGTATTTCAGAGTCGCGACTTGGTGGGTCGCAGGATTGGGAGATAATACAGTGACATCCGATTCTAATCGAATATGTCTTTGACGGGCATACTCCAGCCGGGAACGATGTCATCAATTTTGAGAGTATCTGATTCTGCCAGGATAAGCATCTCCGTGGGTGAGCGATGGACGTTCACTGTTCGCCTGCGCGGGTTTACGACTATGACGGCGCGACATCCGGCATCCAGCCACTCTGCGATCTTCTCGTCCACCTCGGTATAGCGGTCGTTCGGAGATATAACTTCGACCGCGATGTCCGGCGCGCCCAGAGCATATCCGGCGGACTCCCCTATCTCAGCCAGCCTCTCGTTGGAGATGAATGCGACGTCAGGGGCGCGGACCGTATCCGGGTCTGTCTCTAGCATAAAGCCGGTGTCCGCGTTGTAGGTCTTGCCCAGGCGATTGGACTTCACATATCCGCCGAGTGATATGTTTATGTTGGAGCCGTATTCTCCGTGAAACTGTCCGGCAGGAGACATCTTCTTCAATTCTCCCCTGATCAACTCATACTTGTAGCCGTCGTCGGGCATATCGAGGAGTTCTTCCGCTGTCACGAGTCGGGTTGTGGTTACCATGAGCCAGCTCCTCCGGGCTGTGAATTTTCGTCACTTCGCATTTGGCCTCAGGGTCTTTTCATAGTCGGCATTGTTCAGGAGTAGGCCGCACCCCTCCCCTGGATTCCCGCGAAAGCGGGAATGACGGCCTAGAACTTTGCAAAGGCCCTGATTTGGCCTTATTCATTCATATCATATTCCCATTATGTGGTAGCCGGTGTCGACGTGGATGACCTCGCCGGTGATGCCTGAGGACATGGGGCTGCACAGGAAGAGGGCGGTGTTGGCGACTTCTTCGTGGGTTATGTTGCGTCCCATCGGGGAGCGGTCGGCGTGGGCGCGCTTCATGTCCCGGTAGCCGCTGATGACGCGGGATGAGAGCGTGTCAACGGGCCCCGCGCTGATGGCGTTGATGCGGATGTCGTCGTGACCAAGGTCCCAGGCGAGCTGTCGGACCTCGTTTTCGAGCGCTGCCTTGGCGGTGCCCATTACGTTGTAGCCCGGGAACACGCGGCTGGATGCCTGGAAGGTCATCGTTATGATGCTGCCTCCCCTGCCCTTCATCATGGGCGCGGCGTGTCTTGCGACTGACACAAGAGAGTAGGCGCTTATGTCAAGCGCGAGTCGGAAGCCCTCCCTGGGAGTATCTATGAAGGGGCCACCAAGGTCTTCGCGGTTGGCGAAGGCGATGGAGTGGACGATGATGTCAATGCCGTCCATCTCAGTTCCAAGCGACTTGAACGCGCCCTCTACATTCGCGTCGTCGCTCACGTCGCACTCGACGAGAATGGGCGGTGAAGATAGCTCCGCCCCAAGCCTCTCCACGCTCCGGCGTACCCTGTCGTTGATGTAGGAGAGGGCTATACGCGCACCTGCCTGGTCGAGTGTCCTGGCGATATGCCAGGCGATACTGCGCTGGTTGGCGACTCCGAAGACGAGCGCGTTCCTGCCACTAAGGTCTATGTTGTACAAGCTGTTCCTCCGGGTGTTAGTCATTAGGTTCTGTTGACATCTGATATTTCAGGTATCTGAATGATCATAGTGATAGCGACTTTAGCTACACTCCGCACTTCTGGATTGCCGCTTTCGCGGGAATGACTGAATTGCAGTCCGCCCTCACCCCAGCCCTCTCCCTGAGGGAGAGGGAGTTTGTTGATTGGTGTTCATAGCTGGCTGCAAGTTTGCCTACCCTTGTGAGCCCTCGGGGAGAGGGGATTTTCAACATACAAATGACGATAAATGTCAACACGGCCTAGTTTTCAGTGGATCGAGACGCTGGAAACTCCGGCGTCTATGTTTATTTCAACTCTGTTCAGCGCCGTCTCATAGTCCGAGGAACGGTACACACCGTCGCTCATTGGAAATCTGGCGGTATCAACGTCTATCGAAGTAACGGCGGTGTCAGTGGTTATCATAGCGGCTACGTTGTCGGGGATGGAGATGTCAATGTCGGCTGCGCCGGCATCTATGGAAACGTCGGTGTGTCCGGCGTGAGCGGGCAGGACTACATTCACGTCAGCGGCCCCGATGTCCATGTCGAGGGTCTCCAGGGTGAGTTCGCTCAGATCCAGATCTATGTCCGCGGCTCCCGCTTCGATGTCCAGCCTTACAACGACATCAGGCGATATTCCGACCTCCCAGTTTATGTCGCCCAACCTCTGGAACAGGCCCCACAAGTCTATGTCTATGTCCCACCCGTCACCCTGGGCGATTCGAAGGTCCTGGAGCCCCTCCGGAGAGAGGGTTACAGCCACCTTCCCGTCTGTTCCGAGTGGGCTATAACCGTAATAGCCTCCACCGTTCTGCGCTCTTACGCTGTTATGGGACGGGGTCACGGCGGCGTCTATTCCGACGGCGCGCACGACAAACAGTTCGTCCGCGCCCGTAGAAACGCCGGAGTCAATCGAGAGCGACCCCGCCCCGAAGTCAATTTCCATTTCCAGAATGTCCGCGTCATTCAAAGCCCATGAGTGACGGGACTCTCCCAGAAAGTGACCGGGCTCCGTGGTTCGCTCGAATAAATATGCGGCGGCCACGCCAGCGCACAGGATGAGAGTCACGAGAAGCGCCGAAACGACAGGGAAGCGACGCCCAAGTATGATATTCAGGCCGACGGCTATGAGTATCAGCGGCCAGAATTGGAAGAGCGACAGCCAAATTCCCCATCCGACCACGCCGGTGGTGTTGAGGAGAAGAACGATTCCGAGGATCACCAGAAGGATTGCGGGGAGGAGCGCTCGCCTTCCGACGCGTCCGGTCTCACGCCGGTTGTCCATAGTTCGCTAACTCTTCCTCATAGCAGCAATGAGGAGAGCGACCCCAACCCCGATTACAGCCACGGCTCCCAGGATGCCCCAGTCAAGCGTCCTCAGAAAGTAGAAGTTCATGTTATAGACCAGCAGAGCAACTCCGGCCAGAACCAGTCCTATACCCAGGAAGTACCGATTGCGCTCTCTGCGCTGGCCCTCCGTTTCATCGGACTCGATGGCGGCTTGTCCGTCGTCCTCACCCGCGTCGGTGTCGGTGGTTGCGGTCGGATTATAGGCCCTCTTAGGCACGACGAAGATCATGGCGATATAGATCAGAATCGAGATGCCGCCGGTCAGGAACACCGAGACAATCCAGCCAAGCCGGACGAACACAGGATCAATCCCGAAGTATTCGGCCATGCCGCCGGAGACACCGGATAGCATCTTGTCGCCGGAGCTCTTGTAAAGTCTTCGCGTGTAGGCCATGTCGGTCCTCCTGTCCTGTTACAACGTCCAGAAGCTATGCTCTAATTCTAACATGGCTAAGCGTAGCCGACATGGGCCATTTCTTCGTCAGCAGGGCCCTTTCATAGTCGGAGTTGTCCAAGATTCAACCCCACCTCCCACCTGGATTCCCGCTTTCGCGGGAATGACGGTCCTAGGTACAGGGGAGCAACTTTGCAAAGGCCCTACTTCGTCAGAGAGCGCCAGTAGCGACGTCCCTCGACACGGACGAGTCTGCCGAATCCGGGGATGGGAAAGTGGCCTGAGACGACGAGGGAGTGATCTTTCTCCATGCGGTCGAAGAGTTCTGCGCGGTTCTGGCGAGACAGCTTAGGGTTGGTGTCGGCCCTGGGACTCCAGTCGGTGTGGTGTGCCTGCACCGGCACATGAGCCGCGTCGCCGAGGATGACAGCGCTCTCTCCTGCTGAGGATACGAGGACGCTGGTGTGGCCGGGTGTGTGACCGGGCGTCGGCAGAGCGGTGAGATGGTCGCCTATGGGTTGCTCGCCTTCTACGAACTCAAGCGCGCCGAGTTCCATGAGCGGAGTAACCTGCTCGGCGATGTAGGCAAACATGCTCATTCCGGCCCGGCGGGTGAACACGTCCCAGTCGGCTTTGGGGACGTGATACCTGGCGTTCGGGAAGAAGGGAGCGCGCACGCCGTTCTCTTCGACCATGTTCCAGCCAACATGATCGCGGTGGAGGTGGGTTATGATGACCGCGGTTATCTCGTCGGGGGCGATGCCTTTGCTCTCCATATCGGCGACGAGCAAGCCCCATTCGGAATTGTCGAATGGGTGGTCGCCCTCTCCGAGGCCGGTATCCACCAGGGCGACGTCATCCCCTACCCTTATGACGAAAGAGCCTACATTCATCCGGATCAGGCCATCCGATGTAAGATGGTCGGCGTAGGCGTCCCACTCGGACGATTCAACCGAGGGAAAGAAGTCGGACGGGGCGAAGTGTATGTGGCCGTCGGATACGGAGATTATCTCGGCGTCTCCGACTCTTAATGAGTAGTCGGGCATGGTCTTGGTGTCCCTCTGGTGGTTCAGTTGTGGTAGATGGGCAGGACGTCAGCGGAGAGCGCGTCGAGTTGCTGACCCATCATTTCGGGCGGACAGGCGGGCCTGGCGACGAACTTGGTTGCGCCGGCGTCTATGTATGAGTCTATAAGGTCGCGCATCCTGTCGGCGGTTCCGAAGGCTGAGAAGCCGTCGTAGTCAATGTCGGTCCTGCGGCGGAGCATATAGGGCTCGGCAATCCTCCTAGCCTCTTCGTAGCTATCGGCTATACAGTAGCTGAAGAGCGCGCCGTAGTGGTCGTCCTCGATTTCATTCTCGAATTCGGCGGCGAGGGTCTTTATCTGTGAGACGCCGTCCGCAACCTCTTCGGGGGTGGCCTGGGACACGAGCCAGCCATCGCCCAGCCGGGCGGTTCGCCTTATCGCGAACTCGCTTCTACCTCCAATCCAGACCGGGGGGAGTTCCTTCTGTACAGGCTTGGGCTGGATGGTGACGTCGTTCAGGGTGAAGTAACGACCGTGGTAGGTGACATTGTCCTGCGACCAGAGGAGCTTCATTACTTCAATGGCCTCGTCGGTCCTGCCACCACGCTGGCGCTTCAGAGTTCCGCAAGCTTCGTATTCGCTCGCCTCGCCCGTGCCGAGTCCGACGGCGGGTAGTGAGCGTCCGCCTGAGAGGAAGTCGAGCGTGGCGACCTCCTTGGCGAGAACGGTCGGATTTCGCAGCGGCAAAGCCAGGACATTGGTGCCGAACTTGAGGTTGGTGGTGCGTGCGGCGATGAAAGAGAGAGCTATCATCGGCTCCATGTTCAGGGCTTCAGAGACTATCCTGTCGCTGAGCCATAGGGAGTCAACGCCGTATTCCTCGCACAGGTCGGTGTACTCCCAGAGGTGATCGGGGTCGGAGGACGGAAAGGGCCATCCACCAAATCCTATTCCTATCTTGACCGACATTTTCTTTCTCCTAACCTACTGAGCTGCGTTGTCTGATTATAGGAATATCCTACCCAGATCTACGGAGAAACCTTCCAGCGTTGGGGATATGAGCGTGTCATTCACACCGTATTCTCCCACAGTCTCGAACTTGCCATCTCTCAGCAGCATGACAGTGATTATCCGAGCGGCAGGGTTGGCTATCCAGTATTCGTTAACTCCGTGCCTGGCGTACAGTTCCGACTTAGTCGTCATATCCAATCTTCTTGTAGAAGGCGAGAGTATTTCCACAAGCAGATCGGGCGCCCCCTGTATATTCGCAGGCGTGATGATACTCTCCTGTTCTTTGGACACAAATATCAGATCCGGCTGGACGACGTTGACACTTCCGTCCGGCTCGGCCAGGATGACATCGAACGGGGCGTGATAAACTCTACCCAAGTCAGCGTCTATAACAAATCCCGCCAGGCTGAGCACTAAACCTACGCTGGCTATCTGGTGGGCTTCATTGGGTGACGCAACCAAGATTAGTTCTCCGTCTATCAATTCGTAGCGGTCATCGCCCGGGATGTTCAGATAGTCTTTGTATGTAAGCGTGGGTTTTGTATTGGAGACGACCACAAGCACCCTCCACATCTTGCTACACTAATTGTATATCATACCCAGAACCGCGCCGGGTCGAAGTCGGAGAGAAATTGTCCGTTTGACCCTTCCACAAGGTCCGCGACTGCCTCTCCTGTCGCCAGACTGAGCAGGATGCCGTTCCTAAAATGGCCGGAAGCGACCAGAACGTTGTCATGACCTGGCATTCGACCAATTACGGGCAGGTCGTCGCCGGAGCCGGGCCTGAGTCCGGCTATACTCCAGTTGATTTCAGCATCCTGAAGCGACGGCATAAGCGTGGTCGCCATGTCCAATATAGAGTGTACATCTCGGGCGGTGACACGCGTGTCGAAATCCGCCTCTTCGACTGTCGCGCCGACTATCATAGAGCCGTCGTTGCGCGGAACCAGGATTCCCCAGGAGCCGTGGATGATTCGGGACAGGCTAGCGTGGCGGGGCTGTAGGTTGAGATTGACACCCTTCACGGGCTTGACCATAGCAACCGAGCCGGAGCCTGGCGTGGGGTCTTCATAGAGCCACGTATCCATTGCGCCCGTCCAGGCTCCGGCGGCGAGAACCACAGTTTCAGCGCGCGTGACGCCCTGCCTCTCGATTACGCCCACAACGCGCCCATTCTCTCTCATCAGTCCGGTTGCCTCAACACCCTGCCTGATATTCGCGCCATGTCTCTGAGCTGCCAAAGCGAGCGCGTTCGCCAGCCTCTGATTATTGACCCGGCAGGACTCGGGGTCGAACATCGCGCCGGGTATGGAGGGGTTCAGGTCCGGCTCCATCCGGCGCAGTTCGTCGCTGTCCAGCCATGCAGTCTCCTCGCCCATAGAGGAAAGCTGGTTCGTCAGGCCGCGCAGGGCGATTGCGTCGTTTTCGTTCATCGCAAGGGTGAGGTCGCCACATTCGGCGAACTCGATGTCTATGCCGGACTCTTCGCGGATGACAGGCGTCAATTCATGGAAGAGGCCGAGGCTGCGCTGCGCGAGACGCGAGTATTGCGAATCGCCGGGGGAAGAACTCAATATGCCAGAGGCGGCATTGGACGACTCGCCTCCTATTTGTCCCTTATCGAGAAGCAAACAGGAAATCCCACGCCTGGAGAGGAAATAGGCGACCGCGGCGCCGATGACACCGCCGCCCACGATCACAACTTCATGGTTATTTGTCATGGCTGATTCTCCGCCAGCAGTACATCGGCCAGTTGGTTGAAGTCGCTAACGACGATGTCGGGAGTGTACTGAGTGGAGTCTTCGTAGGGAAGCGAGTACCTGTTGACATACGCTCCACGGAATCCACAGGCCCGCGCTCCCATGATGTCGAATGAGTGTGCCGCGACCATCATTATCTCAGGTGGCGATGCGTTCAGGATTCGGGCGGCGGAACGATAGACGGCGGGATGCGGCTTGAACGCGCCTCCCTCCTCCACCGAGATTACGGCGTCGAAATCGAACTTGATCCGGTTGGAGGCGAGGTGACTAAGGTAATCGGGTTCTCCATTCGACAGGGCCACGAGGCGATATCTTTCCGCGAGTCTCTGCAAGCCCTGTACAGAGTCCGGGTATGGAATGAGGTCCTGCCACACATCCATGAACCGATGTATGCGCTGCGGGTCGAATCCAATGCCGTTGGCTCGCAGGGTATAAACGAGCGCGCGGCGGCAGGTCTCGAGGTAACCGCTGTGTCCCAGCATTATCAGAGAGTCCTGGAACTGCTCGATGCGCTGCCTTGCTCGCCATTGGGGATAGAACTCGGCACCTGTCAGGTCGGAGCCGAGTTCCTTGAGCAGTTCGCCGGTCGGCCCTTCCAGGCTCCCCGTCAGATCCAGGACGGTGCCGAAGATGTCGAACGTGAGGGTCGTCACCGCTTCAACGGGATTACTCGGCATTTCCTAACTCCAACGCACTCTCTAGGTTCTCGCCCCGATACTGTCTCTCTTCGACAGTATGGCAAAATACATTCCCAATGAAAAGGCGCGCCGCTTGTATGGCGCGCCTTAGATTCTCACTTGACTGGCGATTATTGCGACGCCGCTACCAAGTCGTGGCAGCGAGGTTTATCCCCTGCTCCGCGGCCCCGCTTATCGTGCTCCAAGGGGTGATGGTCACCCAGTGGTCCGGCTCGATTTCTACGAGCGGCGGGCGTGAAGTCGCATACTCGTGATTGGGATCTACTTCCAATGGAGTCCTCGTCTGGAAAACGTCTCCCGGAGGAGGGTCAACCGGCGAAACGACCTCACCGGGCAGGATGATTTCCTCTCTCTGGATGTCGGGATGGGACGACAGAGCAGCGGACAGCAGGGCGTTCGTGTAGAGGTGGACCGGATTGTTGAAGATGCTTTCCGTGTCGCCCATCTCCTGGAATACTCCGAGGTACATGACTCCCATTCGGTCGCACATGTATCTAACCGTGGCGAGGTTGTGCGCCACCATCAGGTATGCCAGACCGTGTTCCTGCTGAAGATCAACGAGCAAGTTCATAATCTGGGCGCGAATAGACACGTCCAGGGCGGACACGGGCTCATCGAGGACGATGACCTGTGGATTGAGGGCGAGCGCCCTGGCGACGCCGATTCTCTGCCGCTGTCCGCCGCTGAACTCGTGCGGGAAGAGCGAGGACTGGTCAGGGCGGAGTCCGACCTCGACGAGGAGGTCGCCTACTCTCTCCCTGATCTGCTGCCTGGTCATGTTGGTGTTTACTTCGAGAGGCTCACCAATGATGCTGCCGACACGCATCCTGGGGTTGAGTGATGCCCATGGGTCCTGGAACACCGCCTGAACCGATCTCTTCAACTCTCTCTGGCCGGCGCGGCTTAGTTCTGAGACATCCTCGCCTTCGAAAAATACCTGACCCTCCGTAGGCTCTTCGAGGCCCAGAATCACTTTGAGAGTGGTCGTCTTGCCGCATCCGGATTCTCCGACCAGTCCCATCGTCTTGCCACGGTCAATGTCAAAGCTAACATCGTCCACGGCCTTCAGGATGCTCTTCTTGCGGCTGAATAACGAGCCTCCACCGACATCGTACCACTTGCGAAGGTGGCGAACCGAGATAATGGCGTCGGAGCTAGAGTCAACGCCAGGGGCGGACTCAACACCGTACCTGTTCGTAGTTCCATTGGAGCCATTAGTCGAAGCGTCTGCTACCATTTTGGCATCACCAGTCCTTACTATTCTCCGAATCCCCGGCTACTTGTATTCAGCGCCGTAAGGGACGAGGTGGGCGTACTTATCGAATTCGGCGACCGAACTGTGCGAAAGCTGTACCCAGTGTTCGGGTTCTACTTCCACGAGTTCGGGCCTTATCTGGAAATCCTTGTCTTCCGTCGGAAGGGGAGACCTTTCAGCGAAGGCGTCTCCCGGCGGGAGGTTGTATAGCTGGGGCGGCTGCCCATCTATCTGCGCGAGGCGTCCGGTCTTCTCTTCCAGCTTGGGGACCGAGTTGATAAGCGCCTTGGTGTATTCGTGCTTGGGATCGTTGAAGATGGTGCGAACATCGGCCAATTCGACTATCCGGCCCGCGTACATGACGGCAACCCTGTCGCACATCTTGGCTACGATGCCGAAGTCGTGGGTTATGAACATGATGGCGACGCCGGTCTCTTGCTGAAGGTCGTTCAGCAGCCTGAGATACTGCGCCTGAATCGTGACGTCGAGAGAAGTGGTGGGCTCGTCGGCGATCAGTACAGCGGGGTCGCAGGAGATTCCGATAGCTCCGACGACGCGCTGGCGCATACCGCCGGAAAGCTGGTGGGGATAGTCTCTCATTCGCACTTCAGGGGCCGGGATACGCACTTTTCGGAGCATATCAACTATGGTGTCCTTGAGGACCTCGCCACCGAAGCCCTTGTGAATTTTGAGGGCTTCGCCCACCTGGTCTTCGATATCGAAGACGGGGTTAAGGGCCGTCATGGGGTCCTGTAGCACCATACCGATGCGGCTGCCGCGTACTTTCTCCATGTCTCCTTCGCTGAGTTGGAGAATGTCCTCGCCTTCAAGAAGGACCTGTCCGCCTACTATGTGCCCAGGGGGGGACGGGATCAGACGCATGATGGAAAGAGAGGTGACCGACTTCCCGGAGCCCGATTCTCCAACGATTCCGAGTGTCTCACCACGCTTTAGCTGGAAGTTAACGCCGTCAACCGCCTTCACCACTCCCCAGCGAGTAACGAAATATGTGCGCAGGTCTCGAACGTCGAGAACGACGTCGCCGTTGCTGCCATTGGATGTGGTCATCCTATCCTACTCCTTGAAGCGAATTTCATCTCTAAGCCTAACACTTGCTGCAATCTCACGCAGATAGGCTTTCCGCACTTGAATCCGCCTACCAATCAGGTAGGGGTTCAAGTTTGCCCAATATAGACAAAATGAGAGCAAAATGCAACCCTGCGCAGGCAGATTTCGGTTGTCGTGAGAACTAGTGTCCGGTGTCGGCGCCTGCACCGCCCGCCCATGCGCCGAGGGCCATGTAGCCGCCATCTATCACAACGTGAGTTCCGGTCATGAAGGAGGACTTTTCGCTGGCCAGGAACATAACGAGGTTTGCGATGTCCTGGCCGGTCCCGATTCTGCCTATGGGGTGTCCGGCGCCATACCTATCCAGCGTCTCCTCTATGTCTCCGCCTTCGGAGGCGGCTACGGTCCTGACCATGTTGGTGTCAATGGTGCCGGGGCAGATGGCGAGTGCCCGGATATTTTCGCGGGCATAGTCAAGCGCCATCTGCCGGGTGAAGGAGAGGACTCCGCCCTTGCTGGCAGCATAGGCTGGAACGAGATACTGGGACTGGAGGCCCTGTACGCTGGCGTTGTTGATGATGACTCCGCCTCCTCGCGCCCGGATTTCGGGGATGGCGTACTTGGCCATGAGGAAGTAGCTCTTGAGATTGACGTCGAGAATCCTGTCCCACATTTCTTCGGGGGTGTCCTCGACGTTTCTGTAAGAGTCAACGGGCTGGATTCCGACATTGTTGAAGAGGATGTCCACGCCGCCGAACTCGGCGACGGCGCCCCGGACGACTCGCCGGGCATCGTCGGAGCGGGCCACGTCCGACTCGACGAACAGGGCGGATCCGCCGTCGGCGCGAATGTCGGACTGGCGCCGGAGACCGGCCTCGGAGTCGAGGTCGGCAATGACGACGCTGGCTCCGTGGCGAGCGAACTCGGAGGCGGTATCGCCGCCCATGCCGAGGGCTCCGCCGGTAACGATTACTACTTTGCCGTCGAAGTCAGCCATTAGGGTCCCCCCAATTGCGTGTGGGCCTTCCGCCGTTTCAGGATTGCCGGATTTACAGATGTGTTCATCATGGGGGTATTTTAGCACATTCGGTCGAGCGACGTATAGGACCAAGATGCGGGTTCACTGGTTTCGCGCACTTGTAATGGTTGTCGCTCGACATGGTATAATGGGCGCGTCCGACAGAGTGGGGATATAGCTCAATTGGGAGAGCGCGGCGTTCGCAATGCCGAGGTTGGGGGTTCGAGCCCCCCTATCTCCACCACCCCTTCCCCTCATAATGCCCTGTATTGTCCCATATCTTCTGTTTTTGTAGCTAATTCTCCCCTTTCTTGTCTTGTAACCTCCCCAGAAGTCCTGTACCATCCCGTTAGTGGTGTGGTACATAATGTGGTATAAGACATGGCCAAACTCACAGTAGCGAAGATCAATTCCCTGAAGAAACCCGGACGATACGGCGACGGTGGCGGTCTGTATCTCGTGATCACTAAGACGGGATCGAAGAACTGGATACAGAGAATCGTCATAAACGGCAAGCGTCCCGACAAGGGACTTGGCGGATATCCCGCAGTCTCGCTTGCGCAGGCCAGACGAAAGGCGGCAGCCAACAGGTCTGCCGTCGCCAATGGAATCGATCCTTGGGAAGAGGATGAGGCGGTCGCTCCGACGTTTCGAGAGGCCGCCCTGATTGTCCACGAACTGAACCTCCCTCGCTGGAAGAACGCAAAGCATGCCAAGTCATGGATGCAGACCCTTGAACGCCACGCTGTCCCCGTCATCGGAGATACTCCCGTTGAGCAAATCGGCCAGCAGGACGTCCTCAGGGTTCTGACTCCTATCTGGACTGAGATTCCAGAAAATGCCCGCCGCGTAAGGCAGCGAATGCGTACGGTGTTCAAGTGGGCTATGGCCAACGGCTTCATATCGTACAACCCCGCGGGCGAAGCGGTTGACGGCGCTCTGCCGCCCATGCCCAAAGTGAAGAACCATATGCGAGCGCTGCCCTACCAGCAGGTCGCAAAGGCGCTCAAGATTGTGGATGACGGACCGTCCAACGTCGTCACCAAACTGGCTTTCAAGTTCCTGGTGCTGACCGCCACCCGTTCAATCGAGGTAAGGGGCGCGCTCTCCTCTGAAATTGACCCCAAAGAGCGAACATGGCGCGTCCCTCCGGAACGCATGAAAGGTGGTGAGGAGCATCGGGTACCTCTATCAGACCAGGCGGTCGCAGTTCTGAGCGAAGCCATGGCGCTTTCCGAAAGTCGATTATTGTTTCCGTCCTTTTACGATCCGGACAAGATGCTGTCGGAGAATGCTCTATCTCTGATGCTGAGAAAACGCGGCATCAAGGCAGTACCTCATGGCTTCAGGTCGTCCTTCCGGGATTGGGCGGCCGAACAGACCTCCGCCTCTCACGCGGCCATGGAGTTGTCGCTGGCGCACCACGTCGGATCTATGGTTGAACAGGCCTACTTCCGCTCCGACCTGTTCGAACAGAGGCGTGACCTGATGCAGCAGTGGGCCGATTACCTTGGCGAAGCAGCATGGCCGCAGCCGTCGATGCGGGTTATCCGGTAACGCTCGTCAAGAGAATATCGGCGCAGAGATACTACTCGCTGCCGGCCGGCTGGCTGACGGGCTTCTGTAGGCGACTCCCGGCATCATAAACCCATCTCTTGACCCAAATGCCGGGCGTGCGCACGCTTAGCGGTTGCGCTTCAACCGCTAAATGCCGATTGCGACCAATCGTCTCTTTCGAGGTCTGAGGAATTGGTACCCGGACCGTCCAGTTCGCCGGTCAAGTATCCGTCATCAAATCAACCCCTTGATTTCACCGGAGATCTGTCCGGCCCCCAGGAGCCACGTCTTTGCTTGGCCTTGACCGTTCGTTCCACCTTTGAGTGCTGGCCCGAATTTGAACGGGAGATCAAGAAATTCATCTCGGAGCACTTTGGGGCTTGCATATGTGCGCGACCGGCCTGGACTTTTCGGCGAATTGGAATGGCCAGGTGAATTTCACGGAGGCGGCGGACCGAAATTGCGTCTGTTGCATCTTGCTGAAAGATTGACGGCTCCTGTCGCGTTCTGAAACCTCTCACGTTTGGAAGCGCCATAAATTCGGTTATTTGACAGGCAGATAGTGAGATACGAGAGTTTGATACAAGAGGCTTCCCGGACTATCCAACGCCACTACGAGTTTTCGGCTTTCTTGACAATTTCGCGGAGACTGACCTCACGAGAAAGAACGCCAAATGCGTTTCGTGAAAGTGAGGTTTGTTAATGAGAGTACTGAGACTGGATGAAGTGGTCGCTCGCGTGGGCCTGTCTAAGTCCACGTTGTGGCGCTATATCGATGAAGGGGATTTCCCGCCGCCGATCAAGCTTGGGCCTCGGGCGAGCGGGTGGATCGAACACGAGATTGACGAATGGATTGCCAGCCGCCCCCGCGCCGTTGATAAGGACTAGAAGTCCAGCGACTATGGCTCCAAGACGAATTACGCTCGCCGTCTGAGGGCAGACAACGTCAGACGGTGGGCGAAGCGATTCAATCATATGTGTCCCTTGAGCCCCGGATCAACGCCGAGTGAGTCGGTGCGTACGGAACATGCAACGCTCGAAAGCACGGGGTCAAGCAACCGTCATCAATGTCGCGGCTTGAGACTGGCCGGGCCCAGTAAAGACCGGTCCTTGTCATGACGTTGAGGATGGTCAACAGTTTCCGTGTACACGCGGCAAGGGGGCACCTTCTTCGGTCTTCCCACTTCCAGCAACCTCAGGTAGAAAGCGTGTAGCACCGGATTGAACCGAATAGCCACCCATGCTCCCATATACAACGTAGAACGTACTGTGGCTCTGTCGCCCGGACAGAGCGCCTGCCCCAGTATGGACCATCGTCCCAATTGTAGGGCGCCACACCGACCAAGGCCCAAGGCGGCAATCTGCTTGCGGTTCAGCGTGCCCAGCTTCGGCAGGTATGCTAGCGGTGTCAGCGACAACTCCGGTCCGACGCCTAGAACGCTTCGCATCAGGTCGTCCTTCTCACGCACAGGGGACCACCGTGTACCCTCCGTCGCGAGTCGGTGTCCAGGTCATCGAGTTCCTGCTGTAGCCAGCTTATATGAGCCTCGATGCGGGGGCGTACTTCCTTAGCTGCACGACGCAGCCGCTTCTTCTCCGTCACGAAGATACCCATGACCTGCCACCTGCGCGTCAGAGCTGCCCCGAGCGGGTGACCTACTCCCTGGCCACGTCCACACCCACGAGAATATGCGTCTCGACAACCTCAGAGAGGCCGCCGCCGTGTATCTCGCCGGCGGCATGAACAGAAACTCCCGGCACGCCGCCAGGGTAGCCGCGGACATCGCGCCCCGCGTCTACGGAAACCTGCGAGGGAGCGGGCCGCCTCGGTCATGGAGTCCGCGGCCACCGCCGAAGAGGCGCGAAGCCGCATCGGTTCACTGTTTAGAACGACAGGCAGGGAAGGATCGAATATCAGAGCGTTCATAGAGGCCACGCGCCTGGCCGCCGGCATAGACGCCGCCGTCTTCGGCCGCCTGATAACCGCCGACCAAAGCGCCAACATCCGCTCGGCGCTCCATGTCTCCCATCCCTTCGGGGTGTCGGCCATAGAGACAGAGGTGGACTACTTTCAGGTCATGGACGACCTGGCATCCGGAGCCGCCGCATACGCCGGGGAGACCGAACTGACCACCGGCATATACTACGGATATATCTGCATCGACATGCCCGCGCTCGTATCCAACATCGAGGGCGTCGAACCCGACGAATGGCTGGACGCCGACCGCTCACTGGCGG